>CAKUMQ010000055.1 GCA_934667845.1 uncultured Eubacteriales bacterium | reverse complement strand
ACCGTACCACCGACGGCGTATCCAAATGGCGCTGGGTGATGTTCGACTATGACTGGGCGCTTTTTCCCAGTACACACGCGCAGAACTATCTGGAAGAGATCGTCAATCCGCGCGGTCACGGCGTCGGACGAGCGTTCAGCACAGTGTTGATGCGGGAACTGATGAAGAACGTCGATTTCCGCGAACTGTTCCTGTCAAGCTATGTCAAGGCGCTGGAGACCACGTTTCAGACGGAACGTATGCTCACCATATTTGACCGCATGGTGGATGAGATCGCGGACGAGATGCCGTACCAGATCGAGCGGTGGAACAGCCATTCCTCTGTGAATAGCTGGAAAAGCTATGTTTCCACATTGCGCAGGATCGTATCCGAGCAAAACGGCATCATCCGCGAAACGCTGATCCGCACCGTATCCGGCACGACCTCCAACCGCACGCTTTCCGCCATTTGGCGCGGCTACTACCACATGTCCCGCAGCGATGTGGAAGGCCGGTTTTCAGCGAACAAAAATCAGAGTGAATAAAATAAAGGAGCGACCGCGAATGAAATGGACCATACCCGACTACACAGAGCGGATCGTCAGACAACTGAATGAAAACGGCTACGAAGCGTATCTGGTCGGTGGCTGCGTGCGCGACCTGCTGCTTGGGCGCACGCCGAAGGACTGGGATATCACCACGTCTGCCGCGCCCGAGCAGGTCAAACGATCTCTTTCGGGATTCCGCATTGCCGACACCGGCCTCAAGCACGGCACCGTCACCGCCATTGACGGCAAGGGCAGCACGGCGGAGATCACGACCTATCGGGTGGAAAGCGCCTATTCCGATCACCGCCACCCCGATCAGGTGCGCTTTACCCGCGAGCTCAAGGAGGATCTGGCGCGGCGCGATTTCACCATCAACGCCATGGCGTATCATCCCGACGGCGGACTGATTGATTTCTACGGCGGGCAGGAGGATCTGGCGCGGCGGCGTCTGCGCTGTGTCGGCGATCCGACCGAACGGTTTAACGAGGACGCCCTGCGTATTCTGCGTGCGCTGCGGTTTGCGTCTGCGCTTCAGCTGCGGATCGCCCCGGAAACTGCCGATGCCGTTCACCGGTGCCGCGCATCGCTGGCGCATATCGCTTCCGAGCGAATCTACAGTGAGATGACCAAGCTGCTCTGCGGAAACGGCGTGCGCCCGGTTCTGGAGGAATTCTCGGATGTGGTCGCGGTATTTATCCCCGAGCTGACCCCCTGCTTCGGTTTTCAACAGCACTCCCCCTATCATAATTTCGACGTCTACACCCACACCCTGCGCGCACTGGAAAATGTGCCGTCCTGTGCCTACATGCGATGGGCTATGCTCCTGCACGATACCGGAAAGCCGCATACCTTTACCATGGATGCGCAGCACCGCGGTCATTTTAAAGGGCATGAGGGAAAAAGTGCCGAGATCGCAGATGCAGTGCTGCGCCGGCTTCACGCCAGTAATCAGCTCAGAGAGCGCGTCTGCCTGCTGATCCGCTATCACGATGCCGATCTGACGCCGAATGCCCCCTGTCTGACAAAATGGCTCAACCGCATCGGACCGGAGGCACTTTTGCAGTTGATCCAGATCCAGCGGGCGGACGATCTCGCCAAATCGGCGGCTGTCCGCTACCGCACCGAAAAAGCCGATGCGCTGACCACAATGGTAAAGGCGCTGCTGGCCGATCACGCCTGCTATACCGTGCGGGATCTCGCGATCGACGGTTCGGATCTGCTGGCAATCGGCTACCCGCCGGGAAAGGCACTGGGAGAAACGCTCGACTTGCTTTTGGCGGCAGTGATTGACGGCACCTGCCCCAATGAACGGAAGGCACTTCTTCATTTGGCGGCAGAGCGGAGGTGACAAGCGATTGAGCTTTACATGTTCCCTCTGTCCGAGAATGTGCAGGGGCGTGCGCGATAAGGAAACGGGGGCGGGCGTTTGCCGTATGCCCGCAAGACCTCAGCTGGCGCGGGCGGCGCTGCACTACGGAGAAGAGCCGCCGATCAGCGGCACACGCGGCTCCGGCACCATTTTCTTCAGCGGATGTGCTCTGCGCTGCCGCTTCTGCCAAAACTATCGTATCAGCCAACAGGATTACGGCGAAATCGTCTCAGCCGAGCGGCTGGCAGAGATCATGGCGGAGCTGGTCGCGCAGGGAGCGCACAACATCAATTTTGTCAATCCGACCGCTTTTGTTCCGGCTATCCTTGACGCAGTCAAGCGGTATCGCCCGCCGGTTCCGCTGGTGTATAACAGCAGCGGTTATGAGCGGGTGGAGACGCTGCGCGCGCTCGAGGGAATTATTGACATTTATCTGCCCGATCTGAAATACAGCGGCGATACTCTGGCTGCCGAGTTGTCCGGCGTTGCCGATTATACCGTTTTTGCCCGCCCCGCCCTGCGGGAGATGCTCCGCCAGACCGGGCCTTTGTCCCTCGGCGACGACGGCATGGCCCGCCGCGGTACGATCGTCCGCCATCTTGTCATCCCGGGACACACCGTAAATTCCATGGAGGTCCTCCGGTGGCTGCGCGAGGAGCTGCCGGAAGCCACGGTCAGCGTGCTGATGCAGTATACGCCGATCGGCGACCTCCCCTCTCCGCTCGACCGCCCTCTGACCCGCCGCGAGTATCGTAAAATACGTGACTACGTCGAATCTCTCGGTTGGGAAAGCGGATTTATCCAGCAATACGGATGCAGCGGAACAGAAAAAATCCCCACCTTTGATCTGACCGGTGTGCATAAATCCGCCTGAGCGGATGCACACTACCGGTGAAAGGTGGAGATAAACGCTATGGTGAAAGAAAATGCTGTGCAGGACACCGTTGCTCTGTTGCAGGAGTGCGATTCCGGGACAAAAATGGCAGTCAAAAGCCTCCGTCAGGTGCTGGACAACACCGCCTCTGAAAAATTGAACGCCCTGTTGTCCCATTCGCTTCAGGAGCATGAGAAGCTTGGCAATGACCTGCACGCACTGCTTAACGAATACGGCGAGCCGGACAAAGAGCCGCCGGTCATGGGAACGATCAGCTCCTGGGTCACGACAAGTATGAAAATGATGGTCAACAACACCGATCAGCAGATTGCTTCGCTGATGACCGACGGCTGCCACATGGGTATCAAAAGCCTGAGCAAATATGTCAATCAGTACAAGGATGCATCCTCACAGGCGCTGGACATGTGCACGCGGCTGATCAAAATAGAGCAGGATCTGACCGATAAGCTGCGCGTTTTTCTGTAAAGCGGAATGGCTTCACAGGCAATCTACGCCGGTCACGGTCAAAATTTGATCACAAACAAAAAAACGCACGCAATGCCCTGAAAAAGTAAAGCGATATTCCCGGCTCGGATCATCCTGATATGCCGGACGCGGATCCTGCGCCAGCAGCTGGCGCAGGATCTGTTCTTTTTCCGGGGGCAATTTGCCCTCACATTCCGGCGCAAATACAACCTCAAGCGTATAGGCTTTGGCATGCTCGGCAAAGCCGCCGCAGGCATCAGGGTGTGCGTCTGTATAGGGCAGATACGGTTTAATGTCCAGCACGGGTGTGCCGTCCATCATGTCCGCGCCGCGGATATACAGGATCGGTCCCTCCGGGGTATGCCGCTCGACCCGTTCCAGCCGTACAGAAGACAGGGCGATCGGATTGGGGCGAAACGGCGAGCGGGTGGCAAAAACCCCGACACGCCTGTTACCGCCGAGGCGCGGCGGCCGTACCGTCGGCGACCAGCTTTCCCGCTGAGCCTCCGAGAAAAGCCAGACGATCCACAGATGAGAGTACTGCTCAATGCCGCGCAGAGCATCCGCATTGCGGTACGGCTCCTCAAAAACAATACGCGCCGGCAGATCAGCCAGACCGCTCTGCCGCGGCACACCGAACTTTTCAGGCAGATCGGTTCTGACTGACGCGATCGTATGGATGGGTATGGTTGACATTGCCTTTCTCCCCTTCGGTCTGATAACATTATACAAAAAAGCGGGAGGAAGTTCCTCCCGCTTTTCAGAGAAAGCCTGTTTGAATTACTTCACCATGCTGGCGACTTCCGCCGCGAAATCATCCTCGCGCTTCTGGATGCCCTCGCCCTTTTCAAAACGGGCAAACTCGACGACCTTCATCTCGCCGCCGACGGCCTTGGCGCACTCCGCCACATACTGCTCGACCGTCTGATCGCCGTTTTTGACGAACGCCTGCTGCATGACGCAGTTCTCCTCGAAGAACTTCTTCATTTTGCCTTCGATCATCTTCTCGAGAATATTCTCGGGCTTGTTGGCATTCTTCGGATCGTTGCGGATCAGCGCAAGCTGCACTTCCTTCTCGTGAGCCAGATCCGCAGCGGGAACCGTGGACTTATCGAGATACGGTGCGTTCAGCGCAGCGATCTGCATGGCCACATCCTTGCCGCAGGCCACCAGTGCTTCGCTGCCGGAAGCAGCGGCATCCGCCTCAAAGCGAACCAGCACACCGATACGGCCGCCGCCGTGGACATAAGAGACGCAATCGCCCTCATAGCGGACAAAGCGGCGCACGCTGAGGTTCTCGCCGATCACCATGACCTTGTCGCGCAGCTCGTCAGCGAGCGTCGCGCCGGTCGGGCAGGTCATCGCCATCAGCGCATCCACATCGGCGGGATTGCCGTCGATGATGGTCTGCGCCACAGTCTTAACGAAATCCATAAACTTGTCACTCTTCGCGGCAAAGTCGGTCTCGGAGTTGACCTCCACCAGAACACCGACCTTCTTATCCGCATCGACCGTCGCATACGCCACGCCCTCAGCCGCCACACGGCTGGCTTTTTTCGCCTGCTTCGCCAGGCCCTTTTCACGCAGAATATCAATGGCCTTGTCCATATCGCCGTCGGCTTCGGTCAACGCCTTCTTGCAATCCATCATGCCGACGCCGGTGCGCTCACGGAGAGCGACGACGTCCTTTGCTGTAAATGCCATTATCGTTTTCCTCCTTGATCCTTAAATCAGATGCGGTCAATTATTCCGCGCTCTCGGCTTCGGCAGTCTCGCCCTCGGCCTTTTCCGCTTCCTCAGCGGCATCGGCCTCACCCTGACGGCCCTCGATCAGCGCATCCGCCATCGTGCCGGCGATCAGCTTGACCGCACGGATGGCATCATCGTTGCCGGGGATCACATAATCCACTTCATCGGGATCGCAGTTGGTGTCCACGATAGCCACAACGGGAATACCGAGCTTCTTCGCCTCGGAGACCGCGATGCGCTCCTTGCGCGGATCGACCACAAACAGGGCGCCGGGGAGCTTCTTCATATCCTTGATACCGCCCATGAACTTCTCGAGCTTCTCGATCTCATGCTCGAGACGGATGACTTCCTTTTTCGGCAGCAGGTCGAACGTGCCGTCCTCCTGCATCGTCTTGAGCTGGCTCAGACGCGCCACGCGGCCGCGGATGGTGCGGAAGTTGGTCAGCATACCGCCGAGCCAACGGGCATTGACATAGTAAGCGCCGGCGCGGGTCGCTTCCTCACGGATGGAATCCTGCGCCTGCTTCTTCGTGCCGACAAACAGCACAGTGCTGCCGCTCGCGGAAAGCTCGCGCACGAACATATACGCCTCTTCGAGCTTGCGCACGGTCTTCTGCAGATCAATGATGTAGATCCCGTTGCGCTCCGTGAAGATGTACGGAGCCATTTTCGGGTTCCAGCGGCGGGTCTGGTGACCGAAGTGTACGCCGGCCTCCAACAACTGTTTCATAGATACGACTGCCATAGTGTTTTTCCTCCTTGGTTTTACCTCCGCAGAACGCACGCCGACGACTGCAAAAAACAGCACCGGTCGGTCTTCTGTTTCTGCGTGTGTGTTGCATTAGCCTTGCTATTATATCACTTATATCTTCATTTGTAAAGAGCAAACCGGCATCTTTTTTTGAAAAAACAGTGCTTTTTTGCGGGAAAAGAAAACTTTTTTCAAAAAATGCTTGCTTTTCTGCATGTGTTCTGCTATAATACTACTGTTGTGTAAATATCCCCGCGCAAAGGAGGTGCAGAAAGTATGGCAAAATGTGAATTCTGCGGCAAAGGCGTTACGTTTGGTATCCGCGTTTCCCACTCCCATCGGCGTGCGAACCGCACCTGGAAGCCGAATGTCCGCCGTGTCAAAGCGATGGTGAACGGTAGTCCGACCCATGTGTACGCCTGCACCCGTTGCCTGCGTTCCGGTAAGGTCGTGCGCGCGCTGTAAGCTCTGCGCCGCCTTATCCCCAACATGAATACGATGAAAAGTCCGATGGACAACGCCCGCACGGCTGTTTCCATTGGATTTTTTGTTTTTGGCGCTGCCTTCATTATTTTATCACTGCGGAGGAATGATCTATGCCTGTCAATCACGTCTATCTGAATCTGGGCGGCGGAAAACTGTATCAGTTTTCCAACAAAAGTCATGTGCAGATGATGTCCTATCTGATCGAAAGCCCCGACGGCCGGCTCATCATGATCGACGGCGGCAACTGCTGTGACGAGGACGCCGACTTTTTGGAAGGTGTTCTGCGTGAAAAGGGCGGACACGTTTCTGCCTGGTTCCTCACCCATGCGCACGACGACCACTACGGCACGCTTCTGCGGCTTTTAGAGCGTGAAAAGCTCAAATTGACAATCGACGGCATCTATTTTTCGTTCCCGTCGCCTGACTGGCCCGCCATTGCGCGGGAAAATCAGCAGCAGCACTTCGCCGCTTTTTGGGAACTGCTCCCCAAAAGCGGGATTCCCACCGTGCGGATCGGCCGCGGGGACTGCTTCGACTTCGGCGTGAGCATCGAGGTACTCAACTCCCTGCCGGATTACGAAAACATGCCCAGTGTAAACGATACGAGTATTGTATTGCGCGTCGGATTCCCGAAAAGGGATGTTCTGTTCCTTGCCGACCTGGCGCCGGAGGGGCAAAAGATCCTTGTCAACGAGTCGCGCGATAAACTGCGCTGCGACATCGTACAGATGGCGCACCACGGGCAAAACGGCGTCACCTTTGATATGTACAGCCTGATTGAACCGAAAATCTGTCTGTATCCGGCGCCGGATTGGCTTTGGGAAAACGACAACGGCGGCGGGCGGGACTCCGGTCCGTGGCGCACACTGCAGACGCGGGAATGGATGGAGCAACTGCATGTACAGGCGAGCTTTCCCGCTGCTTTCGGGGACTATGTGTTTGAATAATACCCAAAAGCCGCACAAAAAGGACAGCGCTCATAAAACACTAAAATATTGTTTCTGTGGAAAAGGTATGATTTCGGTCATACCTTTTCTGCTTCCATCGGTTCATCCACGAGGGCGCAGTCCACAAGGTATATTCTTTAGCAACGGATTCGATATATCTCTATATCCCTCTGTATCGTGGTTGGCTGTTCCCATAAGCCCATTTTTCCTATTTATCCGGGATGTCCGCAAACTCCGGGTTTTTCATCCAGGTACCATCGTCATTTCTTAAAAACGGAAGCACTTTCATTACGGCATCATTGTTAACCAAACCGTAAATGTGCGGATAGGCCCTTCCGCAATTATCGCTATCCTCATACCGAACCTCGGCGTTTAATTTATCTTCGTCAATGCAGAGCAGCACCATATCATCCTCAACAGAAGCAAAATTTACTGCCACTCTACAAAAGTATTCGACAGTCGAGCAATGGATAAAGCCCTCATCATTTATATTGCGTTGCCCCCAGCATTCTTTCTCTTTTCGTTCTTCCCATGTCGCTTTTTTCATGCAATGTAAAATCATATCTCTTTCCTCTCATTTCAGTGTGTACACATTATATCATACCAACTGTAGAATTTTCAATGTATACCCTGCATCAAAACGCTTGACTTTCCGCTTTCCTGTTCTAAGGTACGCACGATCAGCCGCCTGACCGGTATATTTTCCCTCTTTTATGTACATACTGTGGACAGCATAAAAAGGAAAGGAATGACCGATCTTGTCCCACTGCATCGGAAAGATCATCGGTCTCGTCATCGGCATCGCTCTGCTTCTGACCGGGATCCTCCTCATGCTCCGGCTGACCCCGTCTGCCCCTGCCGAAAGTTTGAACGATATATCCGACGTCTCGTCCGCCGCGCGTGAAGCCGGATGGATCCTCGGCGTCTGGAACGGACAGCTTGCCGTTTTTGCGCCCGGCGCCCCCGAGCCCTGCGAGCTGTACGACGTTTCTGTTGCCGCATTGCCGGAGGAGGAGCAGCTGCGGCTGAAAAGCGGCGTGATCGCTCAAAGCCGCCGGGAACTGGAATCCCTCCTGGAGGATTATACGAGCTGATGCCCACTCCCCTCTTGACCTTTTTATTCGATTTTGATACAATAGACCTTGAAATAATCGGATAAAACAGGAGGGCGTTATGACCACACTGTATATTGTCGTTCCCTGCTACAACGAGCAGGAGGTATTGCCGGAGACGGTGTCGCGTCTGCGGAAAAAACTGGACACGCTGACCGCTTCGGGCGCCATATCCAATGACAGCCGCATCGTTTTTGTCAACGACGGCTCAAAGGACCGCACCTGGGAGCTGATCACACAGTTTCACAACGAGGATCCGCATGTCCAGGGAATCGATCTGAGCCGCAACCGCGGGCATCAGAACGCCCTGCTTGCCGGACTGATGACCGTGCGCGACCGCGCCGACTGCGTGATCTCCATGGACGCCGACCTGCAGGACGATATCGACGCCGTGGACGCCATGCTGGAAAAATACGAGGATGGCTGCGACATTGTGTACGGCGTGCGCTCCTCCCGTAAAAAGGACACCGCGTTCAAGCGGATGACTGCCGAGGGATTCTATCGCCTGCTGCGCTCCTTCGGGGTCGAAGTGGTATTCAACCATGCGGATTACCGGCTGATGAGCCGCCGCGCCCTGGAGGGGCTTTCGGAATTCCGCGAGGTCAATCTGTTCCTGCGCGGCATCGTCCCGATGGTCGGTTATCGGCATGACTGCGTATATTATGAGCGGAAGGAACGCTTTGCGGGCGAAAGCAAATACCCGCTGAAAAAAATGCTGGCGTTTGCCTTTGAGGGCATCACCTCACTGAGCATTAAACCCATCCGCATGATCCTCACGGTCGGTGTGCTGCTGTTTTTCATCTCTATCGCCATGCTGATCTACTCACTTGTGCAGTACTGCCGCGGGCAGGTGACGCCGGGATGGACAAGCATCATGTTTTCGGTCTGGGCGATCGGCGGGATCCAGTTGATCGCCATCGGCATCATCGGAGAATATATCGGCAAGGTCTACCTGGAGACCAAGCAGCGTCCGCGCTATCTGATCCGTGAATATCTGGACGGCTCCGAGCAAGGCCGCTGAACCGCATAACAAAGTCGCCGCGCCCTGCCCGAAAGGACAGTGCGCGGCGGCTTTTGACAGACGATCTTGTTCAGTCGGCATAGCCGTACCGCCGCCGCCCGGCAAACAGAAACGTCAGCGAAATGGCAAAGGCAAACACCTCTGCGGCGGCAATCGCCCACCAGATGCCGTCGATTCCCACCAAGATCGGCAGGATCAGGACGGACGAGGTCTGGAACAGCAGCGTGCGCAGAAAGGAGATCGCCGCCGACACCGCGCCGTTGTTGAGCGCAGTAAAGAAAGAGGAAGCAAAAATATTGAAGCCGGCAAAGAGAAACGCCAGCGAAAAGATGCGGAATGCATGCGTCGTCAGCGCAAACAGCGTCGGGTCATAACCGACAAATACGGCAGCCAGCGGCTCGGCGAGCAAAAATGCCGCCAGCGTCAGGACAATTCCTCCCGCCCCCATCAGGCAGGAGCTTTTTTTCAGCATATTTTTCAGCTCGGCATGATTCTCCGCGCCGTAATGATAGCCGATGATCGGCGCGCAGCCGATGGAATAGCCGATAAAGATCGCCACGAAAATAAACTGCACATACATCAGCACACCGTATGCCGAAACACCGTCCTCACCGATATACTTGAGCAGCTGAAAATTATAGACAATGCTGACGACCGAGGAGGAGATGTTGCTCATCAGCTCGGACGAGCCGTTTGCGCAGGCCTTCAGCAGCAAAAGCGGCTCCGGACGCGCCGGGACAAGACGCAGGCGGCTGGAATTCGGGCGCAGGAAATAGATCAGCGGATAAATACCGCCCACACATTGGCTGATACCCGTCGCCACCGCGGCGCCCGCGATTCCCCAGTGAAATACACCGACAAATACCGCATCCAGCACCATATTGGTCACACCGGCGGCAATCGTGGAGATCAGCCCCAGCTTCGGCTTTTCCGCCGCGATCAGAAAGCTCTGAAACACGTTTTGCAGCATGAACGCCACAGTAAACGCCGTGACGATGCGTCCATAGAGCACGCAGTCCTCGATCATTTCCGCGGTCGCTCCCAAAAGGAACGAGACGGGTCGGATGAACACGGCACCCACAACAGAGAGGATCACGCCAAGAACCGCCGTGAACCCGATCATCATGGAAAATACGCGGTTGGCTTTTTCCGGCTCTCCCTCGCCCATGATCTTGGACACCAGTGCCGTGCCGCCCGTGCCGATCATGAACCCCATGCCGCCGAGGATCATAATAAACGGCATCACGAGATTGATCGCGGCAAAGGCGGTCTTTCCGGCAAAATTCGACACGAAGAAGCCATCCACCACACCGTAGATCGAGGTAAACAGCATCATCAGGATCGACGGCAGTGTAAAGCGAAACAGCTTGCCAATGGTAAAGTGGTCAGACAGTTGAATACGCATGTACATCCCGCGGCAATCCGCGCCGCGGCCTCCTTTAACAGACAAAATGAAGCGGCACACCGTGCAGATGCACACGGCGTGCCGTAGGGGTTATACGGCTTTTTTCTTGCAAACGGTTACAGCTCGGGAACCAGCGATTTATAATAGGGATACAGCCCGATCTTGTCCGGCGTGTGCTCGGGAAGCTGCCAGAAATCGTAGCCGGGATATACGTTCCCCTCGATAATGGCGGGACCGTCCGGCGTCACGCAGACGTCCCATCCGACATAGCGGATCTGCGGGACCTCCATCGCCGCTTTTTTCGCCAGCTCGACCGATTCCTTCACAAACGGCAGTGCAAAGCCCACGAGCTTTACACCCGTGTACGGGTGTACATCATAGTTGATAAGCGCGGAGGTATGGGCGCAGCCGGCAATTTTTCCGGTCTCCTGGTCGATCGGGCAGCAAATGCCGCTGTTTTCCATATTGTCGACATATTTCCCCTCGTTTCCGCTCTTGGAAACAGCATAGGCACAGTGCGCCACGCCGTCCGCGACGAGCGTCACGATACGGTAGGAATTGATCGCGAGCGGATACAGCGTGTTGAGATCGGGGTGCTGCACCAGCTGCTGCTCAATAACGCCGAAATTGTGCTCGGGCGCCGTGACATAGGCATACATCTCGTCGAGGTCGGCAAACCGGCTTTTCTCCAGCTTTTCGATTCCCTTGCCGCTCTCCCCCACGTTCGGCTTGGCGAAGATCACATCCTTATCCGCCATAAACGCAGCAAACAACTCCGGGGTCGCCTCAGCCAGATCCAGAAATTCACGGCCGAGATAGGCGGAAAACCGCTTGTCAAACTCATTTTTATGGGTAAAAATATGCTCATACGCCGGGTCGTTGACCAGCTCGATCAGACGCTTGTTGCGTACACGGGTCATATAGGTGTCCCGCTGGCGGGCGTTCATATCATAAAACCCGAAAATGAGATAGTCGTGATACCCCGCGCCATAGCGCACGGCACAAACGAGCATATCAAAAAAGGTATACACCCGATTCTGCCCGCATTTTTCCTTTACCCGGCCGATCACGGTGTGGAGGCGCTTGAAGCTCGCCCCCATCAGGATGCGGCGGATATACCGAAAGCTCTGCACAGCACTTCTCCCTTACTTCAGGATCTCGGCGACGGACTGCTTCAGCCTGCGAAGCCCCTCAAGCAGCACGTCCTCCTCGATCATCAGCGGCGGCATCAGCTTCAGCACATTATTGCTGCGGCCGACGCGCTCCGCAATCAGCCCGTTTTTAAAGCAGGCAGCGATCAACGGCTTGGTCATGTCACCCTCAAAGGCGGAAAAGTCCACGCCCCAGATCAGACCGATGCCGCGGAACGTGATCCGTTTGTCGAGCGGGCAGATCTCGTGCTCCAGAAAATCGCGCACGATCGCCTCTTTTTTCTTCACCTGTTCCTCAATGTGATGATCGAGCATATATTCCAGTCCGGCTTTGGCTGCCACCATGGACAGCTGATTCCCGCGGAAGGTGCCGCTGTGCTCGCCGGGCGACCAGATGTCCAGCTCCGGTTTCATCAGCACCAGCGCCATCGGCATGCCGCAGCCGCCGATGGATTTCGACATTGTGACCATATCCGGCACGATACCGGCGCGCTCAAAGGAGAAATACGTCCCCGTCCGGGCGCAGCCGACCTGAATATCGTCCACGATCATCAGAATATCGTGGCGGTCGCACAGCTCGCGCAGGCGGCGCAGCCATTCGGCATCGAAAGGATAAATACCGCCGTCCGCCTGCACCGTCTCCAGCACAAACGCCGCAGGCTTTTCCACGCCGGAATGATCGTCCGTCAGCAGCCGCTCGATATACGCGATTGTGTCCAGCTCGGGGAACATATAGGGCGCTGGAACATGCGTCACATTCGGCAGGCACTGCCCGGCGCCCGCGCGCGAATCGCGGTCCGTCGTCAGCGCGAGCGAGCCGATCGTCATGCCGTGGAACGCACCCATCAGCGCAAACACGTTTTCGCGCCTTTTCACCTTCCGTGCCAGCTTGAGCGCCGCCTCAACCGCATTAGTACCGGTCGGACCGGCAAACTGCACACGGTAGTCAAGTCCGCGCGGACGCAGGATTTTTTCCTCAAAGAACTCCAGAAATTCGCGCTTCGGCGCGGTGTACATATCCATGGAGTGCATAATGCCGTCGCCGCGCATGTAGTCGATCAGCTTTTCCGTGATTTCGTGGGGATTATGCCCATAGTTAAGCGCACCGGCTCCGGCAAAAAAGTCGATATACTCTTTCCCGTTTTCATCTGTCATGATCGCGCCGCTCGCCTTGGTAAACACCGTCGGAAAGCTGCGGCAGTAGGAACGGACATTGGATTCATATTTTTCAAAAGGGGCAGTATTCATACAAAAACCTTCCTTCCTTTTTCCGTTAACGGACATACTATAGCACATTTTTCCCCTAAAATCAAGCATTCCCGCAAGACTTTCACCGCTTTTCCGCAAAACGCATATACTGTGGTTGAAGCCCCTGTAAACACGGGAGCCGATTCTATCAAAAAGGAGAATCCGTTTTGGAAAGACAATCCCCTCGCTGCGGCTGCAATTGCGGATGCGGCCGCAATTCCCGCTCGGGAAATATGGGAACTCCCGCACAGCGATCACCCGAATCAACGGACTGCACGCATGTACACGTCCCCCTTACCGCCATTGTGTATATCGCCATGCAGGAATTTCAGAACATTTATGAGCCCGTGGCGGGATTTGGCCGCGGAACCATTTTTGCCGATCTGGATAAGCCGTTATTGACAGGAGGCATGTGCCGTGGAAAATAACAACCGCAGCGCCGTGCTGAATCAGATCAATGCGCTGGATTTTGCCATGACTGATCTGAATCTGTACCTCGACACGCATCCCCATTGCACGGAGGCATTGAATCTGTTCAAGGAATACCGCACACAACGGGCGGAGAAGATCGCAGAATATGAACGCTGCTTCGGCCCGTATACCGTCACGGCAAACGAGACCACCGGCGATTGCTGGAACTGGATCGATTCTCCGTGGCCCTGGGAATGCTGAAGGGAGGAAAAAGAGTATGTGGCAATATGAAAAGAAACTGCAGTACCCTGTGCATATCCGCCGCACAGACCCGCGCATTGCACAGCTGATCATCAGTCAATATGGCGGGCTGTATTGCTTTTAGATATAAACGATGACCCGCCCCGGAAATATCTTTCCTGGGCGGGTCGTGTTTTATTCCGTTATTCCTTCATCTTCGCGATAGCGGCCTCTCCTTTTCTTTTTACTCCTCCTTCAGCTCGGGCAGACCGGCGATGCTGGTCAGCAGGGACAGCACACCGGCGAGCGCCGAGGCAGAGGCGACCATCACCCAATTGACGTCGCCGAGCACGGCGGCGGTGCCGATGGTGGCGACGGCGGTCTGCGCAACAGTTTTCACGGCGCGGACTCCGGCGGCTTTGAGCCATTTGACGAGTTTGGTTTTCATATGTATGTCCTCCTTTTTACTTGCCGGCAATTTGCCGGTAACTTGCAGATGTTTTGGGCTTACTTCCGCCCCGGCTCGGTAGGCAGGGCGATGCAGTCGTGATACAGCTCCGTCGCGACATCGTTGCCGCCGAGGGCATGATAGGCTTTATACGCCCGTGTCAGCGCTTCCTTGGCGTACAGCGGGCAATACGCGCGCTCGGTGTATTTGTCATACGAGCGGATGATCTCCGCCCGCAGCAGGCATTGCAGCCCGTTTTTGACGGCGCGGAGCTTAACGAGCATAGCGCCCGCGAAGCTGACCGCCCCGCCGCAGAGGAAGGGCACGAGCCAGGCAAGGAGCTTGTCCACGGTCATCCCTCCCAAGCGAGCAGATAATACCAGTCGGCACCGGCGATCACGCCGTCGGCGGTCAGGCCGTAGGCGGTCTGGAAATTGCGGATCGCCGTATCCGTCAGCCCGCGCGGCTCACCGTCCACCCTGCCGGTGTAATACCCCATCGTGCGGAGCCGCCGCTGCACCCATTCGGACGCATAGCCGTCCACGTCGCGCCTGACCGTGTGCTTTTTCGCGAAAGCATACGTCCTTGCGCCCGGGATGCCGTCCGCGAGAATACGGGCATTGTGCTGCCGGTTGAGCCACAGCATGAGGTCGCGGCACTCGTCGGATGCCGTTTTGCCCCAGCGCAGCGCGGGCTTGTCGCCGCGATTGCCCTGCACATTGGCGGCGCGATAGGTCGGCATACCGGGCAGCGCCTTTTCCCCGCGCAGATACGGCACCGGATCCGTCCAGCCGGTCTTGCCGAGCTTTTTGTCCTCGATGTCGATACCGAAATGCAGATGCACGCCGGTCGCGTGTCCGGTCTTGCCCATCGTGGCAATGACCTGCCCCGCCGTGATCCTGTCGCCTTTTTTGACGAGCAGGGAGTCCTTGGCGAGGTGATAATACACGGTGTCATAGCCCTTGTGCTGCACGATGATGAAATTGCCCGCCGAGCCGTCACGGGTCGAGCCTGAATAGGTGTTGCGGGTCTTTTGCACCACACCGTCCACGGGGCAGAGGATGGCAGTGGTCGCGCCGATGAGGTCGACGCCGTTGTGGGTGGATGTCCTGCCCGTGATGGGGTCTTTGCGCGTCCCGAACGGCGAAGTGATCTGTTCCTCCCCGCCCGAGAGGACGTTGAGCTTTGCATTTAATGCGGTCATGGTTGATTCCTCCTTTTCACAGTAAACCTACAATTCTGACTATGGTCAGATCGCTCGCCGTCCCGTGGTTTCCGCTCGCCTGATGGGTCACGCTTTTTGCCGCGGTCAGCGTCCAGTTGTTTCCGCTCGCCGTGATATTGACGGCGCTGAAATGCGAATTTCCGGCGGCAACCTGGGTAACGCCCAAGCCGCGAATAATGCCTGTACTCCGTGCGGCGATGATCGCCGCCGCCTGTTCAGAGCAGTAAATAAGGAAAAGCTGATATTTTGACGAACCGGGAACAGCGGCAGTGCCGCCGTTTTCCAGTGTCCCCGTCCACAAGGTTTTGCCGATACCGAGCACATCCCGCAGTGTGCTGTACGCCCCTGCGCCGATGATCAGTGCCGTGGAGGAATTGGTTGAAAAATCGCTGCTGAGCTTGACGCCGCCAAACGTGGTCGACGTCGCAATCGGCAGAGTGTAGGACGGCCCCTGCGGCCCCGTATCCCCTTTATCGCCCTTGTCCCCCTTTTCACCTTGGGGGCCTTGCGCGCCGGTATCGCCTTTATCTCCCTTTTCTCCTTGGGGACCCTGTGCGCCCGTGTCGCCTTTGTCCCCTTTAGGCCCCTGTGCGCCCGCCTCGGCGGACAGCACGCCGCTGTCGTCCACGGTCAGATTCTCACCGACGATCACGCCGCCAAGCGTCGTCGCGGTAGCGGGCGGCAGGGTGTAGGAAGTGCCGCCCCCGCCGGTCGCCGACAACGTGCCGTCCGCCCCGACGGCAAGCCCGCTGCCGACCTTGACGCCGCCGAGCGTCTG
>CAKUMQ010000054.1 GCA_934667845.1 uncultured Eubacteriales bacterium | reverse complement strand
CACGGTCGAGACTCAGACGTTTGACCGGCTTACGGAGGACATCCAATCCGCCGTGGAACAGTCGGGCGGCTATATCGAAAGCTCAAAAATTGAGGGAAACCGCTACTACGGCATCGACTGCCGCTCGGCACAGCTGAAGATCCGGGTCCCGAAGGCAAAGCAGGCAGACTTTTCGGCGTTTATTGCCGAAAACGCCAATGTGGTGGACCGGTCCGTGGACACGGACGACGTCACCGATCAATACATCGACACCCAGAGCCGGATCAAGGCGCTGACGCTGGAAAAGGAAACGCTGGAAAAGCTGCTGACGCAGGCGAAAAGCGTCGCCGATACGCTGACCATATATGAAAAGCTGACTGCCGTCATTACCGAGATCGAGTCATATCAGGGCAAGCTCAACCGGCTGGACAATCTCGTGGAGTACACCACGTTTACGCTGTATATCAACGAGGTGGAACGGGAAACGCCGGTCTCGCGGAACTGGTTTGAGCAGACGCAGAACGATCTTCTTGCGAATTTTGCCGATGTCGGCAGCGGGCTTCTGGCTATCTGCTCCTTCCTTATTGCGGCGCTGCCCTATTGGCTTCTTCTCGGCGCCGCCGCGCTGATCATTGTCCTGATCGTGCGCCGCTGCCGGAAGAAAAAGCAAAAATAATCCCGGCAGCTGACAAGGCGGCGCTTTGCCCGGCTGCGGAAAAGGCGGAGGAGCGGCTCTTTCCCTCCTTTTTCGGCGGTTTTTTGAAAAATATCCGCCGTACCCCTTGCCGATTCCGACACAGGGGTGTATACTGTAGACGGCTCCCGGCGGACTGTGTGTGAACGTGTATCCGCCGGGCTGCAAAGATGGCGTAACTCATATTCACACATGGGCGATTGTAAAGCAGGAATCGTACCCTGCCGCCATACCATATGCAGAGTATCCCGGCTTTGCTCCGGGTCAAAGCGGAAAAGGGAAACGGCAAAGTGCAGGGGAGCAACCCTCTCCCGGCTTTGCCGCCCTGCCGCAAAAGCTGCCGTCAGCCGCATCGTTCACACAGCAAAAGCCCCGTGCGCTTTTCCGGCGCACGGGGCTTTCTCTCGGTCTGTTTTTGCTCAGTCCGCGTCCACGACGCGGGCGCGGAACATGCGGCAGCCGTAGGCTTCCACATCCTGCATATACTCGGCGTTTTTCAGCTTGAAGCTCTCGCCGCTCCACACGTCCTGCAGCAGCAGCGTCTTGCCGACGCCGTCGCCCAGTCCCAGCTCATCCACCGTGAAGCGCGCGCCGGTGGGTTTGTCCCCGAAGTTGAAGCAGCCGATCGCAATGTCGCCGTTTGACAGCATACGGGCATAGTTCTTCGTACCGCTCCAGATACCGTTCAGCGGGAACACCTGCCGTCCGCCCTCATCCTGGTCGATCGCGAGCAGCTCGCGGTTCGACAGGATCTCCAGCGTCTCGGGCGTCATGTTCCGCACATCGCAGCCGATCATCAGCGGGGAAGCAAACAGCGCCCATATGGAGAAATGTGTCCGATACTGCTTGTCGTCCATGCCGCCGCGCGCAACATTGCCCTTGCCGTGCATGCCGACGACCAGCATATCCATATCGTTATAGCAGCCGGTACCGCCGTAGGGCAGAATGCTCTCCTGCTGCTCGGTCAGCTCGCGGACCGACTCAAACGAATCGTTGATATCGCCGGTCGAGCGCCACATATCCGCTCCCGTTTCGCGGATCCACAAAGCGGTATCGTCCGCGCCCCAGCTGCACGCGCTGAACAGGATATCCCGTCCGCAGTTTTTCAGCGCCAGCCCCATCCGGCGGTAGAGATATTTGCCGTGCAGCATCGCGTTGTGGTTGCAGTAATCGTACTTGAGGAAGTCCACGCCCCACTCCGCAAACGTCGCGGCATCGACAAATTCATGATCGAAGCTGCCCGGATAGCCCGCGCAGGTCAGGTTGCCCGCGCAGGAATACATGCCGAATTTCAGCCCCTTTTCATGGACATAGTCCGCCACCGCCTTCATGCCGTGGGGGAATTTTTCGGGGTCGGGAACGATCCTGCCGTCCGCGCCGCGCTCACGCAGCGACCAGCAGTCGTCGATGACCAGATAATTGTAGCCGAGGTCGCGCAGACCGGTCTCGACCAGCTTATCCGCCGTGTCAAAGATCAGCTGCTCATTGATGTTCGCGCCGAAGGTGTTCCAGGAATTCCATCCCATAGGGGGAGTTTTTTGCTGCATAGACTTGACCTCCGATTCAAAATAGAGTATAGTCAGTATAGCAAACGCGTGCCGTCGGCGGCAATGGCGTTTTATTGCACGGATATGGATTTTTGTTTCACTCGGAGGCAGCGCTTATGGCAGAGCATTTACCGGTCGGACTGATCAGCCACGGACATCAGACCGCGGCGGAGACTGCGCCATGGGGACCGGGGCTGCGCACCTGCGGCATTTTGCACTACATCGTCGCGGGACGGGGCACCTTCGTCCGCGGCGGCAGGCGGTATGCCCTCTCCGCCGGGCAGAGCTTTATCATCCGCCCGTTTGAGGAGGTCTGCTACGCACCGGATCCCGCCGACCCGTGGGAATATGTCTGGATCAACTTTTCCGGCAGAGCCTATCTCGACCGGCTCGAACAGATCGGCGCCGCGGACGGCTGCGTGCTGCCGCCGCTTGCGCCGGAGCATATCCTGCCGGTATTTGCTCTGCTGCCGCCGCTCGGCACGGGCATGACCCACACGGGCGACGCGCTCGCGCTCGCCATTCTCGGCATCTATGCCGACCGCTTTCCCCTCCCCGACGCCCATCCGGGCGCCGACGACCGTTTTGAGGCGGCGGCGCTGCTGATCCGCGCCGGATTCCACCACCCGGATTTCGGCGTTGACACCCTGTGCGAAAGCCTGCACATCAGCCGCGCCACGCTGCACCGCTGCTTTGTCCGGCGGTGCGGGCTGTCGCCCGGCGCCTACCTCACCCGCACGCGGCTTCTCTGCGCCGAGGAGCTTTTGTCCCGCGGCTTTGCGGTCAAGGCGGCGGCGCTGTCCTGCGGCTTTCGCGATCCGCTGTATTTTTCGCGGGTCTATCACGCCGCCAAGGGCGTAGCCCCCTCCGCCGTCCGCGGCTCCTCCTCCGACTGACGCACGCGCCCCGTACGCAAGCATACGGGGCGCGTCGCGGATCCTTTACCGTTGCTTTGCACAACGGCGGTTTATCCGTTTTTCGAATTTTCTTGCTTTTGTGTGTAATTTATGTTATAATACAAGCATATTATTCGGGCATTGCTATTGTCCCGGAACAAAATAACCGTTATGTAAGGAGAAATGCTATGAAATCCAGAATCAGCATTCGGTGGGTCATAGCTCTGCTGCCGATCCTCGTGCTATGCAGCTGCAGCACGGCACCGACTGATACATCAGCCCCGACAGCTTCGGTCTCCCCGTCTTCGGGAACGGACGACCGGCAGGAGGATGCCTTTGTGCCTGACTATGCGCCGGGCGAGGCGGTCACACATTCCATGTATTATGACGCACTAGCCGCTCAGCAGGGAAATTGGCTCTATTACGGCATCAAAAAAGGTAAGGGCGGCTGGGGCCGCGACATCATTGTCAAGACCCCGCTGGGCAAAACGGCAGAGGACCGGGTGGTGCTCCTGACACAGAAGGATCTTCAGGGGGATTTCAATCTGTCATGCAGGCGCTGCGGGCAGGACACCACGACCTATGGCGATATCAAGGGCATCCTCGGCACGCTGGGCGACTGGGTCTATATGCAGGTGGATAAGCATATTCTCCGCCTGCGCACAGACGGAAAGATCATGGAATCCGTCCTGTGCCTGAAGCCGGACGACCGGACAAAAAACACGGTGCTGATGATCCGGGACAATATGCTGTATTACCTCTCTGAGGAACACCGCCCCGTCTCTGCCTCACAGACGGAGGACACCTGGACCATTCGCAAGCTGGATCTTTCCGGCGGTGAAACGCGGGATGTGGGGGCTGTTCCCGTTTCCGTGGAAATGGCCGGCTGGTGCGGCAATGATGTGATCCTGCGGGACTATAAATTTCTGGATCATTACAACGCTTATGTGCTGGGGTCAGACGATTCTCTCACCCTCTGTGAAAAATGGGAGTTCACCTACGGGAAGGACTCTCCCGCCAGTTTCCGGATCCTCCAGGGCTGCACGGGAGAGGATATGCTTGTTTCCGGAGAGCTGATCTCCATGCAGCTCCGGGGTATTTACCGCATGAACCGGAAGGATCTGGAGAGCTTTGCAAAAAAGAGCTACTACATTCCGAAATCCGGTGATCGACAGACGGAAAACGGCATTATGCCGGTCTATGATATCTCGCCCTTTTCCGCTTTCCTGCTGCCCGGCACGGACGATTGTTATCCCCAAAGCAGCTGTAATACGGACGGAGGCTTCTGCTTCAGCGAAAGCGACGGTCTGTATTACTACTCCGATACCGATAAAGCGGTTCGCAAGCTGAACGGAGATGAGGCCGACCATCTGCTCTGGCCCGGCGACGGCTATCTGTACTATGTCTGCACGACCAAGGATGGCAGCGGCTATTATAACGGCGTCTACCGTATCCGGCAGGACGGCACCGGCTGGGAGGATGTCAGCTGGATGGTAGCCCCGGTCAACGGGTAAGCTGCCGGATAAAGCAGACAGCGACCGCCCTTTCTTCCCCCCACAAAGGCGGCTCCTCACCTGACTGACGCACAGAAACAGGCTCCCCTTTCGCTAAAAAGTGAAAGGGGAGCCTGTTATATACCGATACCGGTTTATTCGCCCTGCTCCAGCAGCAGAGACAGAACAGCTCCATCGCGGTCTCCAGCTCCGCCACCGAGGGGAACGAGGGCGCACCTTTTGTCTACCGATAGCCTGTATAGCGGCGGTTTTGCCATATACCGAGCAAAAAGCAGGCAATCCCGACCGATAAAAACAAGAGGCAACGCTCCCTGTACACCTCCGCCGTCAACGGCGTGCAGATGACATAAAAAAACGGAAAACGGCTATCGGTTTCGACAACGGATGCCAATGTATAGATAAGCAGCACCATCAGCGGACAGAGGACCGTGCCCGACAGAAACAGCAGAAAATACATCACGCCGAAATAGCCGAAGCAGACCGTGCCGACGCGCCAAAACTCCGTCATCAGCCCCGGCACCCCCTGCGCAATAACTGCCAGCACAAGCGCCTCATCGGCAAGGCACAGCAAAAACGGCGGCAGCAGCAGGGTCAGCTTTGACCGCCCGCCCGCCAGATACAGTACCTCGTTTCCCTCCGACTCGACATATTCCCGCATGATAAACAACGACCACCACACGGAGAAAAAAGGAAACAGCCACAGAGTATATTGCAGAATTTCGGCATAGCGCACCTCCGCTTCGGCATAGCGGCGAAGAACCGCCAGTGACAGGAGCGGCATTACCCCGTTGATTACCGCGGGCGGAATCCAAAACAGCCCGCCGAGCGACCGCAAATGCCGATAGGTCACGGCCGCAAAGCGGGTCAGATTCCTTTCAACACACATACATATCCATCCTCGACTGTCGGCTGCTCCTGTGCAAACGGCTGCATCTCTGCCGTCAGCACACGCAGACACCTTTTTCCGCCGTCATCGGTGATTCTCTGTATATGCCAAGCACCGGAAAGCGCATCACGTTCCGACTCTGCAAGCGCATACACCTTTCCTGCCGCCCGCTCGCGCAGGGCATCGGCACTGCCGCAGAACAGGATCTCTCCCCCGTTCATCACCACAATACGGTCGCAAACCGCCTCGACATCCTCCACGATATGGGTAGACAGCAGAACCGTGTGTCCCCGGCCCATGCCGGCGATCAGATTTTTAAATCGCAACCGTTCTTCCGGGTCCAGTCCCGTTGTCGGCTCATCAAACAGCAGCAGCTTCGGGTCACCGAGCAGACACTGTGCCGTACCGATACGGCGGATCATTCCGCCCGACAGTGTGCCGACACGGCTTTTCAACCGATCAGTCATTCCCACCGCCTCCGCACAGCGGGCAATCTCCTCCTCCGCTTCACGGCGCTGAATATGCTTGAGGTCGGCAAACAGTGCCAGCATTTCCTGCACGGTCAAGTCCCTGAACATACCGAAATGCTGCGGCAAATACCCCACTCGATCAAAAAAGCCCGGAAAAGCGGACAGCGGCTTGCCGTCTGCCTTCATGCAGCCGTTGCGCACGGGATACAGCCCCGTCATACAGCGCAAAAGTGTGGTTTTTCCCGAACCGTTTGGCCCCAAAAGTCCGTATACGCCCTCTTCCAACGTCAGATTCAACCCCTTGAGTACCTCCCTGCGCCCGAAGCGCTTGGTCAGTCCCTCAATCGAAAATGTCATCTTTCTCCCTCCCCGTCAGCATACAGCGTATCCGCCAATGTGCGGATCTGAATCCCGCTGATATAATCGGCATAGCGGACGGTCCTTTCTGCCGCCGTGTTATTGATATACGGCATAATCATAATGGTATTCAGCGGTCGTGTATCTCCCGCCGCCCGGCGTGCGCGCAGAAAAACCAAGGTTTCTTTTTTCAGAGCTTTCGGACGGCATTGATCACTGTCCAGATACGGATAGATCACCGTCACGCCCCCGATCTCCGTTTCGCTCACAAAGCCCGACAGCAGTGTCACCCCGTCGCTGACTCCGGAAAAGCTGCCGTCCTCCTGCCGGCGCAAATGGCAGAACACCGGTTTCGGGCTGTCCACCCGCACGGTAAACATCGCCGGCTTATCCGGAAGCACGGGAACTGTCCCGCCGTCAAACAGGCAGCGGCTGCCGGGAAGCGGATAATAGGCAATATAGCCGGGCAGACAGATTCCCTGACGGTTGCTGTAATACCTCGGATGGTATCCGGCATAGCGCAGCGTGAGCGTACCAACTGCCGAGCCAAAGCCCGAAACCGTCAGTAAATCGCCCTTGCGGTCAAACGGCAGGGCTTTTCCCGTCCCGTCCGTCACCGACTCAACCGTGAAGCCATGATACAGGGTAAACACCCGCCTGTCGTCCGCTGCGGAGCTGTCCGACAGAGTCAGCACGGCGTCGGCATAAAGCTGATCCGTTACGCGCAGTGACAAATCATAGCTTTCCACCGTGAAATCAGCCGCCTCCTCTTTGGCGGCTGCGTGCGTACGGTAATAGTTTTTATCGGCGTTCAGACTGCTGTCTTTGGCATAGCTCATTTCAAAACGAGAGCCGGGCTGCACCATCCCGACTGCACCCAACACCGTCATTCCCGCCGACAATATCGCAAGCAGACGGTATACACTTCCGCGACGATGGGCAATTTGCCCGAAGCGGAGAAAGATGGGCAGTCCGAAAACACCGAGCCACAGAGCGATTTGGGCAAATCGGTACGGCAGCAGCGAATACCCGTAGTGATAGTTCATGCGCCAGTTTAGCCCCTGCGCGGAGAGAAGAAACAGCGTATACAGCCAGGACGGCGTCCGGCCCGTACCGCCAAACGGCAGGGACAGAATCATTTCTCCCAACGGCCCGGTCAACAGGATAAACAAAAATATCACAAGATATCCTGTCATACGCTTCAGCCACAGTGCCGCAAACAGACCGAGCCAAATGCCGAGTGCCCCCATTAAAAACACATCCCGGAGAGCAGCCAAGCCTATGTAGCCTGCCAGTTCTGCTGTGAACGGCATCCCGCTGCAAAGAGCGAGTCCCAACGGAAACAGGGAAAAATACACGGTTACGCCCACATTCAGAAGCAGAAGCACCGCCGTTTCCGCCGCATAGACGCTTCCGATGCCCGTCGTGGCCCGCACGCACTCCTCCAGCCTTGAGGCACGCAGATCAAAAAACACCTCATAGGAAAGCAGTGAGAAAAATATGAGAAAAACGCTGTTGAGTCTCAGCTCCATACCGAGGGCAGACAGCGTATCGCTCCGATCAAAGGGCATCGTCAGCCACACCATCACAAACCACAGAACAAAAAACGCCGCTGTCAGCCCGCACCAAAGGCGCGACCGCCGAAAGCGCCGCCCGATCAGCCGGAATACATACATGGGTCTCACTCCTCACTTTTCGTTTTGCCGCCGCCCGATCGCCGCAGACCGTGGCGCAGCTGACAAAATTATTGTAAACTGCGCACAAGCTATTTGTCAATATTTAAATCTTTAAGATTTGTTTACGGTTTTCTTAAGGCTCGTTTACGGTTTTTTTGGCCGACCGGCGCACAGAAAAATGCTCCCTCTCGCTTTCGCGAAAGGGAGCATTTTCTCTACCGATACCGATTATTGACCCTGTTCCAGCAGCAGAGACACCGCCGCACGCTCCGCGCAGAGACAGAACAGCTCCATCGCGGTCTTCAGCTCCGCCACCGAGGGGAACGAGGGTGCGATGCGGATGTTGCTGTCCGCCGGGTCGATGCCATAGGGATACGTCGCGCCCGCGGCGGTCATTTTCACGCCCGCCTCCGCGAGCAGCCGCACCGTCTCCTTAGCGCAGCCCGGGCGGACATAGACGCTGACGAAATAGCCGCCGCGCGGCTCATGCCACGTCGCGACGCCCTTTTCCCGCAGCCCGCTCCCGCGCAGGGTGGTCAGCACCGTATCAAAGCGGGGACGCAAAAGCGCCGCGTGCTGCTCCATGTGCGCCGTCACGCCTGCCATATCGCCGAAATAGCGGGCATGGCGCAGCATGTTGAGCTTGTCGTGGCCGATGGTCTGCACCGTCATGCGCGCCTTGACGTCCGCGACATTTTTCGGGCTGGCGGTCATTGCCGCCATGCCGGAGCCGGGGAAGCTGATTTTCGACGTCGAGGCAAACTGCACCACGAGGTCATCGTTCCCGGCGGCGCGGCAGGCGTCACGGATATTCAGCAGGTGATCGTGCTCCGCATACAGGTGGTGGACGCAGTAGGCGTTGTCCCAGATCACGCGGAAATCCGGCGCGGCGGGACGCAGCGCGGCAATGCGGCGCACCGTCTCATCGGAATAGGTGATGCCGTCGGGATTGGAATACATCGGCACGCACCACATGCCCTTCACGAGCGGGTCGGCAACCAGCGCCTCGACCACAGTCATGTCCGGTCCCTGCTCCGTCATCGGCACCGTGAGCATTTCGATGCCGAAATACTCCGTGACCCCGAAATGGCGGTCATAGCCGGGCGCGGGGCAGAGAAATTTCACCTCGCCCTGCCGGCACCACGGCTCCCCGCCGCAAACGCCGTGGGAATAGGCGGTGGAAATATAGTCGAACATCATATTCAGGCTGGAGTTGCCGCCGACGATCACCTCGTCGGGCACCGTGCCGAGCATGTCGGCAAACAGGCGCTTCGCCTCGGCAATGCCGTCGAGCAGCCCGTAGTTGCGGGTGTCGGTGCCGTCCTCGGCGCGGTAGCCGTCCCGCGCATTGACGCAGTCGAGCATGGACAGCGTCAGGTCAAGCTGCTCCGCGCCCGGCTTGCCGCGCGACATATCGAGCTTCAATCCGCGGGCTTTATAGCCCTCATACGCCTCCGTCAGCTCCGCAAGGCGGGAGGAAAGCTCGGCTTTTGTACAGTCATCCAATCGTTTCATGGGCTTTAGATCCTCTTTTCATGCAGGAATTTCCTGTCGAACAGATATAGTATACCTCTTTTTCGACCTTTTTGCAAGTCTTATTTTAAAAACTTGCAAAACCCAGAGAATATCCGCCCTTTGCCACCGATCTTCCTCCCCGCCCGGATAAACAGCTTCCCCCTCCTGCGCTCCGCAGCCGTGCAGCGGAGGGCGGGAGGGGGAAAAGCTACAGGAGGTTACTGCTCTTTTGCCTTATGCTTTTTCGCCGTAAACAGCGCGCCGACCGCGACTGCCAAGCTGCCAAACAGCAGGGCGAGCCAGCCGACAAGACCGCTGCGCACACCCGTGTCCACGGGAGCCGGTGCAGAGGACCCGCTGTCGCTCGATGCAGGCGTATCGCTTTCGGGCGCGGAGGAGACGGCGGACGACTCCTCTTCGGAGACGACGGACGATTCCTCTTCGGAGGAGGCGGGCGTCTCCCCGGCTTTCAGGAGGAGCGCCTCACTGAAAGCGCCCTCGCTCTTCTCGCCGATGGCGCGCACCTTCACCGAGAGCGTGCCCTCGTCGAGCGAAACGGCAAACGTTGTCGCTTCCGTCCTGCCGAGCACCTCGCCGGTGTCGGCGTTCACGATCTCGTACGAGACCGCGCCCTTTACCGCCGTCCAGCTCAGTGTGAAGCCGCCCTCCGTCTTTTCGGCGGCAAGCCCCGTCACCGTATCCAGCTCCGCCAAAACGCTGCGGGTCAGCAGGCCGGTCTCATCGAAGTAGTACAGCCGCTTGTGATACGCTTTCCAGCTGTCGGTCAACAGCTGCCCGTTTTCGCCGACCCAGTACCGCGCCTCGCCGTCCAGAAGCAGGCCCTCCGGCAGGGTCAGACCGCTCTCGCGGCCGAAGAACCACACGCCGTCCTCCCGCTTCTGATAACCGGTCAGCAGCGCGCCGTCCTCACCGGCATAGCCGGATCTGCCCGCCCGCTCCAGCCGGCAGGAGCGCTTCATCGCGCCGTCCTCGCCGAAGCAGTACCATTTGCCGTCACGGCACAGCCAGCCCGACTGCATGATGCCGTTTTCATCAAAGAAATAGGTGTTGTCTCCGATGCGGGTCATCCCGACGGCATAGGCGCCGTTTTCCTCAAGATAGCGGTAGCCGTCCGCCGTTTTCACCCAGGTGCTGCCGATCGGTGCGGTGGACACGGTCAGCCCGGTGATCGTCGTGCTGCCGTTGCACAGCGCACGGATATACACCTGCTTTGCGCCGACAATGTCGGAGGAATTTTTCGCGTCGACCGTGAAGTTCTGCTTCATGTCGCCGCTCTGATAGGCGAGCTTTTTCCAGGTCACGCCGTCGGTGCTGTACCGCAGGTAAACCGTGCCGTCCGTCCTGCCCTTCAGCGCCACATTCAGCGCAGAGATGCCGACGGTGCTCTCCAGCTTCCAGACCACGTCCGCCGTGTCCGACGACGTGATGAACGACAGACCGTCTTTCCCTGCCTGCAGATTGCGGTTGTACCAGGTGTGCGCCACAAAGTTGTCTGCGTTAAAGGTGATATCCGCCGCGGGCGCCGCCGCCTTTTCGGCCAGCAGATGACCAAAGCCGCCCTCGTCATAGTGCACGGCGTCATAATCGTTCGGCTTGACCTCGCCGTTGCGGATAAACACCAGACGGCTCATCGTCAGCCACGGCGCCAGACCGCCCTTATGCAGCAGCACGCGGACATAAAAGATGCCGTCGGTCAGATAGTCGGTGAAGTTGATCTCCTTTTCGGAGAAGTTCCAAGCATAGATCCTGCCGCCGCCCAGCGATTTGACATCCGTCCAGGTCTTGCCGTCCCTGCTGTACTGGAACGTCATAGATGTCTCCTGCACACCGCGTCCGAACAGCACCGCCTTGAATGTCCGCATGTCGGCGTTCTTTTCGAAGCGGTAGGTCAGATAGCCATCCCGCATCGGCTCCTGCTTGACAAGCGACACGCCGTATTTCTTGAGGTTCTTCTGATAGGCGTCCTCCGCGACCGACAGGTTGGCGCTGTCCGCCGCCTGATCGAGGAACGACAGCTTCTCATCGTTGAAATCCGCATACAGCACAACATCGCCGTCATAGGTCTTGCGGAATTTCGCGTTCAGCCGGATATCGCCCTCCGGCGTCACGGTATACGCCGTGTCGCGGCTGAGCAGTGCGCCGTCCATGGCAAACCACCCGACAAAGCTGTAACCGGCATCCGGCACCGCCTTCACGGTCAGCGGCTCACCCTGCAGCACCTGCTTCGGCGCGTCGAGTTTGCCGCCCTCGTTCGAGACGGTCTCCACCTCGTAGAACAGCCGGATATCGCCGCGCATGGCGACGATCTTCAGCGCATACAGGCAGCCCCAGTCATAGCAGGTATTCCCGGGAATACGCACGCGGACATAGAACGTGTCGATATTCTTGACAAATTTCGTGATATCCAGCTCAAAGCTCTCATTTTTATGCGTGGTGCGCTGATCCAGCATGGTCGTGTAATTTTCGCCGTCCAGACTGTATTCATACAGCACCGACACGTCCATGCAGGAACGGTTTTTCGAGAACAGCATCACCTTTTGGGCGTTGACGCCGGTGAATTTATAGGTGACATACGCCTCGTCACAGGCAGGACCGGAATCGTTCTTTTGCTGCGGCATGATGCCGTAGCCGTCGTCCGTAAAGCCCCAGCGGAGGTTTTTCTGCGCCTCCGTCGGCTGCTGCGACGCCCAGTTGTCCTTGGAATAGTCCACATCCATCAGGATGTCCCGCTCGATGTTCGCGACCTCGTTGACAACGCGGATGGAGCGGATGGTGCCCCAGTCATAGCACATATTGCCCGGGACGCGGAACCGCAGATAGAAATCGGTCGCGCCGAGCGCAAACTCGCTGAGATCCACCTCTGCGGGCGTCTCCAGATGGCCGGTCGACAGGGTGTCCACCGTCTCGAATTTATCGCCGCTGTCGCTGTATTCCACAATGACGGGCACGTTCATGCAGGCGCGGTGTGTGATATACGCCTTGAGATAACCCGCCCGCACATTGGTGAAGTGATAGGTCACCCAGCCGTCCTTGCAGGCGGGGCCGACGGAAGAATCCGTCGGAATGTTCATCAGACCGTAGTAATAGTCGATGAAGTCTCTCTTCATGTTGACCGTTTCATAGGACGGCCAGTCCTTTTCATAGTTCTCGTCGCCGTAATTGACGTTGAGCAGGGTCTGCAGAGAGCCGGGCTGGCTGGCGTCGTCCGTATAGGTCGCCTCCGCCGTGATGCTCCACAGGGCGTTGAAATCACGGAAAGCCGCCGTCGGGAATTCCGCCTTGATATAGACCTCGTTCCAGCCCTTGACCTGTTTGGTCACATCCACATCCGTGTCCACGCCCTTGCTCGCCGAGCCGCTGATGATCTGCACAAAGCCGGTATCCGCGGCATTGCTGATATACAGGATGGCGCCGGTTCCGCCCGCGCCGTCGCGGGCATTCACGGTCAGGTTCAGGGTGTCATAGAACTTGTCCGCGGGAGCGGCAATGCGGAACACCACAGAGCCGACCTTGCTGTTGTCGCTTGCCGAGAACATATACGCTTTCAGCGAATTCGGGTTCGCCCAGTGGTCCTTTGTGCCGGACCAGCCGCCGTCGAGCACCTGATACACGCCCGCGTTGTCGGTGCTGAACACATTTTTCTGCGCATTTTCGTCCAGCGTCACCGCCTCGATATGCCCCTCTTCGTTATAGGTGCAGATGTTCGGCACAAACACGTCGATCTTCTCGCCCGCCGTTTCTGCTGTCGGCTCCATATAGGTCGCCTCCGCCGTAATGCTCCACAGAGCACAGAAATCCTTGAACATTGCCGGCGGGAACATGACCTTCAGATAGGCTTCGCTCCACCCTCTCGCCTGCTTTGTCGCATCGATGTCGGTGTCACAGCCCTTGCTGTCCGCGCCGGTGATGAGCTGTGTAAACGTCCCGTCCGCAGTCTTGCCAATGGACAGCACGGCGCCGCCCGTGCCTGCGCCGTCGCGGGCGTTGAACGTCAGGTTCAGGGTGTCATACACCTTTCCCTCGGGGGCGGCGATCCTGAAGATGACCGTGCCGACCTTGCTGTTGTCGCTTGCCGAGAACATATACGCTTTCAGCGAATTCGGGTTCGCCCAGTGATCCTTTGTCCCCGACCAGCCGCCATCGAGCACCTGATACACGCCCGCGTTGTCGGTGCTGAACACATTTTTCTGCGCATTCTCGTCCAGCGTCACCGCCTCGATATGCCCCTCTTTGTTATAGGTGCAGATGTTCGGCACAAACACGTCGATCTTGTCGGAGGTATCCTCGGCGCGCGGACTCAGCGCAAACGGCGCCGCCGCTCCCGCCAGCACGGCGGACGCCAGCAATATCCCGCTAAGACGCTTTATCAATCGATTCATACTATCCCTCTTTTCTCAGACCGCCGTCTCACTGACCCAGCACGCTGAGGACGGTCTGTGCATAGATGCGGTGCATAAAATCATTCGGATGGTTGAAGTTGTTGCCGGTAATGTCATGGTAGGTCTTGCCGTGACCGATCATCTCCATGCACATGCTGTACACCGGCGCAACGGCAACGGCGTATTTTTTCTCCGCCTGAATGTCATACATCGCCTTTTCCTGCTCCGCCAGGATCTGACCGCCGAAGCAGTTCGCCTCGGGGTTCGGGATCATGCAGGAGACCAGAACAAACTCCGTATCCGGGCACTCCGCCAGGATCTCATCCATAATGACCTGCAGATCCCGCTTCATATCCGTGCGGGAGGTGCCGGTCTGGTTCATGCCGAATGCCAGAACCACCAGATCCGGATCCTTCGGCGTGACCAGCATTTTGGCATTTTTCTTGCCCCAATCGGTCGTCGAACCGCTCGCCGCCCGGTTGATGTGGTGGATCTTGGAGCCGTAGCGGGTCGCCATGCCCTCGCTGACCATCTTCGCCCAGCTGGAGCAGTAGGGCGCCCAGTTGCGGACGGCGTGGAACTCCTCGCAGTTTTCCACCACGATGGCATAGTCATCCAGACCGGAAGCCTCCCAGCCCACCGTGATGCTGTCGCCGAAGTACACAATATTGACATCCTCGCCGTTTTTCAGCTTTTCGGAAAATTTGGGGAGATAGGCAAGCTGATCCTTCGGCGTCAGCCCCGTCCAGCTGTCCTTATGCGTGTACGTCACGTTCACCGAGTATTTGACGGTGATCGACGTATCCAGCGAGATATAGCGCCCCTCGTCAAACGTCGTAACGAACACGTCTTTCAGGCTCCCCTCGGGATAATACGGCGCGACCACCTCGGGCGGGCAGACCGGGATGCGGGTGTTCGGCGTCAGGACGAGCTTTTTGCCGGAAACCGTGAAGTCCCGTCCCTCCTCATACACCGTCTGCAGATCGTAGGAGCGCACCGTCACGATCTCGTCGGGGGTATACAGCAGGCTGCCGGACAGAACCGTACCGTCCGCCTGACCGATAAACGCGACGTTCTCATGGTACACGCGGTCGCCCTCCCACAGCTTCTCGGTATAGGCACCCACGGTGTACTGGCTGAGCAGATCCTCCGCAAACGGGTCTGCCTCGGTTTCCGTATACCCCGCCGGCTTGTCCGTTCCGGCGTGCAGATCGTTTTCGGCGGCGCTGTCTGTGACCAGATCATCACACAGATAGCCGTCCTCGTCAAAATAATAGGTCTTTCCGTCGATCACCTGCGTGCCCACGACTCGTTCTCCATTCTCTCCGATGTAATAGCGGTAGTTGCCCTCGTCATGCCAGCCTGCCGAAACGCTCCGCAGCGATTCGGCGCCGAAATACAGCACGGGCGACAGTGCCAGAACGGCGACCAGCACGCCCGGCAGCACCTTTTTGCCTTTTTTGAAAAAAGGCAGCCTCAGCTTCATAATCATTCCTCCTGTTTGATTTCTCCGCTGCCGCCCGCGGCGGACAGCCCGGATAGGCTCAGTATACTGCATTTCCCCCGGTTGTTTAATGGTGAAATCCTTGATTATTATAGTAATTTCATAGCATTGCTTGAAAACCGGAAAATATTTTGGTACAATGACCGTGGAATCTTCCGATAAAGCGAGGGAGAGTTATGGAGAACATCAAATGGTATGCCCACAATATGATGAGCATTGATCCGGTCGTATACGGCACCGTGACCAACGACGTCTATGAGACCGATATCGTGCTGGTCAATGTTTTCAGCTATCTCGAGGAGGGCGAGGGCACGCTTGTCATCCGCAAAAAGCACTATCCCCTGCATGCCGGCGATATTTTTTTCATCCCGTATAACGTGCTGACCTCGCATTACGTCAAAAAGGGCACCAGGTGGAAGATCCACTGGATTGGCTTTAACGCCTCGTTCAACGTGGAGCATTATATCAAGGATCCGGTTCTTCACTGCCCGGAGGGGCTGACGATCTTTCAGTCCGCCATGAAATATGAGCCGATCGCCCCCAGCACCAACATTCTCCTCTCCGCCCGCATTTTTGAGCTGCTCCGCCTGTATCTTGAGCGGGACGTTTTGTCCCAAACATATTTAAGCAAGCAGGATCAGTATGTGGACTACATAAAGACCGTCATCCATTCCAACTACTCCTATCCCATCCGCCTGTCCGAAATTGCCGCCCAGCTGTTTGTCGACACCAACTACCTGTGCACCGTTTTCCGGAAAAAGGTCGGCATTTCCCCGCGGCAGTACCTCTCGGCCTTCCGCATATATAAGGCCGCCTCCTTTTTGTCCGCCTCCGAAAATCCCGTTATCGCCCAGGCGATGTATGAGTCCGGCTATGAGGATCAGAGCAATTTCAACAAGGCATTTTCCTCCCGTCTGGGGCTGTCGCCGCGGTCATTCGTCAGCTTATCCTTAGAGGAGAGGAGCCGCCGCCTGCTGGCCTACTGCAAGCGCTTTTATATCGCCCAGACCGCCGAAGAACCGGCAGACATATGACCATCGACAAAAAGGGCTTTCGTCCGTACAAACGAACGAAAGCTCTTTTTTCATCAGTGTATGCGTTCAGCCCAGAATCAGCGGCAGGGCGTCCAGAAGATCGCCGCACATATCGCTGCACAGGCAGGCGACGCCGCTTTTGCGGATATTGCCGCCCTCCATACCGATGCAGGGGAAGCCCGCGAGCCGGGCGGCGACCACACCGGCGGAGGAATCCTCCATCGCGATGACGCAGCCCTCGTCATAGCCAAAGCCCAGCCCGACACGTCCGGTCTCGGCATACAGCCACGGGTGCGGCTTTGCCTCCAG
>CAKUMQ010000053.1 GCA_934667845.1 uncultured Eubacteriales bacterium | reverse complement strand
CAGCGCCACCAGTAGTTTTGGATGACCGTGGCGTTGCGGCAGCCGTAAAGCATGTTGCCCCACGTCGGACGCGGCAACTGCACGCCGAAGCCCAGATAGGACAGCGAAGATTCCGTCAGCATACAGGAAGCAAAGTCAAGCGTCACACTCACGAGGATAACGGAGATGACATTCGGCAGGATGTGTTTAAAGGCGATGCGCCGCTCGGGCACGCCCATGGAGCGCGCAGCGGTGACAAATTCCTTTTCACGCTCGGCAAGCACCTGACCGCGGATCAATCGCGCAAGGCCTGTCCACGACAGCACGCCGAGGATCACCATGATGATGAAGATACGCACATTTTCGGTCAGATCGCTCGCCTGCAAAACTGCCGACAACACGAGGGCAAACGGCAAAAACGGGATCGCGCCGAAGATCTCGGTCACACGCATCAGCAGCATGTCGACCTTTCCGCCGAAATAGCCGGAGATACAGCCGATGATCACGCCGATGATCGTCGCCACGATAACCGCGACCGCGCCGACGGTCATGGTCATTTTGCCGCCGTTCATCACGCGGTTAAAGATGTCACGACCCATATCGTCCGTACCCATGAGATAGCCTTTCAATCCCCACGAGCCGACAAATTTTCCGTCCTTGAACGCATAGTTTTGGAATCCGGCAGAGATCACGCGGTCGACCGCGCCCGCCGCCTGCAGCTTCGCGGGCACCTTGGTCTGACCGAGCTTGCCGTTGCCCCAGGCAACCGTTCTGCCCGAATCGGTCAGCAGTGTAAAGTGGCGCGACCCCGCCGAAACGGAAACCGCCTTTTCTCCCGCTTCCAAAGCAGGCGCATTTCCCGCCTTGCCGAGCACAAGCAATTCACCGTCCTCAAGCACAACCGCCACCGAGTCGCAGGTCGCCGCCAGACTGATCACCTTGCGGGAACCGATGTAGTCCTGCGTGACCACAACACGGTCAACGCCGTTTTCGTCCGTAACTGTATGGTTTTCAAAGGTCACATTGTCGCCGGTAACAAATTTTCCGTCTGTGGAAATACCGTAGAGACCGGTATTGGTAAATGCGATCTGAGACAGGCGGAGGCCGTCGTTTTTGATCGCCTTTAAGATCGAATTGATATTGGTTGCGCTCGCCTGATCGTTGCCCCAGGCGTAGAGCGTGCCATCCTGCATGAGGATCGCCGTCACCTGCACGCCGACGGCAAGCTGCTTGACCTGGCTGACGTCGATCGTGCCGTTGATCAGCTCATTCGGCTGTTTGAGCACAGCAGCGATCATGGAACCGTCGTGACCGTACTGTCCGTTGTCATACAGACCCCAGGCATACACCTTTCCGCTCTCGCCGATCGCCACGCAGTGATCCGAACCGGCCCCGGCAAACAGGATCTTTTCCTTTTGCGCCTCTTCCGGAACGGTGAGCACATCGGTATGCGGCTGTTTTTTGATCGCGCCGTTAAAATAGCCCCAGGTGAAGAGCTTGCCCTCTTCGCTGAGTCCGAGCGAGAACGAACCGCGCGAGGAAATCGAGCTTGTGCCGTTTTTCAACTCTTTCGGGATCGCCATCATGCTGTTGGTCGGTCCGACATTGGCGTGCATCGATTCCATATAGGACAGATCCACCGGCGCAAAGATCGGACCGATAAAGGCAAACAGGAACAAAAGCAGCAGCACGACAACAGCTGTCGTTGCCAGCGGCTTGCGGAAAAAGCGCTTGACGGCGAGCTTGCCGGGGCTGTCATAGCGCTCATCACTGACCGTCAACTCACGCGAGCTGCCGAGGAACATGCGCTTGAACCAGCGCAGGAGGAAGAATTCTTTCTTTTTGGTTGTGTTTTCCATCCTTACGCCCCCCGTTACTTATTGACACGGATGCGGGGATCCGCGATACCGTAGGCAACGTCGATGATCAGGTTGCCGATCAGACCAACCGCCACATAGAACATCTGCAGCAGCAGAACGACCTCAAAGTCCTTGTTGTTCAGTGCATTGATATAGATACGGCCCATACCGTTCAGGCCGAAAATATTCTCGATCATGATCGAACCGGAGAAAATGCCGATGAACCAGCCGATCACCAGCGTGATGATCGGGATCAGGGCATTGCGCCACGCATGGCTGTATACGACCACCTTCTCGCGCAGACCCTTTGCCCGCGCAGTGCGGATGCAGTCCATGGAAAGCGCCTCGGTCATGGAGGCGCGCACATAGCGCGTCATACCGCCGAGGGAGGAGAACGTCATGACGATGAGCGGAAGCAGCATATACTTCATCTCATCGAGGAATTTATAGATGCCGGTATAATTCGTGCCCGGCGTTTTCATACCGGAAACCGGCAGCAGCTTCAGCTGCATGGCAAACAGCCAGATAAACAGGATCGCCGTAATAAATATCGGTATACTGTAGCCGATGATCGTGGCGACCTGCACCGCCGTATCGCGCCTGCCGCCGCGATGTACCGCGCAGAAAATACCGAGCGGTATCGTGATGCCAAGCGCCAAAACAGTAGCAAAAATATTGATAAAGATCGTGTTTTTCATCGGTTCGACCAGCACATCCTGCGCCGGGCGGCTGAAATCATAGCTGTAGCCGAAATCGCCCTGCAGAAGCCCCTGATATTTGCCGTTGATCGGCATAACACCGATCCAACCGAGATACCGCACGAATACATTTTCGTCCAGTCCGAGCTCCTTGCGGTAATCCTGATAGATCTGCTCGAATTTCTCGGGATTGTTGCGGTAGGTATTTTTCAGTTTATCCGCCTCTGCTCTCGCCCGGTCAAACGGGATCATGGCATAGACCAGATACATCAGAAGCGACAGGATCACCATGACGACGAGCATGTAGCCGATTCTCTTCGCGATATACTTTCCCATAGTTTTGATCTCTCATTTCTGTTCCGCACGGGCGGGCTATTTTGAGGCGGGGACAGAAGACCCCCGGCTGCGGCGTTGGAAGCCAAAAAACAAAGCGGTCAAAAGCATACAAGCGGAGTTTGCTCCGCCCGGCGGGCGGAGCATGCTGCCAACCGTCGATCGGCAGACTGCCTCTGCTCGGTCAGCCGCACGCAGCCGTTTTTCGGCATGCGGCTGACCGAACAGAGCGCGGGGCGGATGAAAAGCCATTTCACCGCCGGATAAAAATGCACATGGGGCAGCCTTTCGGCTGCCCCATGTGAGACCGCTCACCGGCAAGGTGCCGACGCATCCTGCCGGGAGCGGATCCATCCTGTCTCGGGGCGCTGATGCGGCCTGCGGACAAATTACCGGAACTTACTTGGACTCCGCCTCGGAAGGCTCATACGCGTTCTTGATGGACGCATAGGTGATCGCCTGCATCGTGTTCCAGAACGGACCGGTCTTGTAGTTCTCGATCTTGGAGTTGTACACGTCGTAGTAGTAGTTCGAGTACAGCGGGATATCGGGCATCAGGTAGTTCCAGCGCTCGATATACGCCTTCCACCACGTGTTGTACTCTTCCTCAGTGGTCGCATCGTAGACCATCGCCATGGAGAGGTAATCCATGCCGAGCTTGTTGCCCGACGCCTTTACTGCCTCTTCATAGGACAGCTTGGTGTGCTTGCCTTTCTCATCATAGTACGGGAACTTCTTGTCGTACTCGTCGAACAGCTTGTTGGACGAATTGGCAAAGTACTCCATGTCCAGAGACCACCTGAATGCTTCGTCCTGCATGCTGACATTCCAGCCGGTCGCAAGGTTGAACATGCCGTAGGTCGGCGTGCCGCTGTAGCCGTAGCTCGCCTCACGGTAGATGTTGCCGAGCAGGGTGGTGAAATCACCGACTGTGGCACGGACGACCATACCGATGGTGGGCAGATCCTGGCTGTTCGCCAGCGAGGTGGTCAGCAGCTCGGTCACCGAGTTGCCGGAGGTGCCGAACCAGTTGATGACCAGCGGCATGTAGTACACGCCGTTGACGTTCACCGTCTTATACTCGGTACCGTCGGTGTTGGCGACAGACTTGTAGTTCATGTTGACTTTGTTCAGCGCGTCACCCTCGAGCTTCTTGTAACGGACGGAGTCAACGCCCTTCTGACCGGCTACATACGCTTCGCCCTTAGAATTGTAGACCCAGCCGCCGTCCTCGAGCACCTTCTGCGCTTTGGCGGGCGCATAGGAGTAGTCGGTCAGCTTGATGCTGTCTTTCACCGCATTCCACATGGAGAAGTCGGGGGTATAGGGACCGTCAACAACGACACCGTAGCCGCCCGTGAAGTTCTGCATGAAATCCTGACGGTTGAGGACATAGGCAACAGCCTGACGTACCTCGGCGAACATCGTCGGACCGAAGTCGCACTCAAACTCCACCTTGCCGTAACCGGCGCGCTGATAGTGCTGCTCAACGAATTTGCCGTCGCTCTCGGACACAGCCTTGAGCGCGCTCTTGGTCAGCTCGCCGCCGGTGACGGCAGAGAGCACATCGACCTCACCGTTCACGAATTTGTCCACCTGGGTCTCTTCGACGACCTTGGTGTAGACGACCGTGGTGATCGAGGGCTTCTGACCCTCGAAGTTACCGGCATACTCTTTGTTGATCTTCAGGATCGTCTGCTTGGTGCTGTCATCATAGCTCTCGATGACATAGGGGCCGGAATAGGGATAGGACTTCAGATCATAGCGCGCCTCCTTGAGGTGCTCGGACTTCTCATAGACCGGCGTCTTGGGGGTCGACTTTGCGCCTTTCTTATACCACGCTTCGGTCAGATAGCAGCCGTTGCCGTCGTCCTTGATCTCCACGCCCTCGCCGAGGACCTGAGCCAGCGGATAGGGGCTGACTGCACCGTAAGTATCGGCAAAATAGTAGGGATAGTAGTCGGGACCCGCGATCTCCATAGAGAAGGAGTAGTCACCGAGCTTACGGACACCGGCGAATTCCTTCGTCGCGCCCTCGACCTCCAGATCCTCGCCGGCATACTTGTTAAAGCTGCCGTAGCCAACCATGGTTTTAGCCACATCGGCAGTATGCCCGGCATTCTTGGCAACCTGCGTGCTGAACGCGAGAATGTAGGCAAGATAGTTGTCCGCCTTGATCGCCGAGCCGTCGCTGAATTTCAGTCCCTCGTTCAGTTCGACTGTAATGAGCAGATTCTTGTGATCGCCCTTGTCGATCTCTTCCTCTTTGTGGGACTTCACAACGGTTTTGCTCCAGACATAGTTGCCTTCCTGGTTGATCTCCATCGTGCCCAGACCGATCGTCAGCTTATTGACGTCCTGATCGGCAGCGCCGGCGGAGCCGGCGCCGAAGCCCGGCCAAATGAAGTCGCCGGATGTCTCGGTCGTGTTACCGACCGTGATCTTGTTCTCATTTTTCTCTGCGGGCGTGCAGCCGGCAAACAGGGCCACCACAAACAGAGCCACGAGAGCAAGACTGATGAGTCTTTTTCCCATTTTTCTGACCTCCTTATAATTTCATACACCGCGCCCCGTCCGGCGCAAGTGCGCTTTACACGGCGGCAGGATGTATATATGATGTTTATTATACACGCTAAAAAAAGAAAAGTCAAGTAATGCCGCATAATTTGGATGGATTTTCTATTTTGATCAGAAAATGGTTCTTCATTCCCGCCGATGCAATTTTCCTATGTGAATCAGCGAAAACAGCAGGAAAGCCGCCGCATCCGTCAGCACCACACTGGCACCGCTCGGCACGCCGAGGACATAGGACAGGATCAGCCCCGCCGTGAAGCAGACGACCGACAGGATCGCCGCGCAGAGCATCACGGTGGAAAACCGCTTGCACACCCGCATGGCGGTCAGGGCGGGGAAGATGACCAGGCTCGAGATCAGCAGCGCGCCCATCATCCGCATGCCGAGCACCACCGTCACCGCCGTCAGCACGGCGATCACCGCGTTATACAGCCCGACCCTGACTCCGACGGCGCGGGAGAAGCTCTCGTCAAACGTCACGCCGAAAATGCGGGTATAGCACAGCAAAAACAACAGCAGCACGCCGACAGACAGCACAATGCTCAGCCGCGCGTCATGGGGCGAGAGGGACAGGATGCTGCCGAACATATAGTTATAAATATCCGTATTCATGCCGGAGGTCAGCGACACCGCCATCACGCCGACGGCAAGGCACACCGCCGACAGCATGGCAATCGCCGCATCGCCGCGGATGCGGCTGTCGGCGCTCAGCCGCAGCAGCAGAAACGCGGAAGCCGTCACCACCGGTATCGCCACCGCAAGCGGCGCCCAGCCGACGGCGGAGGCGACCGCCATGGCGCCGAACGCCACATGCGACAGCCCGTCGCCGATCATGGAATATCGCTTCAGCACCAGGCTGACGCCGAGCAGCGCCGCGCAGAGCGACACGAGCAGACCGACAAACAGCGCCCGCTGCAGAAACGGGTACTGCCACATTTCCCAAAACACCGTCATGCCGTCTCCTCCCCCTCCAGAAAATGCCGTCCGACGGCGCTTTTGCGGTATTCCTCCGCCGTGCCGTAAAACAGCGGGCGGTGCCGCAGATGCAGGATGCGGTCGGCATAGCGCACCGCGGCGGGGATGTCGTGCGTCACCATGATGACCGCAAGTCCCCGTTCGCGGTTGGCTGCCGCGATCTGCTCATACAGCTGCGCCGTCACGACCGGGTCAAGCCCCGCCGCCGGCTCATCGAGCAGCAGCAGCCGGTCGGCGGCGCACATGGCGCGTGCCAGCAGCACACGCTGCTGCTGGCCGCCCGAAAGCTCCTGAAAGCTGTGATCCCGCAGATCGCTCAGCCCGAGCCGCTCCATTTCCGCAAGAGCGGCCTCGCGGTCCTCGCGGCGGTACCACAGGCGGTTTTTCAGCCGTCCGAGCCGGCCGGACAGCACCACCTCATACACCCCTGCGGGAAAATCCCGCTGAATGCGGCTTTTTTGGGGCAGGTAGCCGATGCCGGAGGCGGTCAGCCCGTCCCCGCGCAGAATCTCGCCCGCAAGCGGCGCTTTCAGCCGCAAAAGCCCCTGAATCAGCGTGCTTTTGCCCGAGCCGTTTTCCCCGACGATGCACAGGTATTCCCCCGGCTCAACCGAAAACGACACATCCTCCAGCACCGTCTGTCCCTCATAGCCGAGCGCGACCTCCCGGCAAGTCAGCAGCGCCATCAGTTCAACGCCTCCTTCAGCACATCCCGGTTGCGGCTCATCAGCGAGAGATACGTCTCCCCCGCCTGCTGCTCCGCCGCCGTCACATTGTGGCAGGAGTGGAACATCCGCTTTTTCGCCCCCGTAGCTTCGCAGAGCGAATCCGCCATCCTGCCGTCGGACATCTCCAGATAAAACACCACCGGTATCTGCTCGCGCTTCACCTCGTCGATCAGCCGCGCCACCGTCGCCGCGTTCGGCTCCGTTTCGGACGCGCAGCCGGGGAACGCGGCGCGGTAGTCAAGCCCGTAGGCACGGACAAAATACAACAGCGGAAAGCGGTCCGCCATCACGATCATATGCCGCTTTGCCGTCGCCGTCACCTCGGCAAACGAGCGGTCAAGCGCGTTCAGCTTTTCGGTATACGCTTTGGCGCGGGCGGCAAAGCCGTCGGCGTCCTCCGGCGCCGCCTCTGCCATATTCTGCCGCAGCTTTTCCACAATGCGCACGGCATTGCGCGGCGACGTCCAGACATGCTCGTCGTATTCCGTCTCCTCCCCGTGCGCCGCGTGCTTCACGCTGTCGCCGGTGACATCCTCTTCCGGCAGAAGCTCCGCGCAGTCCATCAGCGTCACGGTGCGAAAGCGCGAGGTGTCCAGCGCGGACAGCAGCTTGTCCACCCACGCGTCCGATTCGCCGCCGACATAGATAAAGATATCGCAGTTTTGCACCGTGATGAGGTCGCGCGCCGTCGGCTCATAGCTGTGCACCTCCGTCCCGGGCGGGACAAGCAGCGTGCAGTCGCCGCGGTCGCCTGCGATCTCGCGGGCAAAATCATAGGGGGCGAATACGGTGCTGACGATCTTCAGCCGGTCTTCCTGCGGCTTGTCCGTCCGGACGCAGCCGGTCACGGCAAAAAGCAGGCACAGCATCAGCCCGCAAAGCAGGCCTGTACAGCATTTTTTCATGATCTGGTTTCCTTTCCGCGGCATGTCCGGCAATGGCCGAGCAGCACCGTCTTTCCCTCATCCACCTCAAAATCCGCCGAATCCAGCATCTGCCGCATCGCCTCGGAGGTGTCGTCGTCCAGATGAATCAGCCGCCCGCATGCCGTGCACTGCAGGTGCAGGTGGCTGCGGCAGGCAGCGCCGCCCGTCGCCTGATAGAGAAACCGGCGGCTGCCATCCCTGCAGAGCCGCCGCACGTCCCCCTCCTCCGCCAGGCGGTTGACCAGACGGTAGACCGTGCTGAGCGCCGGCGAGCCGCCGAGCTGCTCCGCCAGCTCCTCCGCCGTATAGGCGCGGTCGGCATGGGCATGCAAAAACGCCAAAAGCTGTTCCCGCTGTTCCGTGTGATAGAGCTTCATCCCTGCCGTACCCCTTTCCGTCGGTATAATTTGAGAATCTTTCTCAAATTATACCGAAAAAGCGCCGAATGTCAAGCAAAAATCAAAAAAGGCTTTCTCCCGGAAGAGAAAACCTTTTTGCCGTTTTGCTTCAGCCGCCGAGGGGGACAGCCGTCCGCGTGCTCTCCTGTGTCTCATCCTGAAACTGCTGTATGTTGATGCCGGGCAATTCACTCCACTCCTCAAGTCTGTCTTTATCCGCAGCCCGAACGACCAACAGAGAATAAATCCCCTCGCTTTCAGATTCAAAATCGTTAATGGGATAATAGGAAAGATACATCGCATAGACATCTTTTTCGGTTTTCAGATATATCCAAAACCACTCCTGCTTGGATATTTGACCGTATTCCACATCGTCTTTCACCATCGGATCCAATTCTCTTCTTTTCCAGGCAACCACCTCGCCATCGATGAACGCAAACAGCTTATCGATCTGTGCGTCTATATCATCCGCTTCCGAACGCGCTTTTTCCGAAAAAAGGTTTTTGACGGCAGCTTTGTCACGGTCTTTGATACTGCTGCAGAGATCGTTTGTTGCTTTATCTGCCAGTCTGCTGTCCCTATCTTCCCCCAAAAAGCCACGCAGCAAAACTCCACACGAGGTAAGCAGCAGCGTGGACAACAGGACACAGGCGATCAGCAGATATCGTTTTTTCATCCCCTCAACCTCCCCCTCCGCAAGCACAAGCGCTCTTTTAATATAATTATACGCCTATTGTCAAGCTGATATCATAGAATCACATTTTTGAAAACGACACAGTCACCCGGATAAACACAAAACCGGAGCCGCCAAACGGCAGCCCCGGTCTTACGTTAGTCACTTCTTTCGGAAAGGCAAAAGCTTACGCGTCCTCTCCGCTCCATTTACGCCAGCATGTCGCGAAATTCCGCTTCGTCAATAATGCGGACCCCGAGCGTGCGCGCCTTGTCGAGCTTGCTGCCCGCCTCCTCGCCCGCCAGCACAACGGAGGTCTTTTTGGACACGCTGCTGCTGGTTTTGCCGCCGTATTTTTCAATCAGCGCCGATGCCTCCTCACGCTTCAGCGTGGGCAGCGTACCGGTCAGCACAAACGTCATGCCGGCAAAGCGGTCGTCCGCCCGCTCCGTGTGATCGGTCATCTCCACACCGACCTGCGCCAGGCGCGCGATCAGCTCACGCGAGGCGGGGAGAGTGAAAAATTGCAGCAGACTGTCCGCCAGCACCCCACCGATACCGTCGATGGCGCAAAGCTGTTCGTGCGAAGCCGCCATGACCGCCTCCATCGAGCCGAAGCGCTCGGCGATCAGCTTGGCAGCCTTCTGTCCGATGTGGCGGATGCCCAATCCGAACAGCACGCGCGCCAGACCGCGCGACTTCGATTCCTCCACCGCCGCCAGCAGATTGTCCGCCGACTTTTCACCCATGCGGTCAATCGCCGCAACGGCATCGCGGTCTAAACGGTACATATCGTCCAGATGCCGGATCAGCCCGGCGTCTAAAAGCTGACCGATCACGGCAGGACCCATGCCCTCGATGTCCATGGCGTCCCGCGAGGCAAAGTGGATCAGATGGCGCATCCGCTGGGCGGGGCAGTCCGGGTTGGTGCAGCGCAGCGCCGCCTCGCCCTCCTCCCGCGTCACGGGCGAGCCGCAGGACGGGCAGCGGTCGGGCAGGGTGATCGGCTGCGCACCGGGGGCATGGGCGACGACGCGCACCACCTCGGGGATGATGTCCCCCGCCTTACGCAGCACGACGGTATCGCCGTAGTGCAGTTCCTTTTCGCGGATGAAATCCTCGTTATGCAGCGTGGCACGGCTGACAGTCGTGCCCGCCAGCGTCACCGGTGCAAACACGCCGGTCGGCGTCAGCACCCCTGTACGCCCGACCGCAACCTCCACGTCCAGCAGCGTCGTCTGCTTCTCCTCCGGCGGATATTTAAACGCCACCGCCCATTTCGGAAATTTGCTTGTCGTGCCGAGCAGCTCCCGCTGGGCGAGATTGTCCACCTTGACCACCGCGCCGTCAATGTCGAACGGCAGTGCATTGCGCTGCTCGCCGATGCGCTCCACCTCGCGGATGATCTCCTCCGCCGTGGACACGCGGGCATAAAACGGGATCATCGGCAGCCCGAGTGCCCGCATCCGTTCGAGCGATTCCGCATGGGACGTCACCGTTTCGCCCTCGATCAGCTGGAGGTTAAACACGAACAGATCCAATCTGCGCTGCGCCGTCACGCGCGGATCCTTCTGCCGAAGCGATCCGGCGGCGGCGTTGCGCGGATTTTTAAACGCCTTTTCGCCCTCTTCCTCCTGCCGCTCGACCAGCGCGGCAAACTGCTGCCGCGGCATATACACCTCGCCGCGTGCGATCAGCCGCGGCAGCGGCGCGGTCAGCTTGGCGGGAATGCGCGCGACCGTGCGCAGATTGGCGGTGACGTCCTCACCGGTCACGCCGTCGCCGCGGGTCGCGCCGCGCACAAAGCGTCCGTTTTGATAGTCGAGCGCGACCGAAAGCCCGTCGATCTTCGGCTCGACCACATAGACGGGGTTTTCCACCGTCTCGCGAACGCGGGCGTCAAATTCGCGCAGCTCGTCATAGGAAAACACGTCCTGCAAACTGATCAGCGGCACCTCGTGCGTCACCGGCGTAAACAGTGCCGACAGCTCGCCGTGCACCCTCTGGGTGTAGGAATCCGGACGGATCAGCTCGGGGTAGGCTTCCTCCAGCCGCCGCAGCTCCTGCGTCAGCGCATCGAAAGCGTCATCCTCGATTTCCGGCGCATCCTCGTCATAATACCGCCGGCTGTGGTATTCGATCTGCCCTTGCAACTCATCTATCCGCTCTTTTGCCTGTTCAAACGTCATATCGACCGCCTCCGCTCTTCCCGCTTAGTATACCACCTCATCCGCCGAAAAACAACCCGCGTTTTCGGCGGGAACGCGGAAAAATGCAAAAACCGCCTGTGCCTTTGACACGGCGGTTCTGCTTTGGGTGATCGGGTATTTATCGTCCGCGGCGGTATTTCTCCCGCGTGGCCTGACCGCCGCGGATATGCCGCTGTGCTTTGTTCACTGCCAGCACCTCCTGCACCTGACTGTACAGCGGCGGATCCACCTCGCGCAGCCGCCCGGTGACATCCTTATGTACGGTGCTCTTGCTGACGTGAAAACGTTTCGCCGCCGCGCGCACGGTGGTGTGGTGTTCCAGTATATACTCCCCCAGCTCGACCGCGCGTTCCTCCACTGTGTCCCTCATCCTGCATCGCCCCTTGCTGCATGTTACTACACCTTATGCAGCAAAGCGGCGCAGTATGCCGCCGATCATCCGACGGGCATAAACTCCCAGATATTGCGCAGCACATAATAAATCAGAAACAGGATAACGATCGTCCAGATCGCCCACGGGCGGCGCGGCAGCAGCCGACACGGTCTCCCAAGCCACCCGGTCACCTGCTCGATCATCCATAAAACGCCGAGCAGCAGGGCAAACAGCGGGAACGCATTATACCGCAGCGAAAGCCAGATCTGTCCCCGCAAAAGCGCACGCACGCTGCGGGAATTGCCGCAGCCGGGGCAGTAAAGCCCCGTCAGGCGCTGAAACACACAGGGCGGCAGATGAAAGGACAGCCATATCCAGAAGCGGCGGGTCAGCCAGACCGCACCGACGGCAGCTGCCGCCGCCAGGCAGAACAGCCCGCGCTTTTGCCGCAGCGTCAACGGCTTTTTCATGTTTCCGCCTCCGGAACAAGCGCAAACCGTGGCTGCAGCCGTCCCTCGCGGCAGACCGATTCCGCAAATATCGCGGCGGGACGCGTCCAGACCTCTCCCTCACCGTAAAGCGCGCGGTAGACCACGACCGGCTCCCCGGTCTCACTGTCTGTCGCCAGGGCGAGCACGTGGTATTCTTTCCCCTTAAAATGGCGGTAGCGCCCGCCGACCTTGATCGGCTGCGGCTGTGGCTGCGGCACAGGCTCCGCCAAAGCGGCAAGCGCCTCCGCCACCGTCCCGGCGGGCAGCGCCGCGACAGGCAGAACCGGTGCGGGGGGATTTTCCCGCCCGCCGAGCACAAGCTCCATCCACTGCACATCACGCCAGCGTCCCTGTTTATAGCCGGTCTGCCGATGCACGGCCAGAGGACGGAACCCGAGCCGTCTGTGCAGCGCCTCGCTGGCGGGATTCGGCGACGTGATGAGCGAGTAGACCGTCTGCACCCGCTGCTGACGCAAAAGCGCGAGCAGCGCCGTGCAGAGCTGCCGCCCCAGTCCGGCTCTGCGGCGATCCTGCCGCACATATACCGACAACTCCGCATTCCAGCCGTAAGCCGCCCGCTCACCGGCGCGGTGGGCATAGGCATAGCCCACCACTTCCCCGTTTTCCTCCGCTGCGATCCACGGATAAACGGCAAGCACCGACCGCATCCGCGCCGCCATCTCTTCGACTGACGGCACCTCGGTCTCAAATGTCACCGACGTCTCCGTGATATACGGCGCATAGATCTCCCGCATCACCGCGGCGTCCTCCGGTGAAGCCATCCGCAAAACCGCCATTCTCCGGCACCCCTTTCCGCATTTCCCCCGGCTGTGCAGCCGCACACGGGGATATTATGTGGTATTGTACCGCGGATCCGCCGAAATTGCAAGTCCCCCGCGGACAAAAGCGGCAGGCTCAAAAAGAGCCTGCCGCTTGCCCTATACGGATTCAATCCGCCACACTATCGTAGTCAAACCGGAAATCGGTGATCTTCGGACTGCTCCACGAAGTGAAGTCAAGCTCGTCGGAATAGATCTCCATAACAAACAGCGACGCATCGCCTTTTGGAACCGTTATATCGACTTCAAGCTTCTTGCTGAACAGCTGTTGATCCCCGTCGGAAACAGTAATATCTGCACCGGTAAGCGTCACGTCCTTATCCGTTCCGTTTGATGCATAGAATGTGAGATTCAGGTTGTCACTTTCGTCCATGTACATTTCCGTCAGCTTACACATAACAGCGCCGTCATAGACTATCTTTGCGGTATTGGGATCAAACGGAATAAAGAATTTTGCCCACGCATAGCCCATATTCTTTGCCTCAAGACCGTAAGAGGAAAATCCTGCGTTATCGTATTTTGACTGCAGCTTAGAACGCGCGTCGTCGTTCCATTCGATCTTCCACCCGTCACTCCCGCGGGTCATGATCGTGGACAGATATACCGATTTTTCCTTTTCTGCCGGGTAGTCAGCCGGGAGCTGATAATACAGCGCCGTAAACCATACGGAATCGCCGTCCTGCGCCGCTATGACGATCAGGCTTTTCCCGTATGCCTTAAAGGTGTCATACGAGGTGGCATAGTACTGATCGACGACCGCGCTTTCTGTGTTGCGGAACAGCCTTTCAAAGGATTTTTTATCCTTGCCGGCATACTCTATGAGCTTGTCGGTCAACGTCTGCGCAGCCTCTTTAATGTCGGTGTCGCCGCTGACGATCACATCGCCGCTGTCCGACTTTGTTGTTTGGTTATCGGATACATCCTCCGCACCGGAGGTTGTGTCGGGCGTTGAAGCATCGTTTTTATCGGTCTGCGAGGCACTGTTTTTCGGGTTGCTGCCGTCTATCGCGCCGTAAAGGGTCGGCACACCGAGATTTGCAAGAATACAGATAACCAGTCCGCAGATGATCAGCCCACTCGCAAAGGCGGCAAGTCCTTTGCCGTTTCTTTCGGGATTCTTCCCCTTTGTCACGGCGTTTTTAATACCGAGCAGCAGGGAGTTTTCTCCCGACACCGCCGACACAAACAGCAGAAATGCCAGCGACAGCACAAGGGCATACGGCAAAAACAGCGAGATCGCGATTGCGGCGAGGAAAAACCACAGCGCGGGCGGCTTTAAACGCACCATATTGCCGAGCGCGGCCTTGAGCCGTCCGCCTATCCCCCCGCGCTTGATTTCGGTAATCAGATTGCTGACAGCGGTAATGAGGAAATAGAAAAACAGGGCGGCAAAGATCTGATTCGCCGTATTATTCCGGGAAAACAGGGTACCCGCGAAAAAGGCGGTTATCACTGCCGAAGCCAGCGACATCACCAGCTTTATGATCAGGGACGGAAGAAACCTTTTGCCCTCATAGGAGCGAAGCGTGCCGTAAAGTGCGTTGGTGAGGATCTCTTTTATCTTTTTCATGACATTTCACCTCACAATACCGCTTTCAGCACGGCAACGATAACTGCCGCACAGATGTTGACGAGCAGAGCGATCCCGATACCGCGAAGCACTCTCTTTGCCGACAGCTTATCCGGCTGCTCTTTTTCCTCTTCCGGCAGCTCAAAGCCGATCTCACCCGTCAGCATTTTGGCAATGTGCTTTTTGTTGTCCCCGGTCTTTGCGAACGAATGGACATACACGCGCTCCTGTGCTTCTGCCTTGTCAAACAGGCTGCCGAAAAAGGCATAGCCCTCCTCGGCGTTTGTGACCGTCACGCTGCGCTTGCATTTTTCGTCGCGGTACTGTGCACTCAGCACGCCGTTTTCCAGTGCCGAATTCATCGCCGCCACAAGATACTGCTTGGCAATTTCGTAGGAGACGGGACCGGCAACGGTCAGCTCGCCGTGCTTGGCATTCATCATCAGCCATGCGCCGTCAAAGGGGATAAAGTATACATCCGCACTGCCGCTTTCCTCTTTAAGCTCTGCGCGCAGACACTTTTCGGGCGCAAACAGCGCTTTCACAAAAGCGCCCACCGGCTTTGTGAGCTTCAATTCGCCGGAGGCACCGTCCGCCATACCCAGTTTTTCAAGAATGCTGTCGGTTTCCCTTATGGCATCGGCAGGCAGAGCATTTATCAGCGCTTCAGTGTCGGGAGCGATCTCGTTCATCGGCGAAATGTCGTTGTATTCAAGTCCCGCCATCTCGCCGAGCCGTTTTATCATAAGATAATTCAGACTGAATTTCATTTTGCCCCCTCCTTACCGGCATAAAATCCCCTGATCAGATCTCTGTATTTTTCAAGTCCTTTTTCGGCGAAGGCATTGCCCTTTATCAGTTTATCTTCAGCTGTATCGCCAAAGCCCATGAGGAACTCACCAAGTCCCATGCCCTCCTCGCCGAACACGGCGTTATACAGATCGCCGTTGTTTTCGGCAAGCAGAATATCCTCGGCGTCTACAAGGTTCTTGATATTATCGCCGTAGTCGCCGTTCATCATTTTGTCGGCAAGCTCGCCATAGCTCATCGCCTTGCCGCCGAATACGGTATCCATAACACCCTCGGCGCGGGTGTCGGACGAAGCCGTGTGTGCGAGATCGAGGAAATAATCAAACAGGTTCTCGGCGTTGTTGCCGGCATTGACGATGTCCGCCGCCGCACTCCCTTTGAATATCTCCGCAGTGGCGATATCCCATATGGCAAGGTTCGGGTCTGCCTTTGTCGCCTTGCCGATAAGCTGTCCCGCGCCGTAGGAGCCAGCCCCCCGCACCAGCGCTTCCCTCCAGTTTCCGGTCTCGCCGTATACATCTGCGGCCTTCTGCAGCGCCTTGGAAACACCCACGCCGGCATCGAAAAGCTCACCGTATTTGCCGAATCTGTCAAAGAACTGCAGACTCGACAGCTTATCCAGGGCTTCGAGTATTCCTCTGTTTTGCTCCGTTGCTTTCAGCATTTTGTTGTAATCGACGGTGATCAGTCCCCAGCATATTTTGAATTTGACCGACTCGGGAGCGGACGCCGCATCATATTTGCCGCCCGAAAAGCCGAGGAACGATAACAAAAACAACAGCAGTAAAAATGTCATGCCGCCCATATTGAACAGCTGTTTTAGCCAGGCGATGGGATCTCTGATCAGATCCTCGAATCTCACGCCGCCGTATTCGCCGAGTCTGCCGTGGGTGGAGTCATCCACGTCCTTGTCGGTGGACGCCAGATTTCCCTTGTAGTCGCCGCTGCTTTTGAGATTCCAGTGCGAGGTGTATGTCTTCACTTCGCCGCTCATCATGGCAACCGTTTCGCCGTAGGACTTGAAATACGGCTTGCCGTTGTCGTCAAGCGCGGGAGTCAGCGCATCGTTTTTATTGATCAGCGTGTCGAGCAGTGTATAGGTCGTGCTGCCCTTCTTGGCATACAAGGTAAGTCCGAGTATTTTGTCGTTGTCGGAAAGATCACTAAGATACTGAAAATCCTCCCAGCTCTGATCGGTCATGCCGATATCGTAGTTGCCGAGTATCGTATCGTACCAGCCGAATGCCGTGAAGTCGATAAAGGTCATGTTGTCGGGCAGCTTGATATCGCGAAGCGACACACAGCCCTCAAAAGCGCCCATGGCGATCCAGTCGAGCTTCGGCATTTCGGGGATAGTTTTCAGCGACACATCGTTCTGAAACGCGTATTTTTCTATGTACTCAAGGTTTTTGCAGCCCGAAATTTCTTCAAGGTTTACAGAGCTTAACCGCCGGATACAGGTCACATTGTCGTTGATATACACCTTTTTGAGGTTGTGATCCTCGATATCCACGCCAATGACCTTTACTTTTCCGTAAAGCGGAATCGTTACCGTTTCCGGCACGGCAATCTCGGTTTTCTGCCCCACATAGGAAACATATCCGCATATCTCGCCGGTCTTATATTCCGCCATAAGATCGGTCACGACCCACTCGCCGAGCATGGAATAATCATAGCTGTACCAGTGAGACGAATAATTGACCCTCGGTCCTGCAAGCTGCCCCTCCTGCTGACGTTTCATGTAATAGATACGGGTCATATCCCGGACAGTATCCCATGCCGGGTCATCAGCGCTTGCAGGCTTGTTTACCATCTCAGATATACCGGTATAGAAAAATTGATAAAAC
>CAKUMQ010000052.1 GCA_934667845.1 uncultured Eubacteriales bacterium | reverse complement strand
AGTCTTCCATGAAATCACCCCCGTCTCCTCTATTATACCAGAAACAGGGCCGTTTGGGTAGTTTTTTGACAGGCTGAGCAGGCGGGCGTATTCCCATTCGGGGAATACGCCCGCCTGCGTCATTGCTGTACCGTTCAGCGCACGGTATATCCGGCGTCCTCGACAGCCTTTTTCATCGCCGCCATATCCGCCTCGCCGCGTGTCGTCACGACCGCCGTGCCGCTCTCATGGCTGACCACAGCGCGCTCCACACCGGGCAGCGCCTCGAGCGCCTGTTTGACGTGCGCCTCACAGTGGCCGCACATCATCCCCTCGACATGCAGAGTCACTTCCATTTCGTCCACCTCCTTTTTCTCGGGTATCCCCGTATCCGCCGGCAGCGCCGGAACAGAGCCGCCGCCCTTGACCGGGCGGTGCAGCCGGCACCAGTTCAGCCGCAGTGCATTGGTCACAACGCAAAAGCTCGACAGGCTCATTGCCGCGGCGGCAAACATGGGATTCAGCTCCCACCCCAGCCAGTGCACAAACACACCGGCAGCCAGCGGAATGCCGAGCGCATTGTAGAAAAATGCCCAGAACAGGTTCTCGTGAATATTGCGCAGCGCCGCGCGGCTCAGGCGCACGGCACCGGCGACATCCGACAGGCGGCTGTGCATCAGCACCACATCGGCGGCGTCGATCGCCACATCCGTTCCTGCGCCGATCGCCATGCCGACATCCGCGCGGGTCAGCGCGGGCGCATCGTTGATGCCGTCGCCTACCATGATGACCCGCCCCTCCCGCTGAAGGGCGTGGACCGTCTCCTCCTTGCCGTCGGGCAGCACGCCCGCGATCACCTCGCCGATACCCGCGCGGGCGGCAATTGCCTTGGCGGTGCGCTCATTGTCGCCGGTGAGCATGACGACCCGCAGCCCCATGTCCTGCATTTCCCGCACCGCCTGCGGACTGTCCGCTTTCATGCGGTCAGCCACCGCGATCAGACCGAGCAGGCGGTCACCCTCGCGGAAAAACAGCGGCGTTTTGCCCTCCGCAGCCAGCGACTCCGCCGCACGGCGCAGATCTGGCGGCAGCTCTCCCGCCGACTCCGCAAAGCTGCGGCTGCCGCCGAAAAGCGTGCTCTCACCCCGCTGCGCCGTCAGCCCGTGACCGGGCAGCGCCTTAAACTGCGTGACCTCCTCTGCCGCGATGCCGCGCGCCTCGCCGAGACGGCAGACGGCGCGGGCAAGCGGATGCTCGCTTTTCGCCTCCAGCGTCACCGCCGCCTGCAAAAGCGCCTGCTCCGTCACCCCGTCCGCCGGACGGATATCCGTCACCTCGGGCTGGCCCTCCGTCACGGTGCCGGTCTTATCCAGCACCACAATATCCGCGCGCCCCGTCGCCTCCAGCGATACCGCCGTCTTGAACAGGATCCCGTTGCGCGCGCCGACACCGCTGCCGACCATAATCGCCACCGGCGTAGCCAGACCGAGCGCGCACGGGCAGCTGATGACCAGCACCGAGACGCCGCGCGCCAGCGCATAGCCGAACGTCTGACCGGCAATCAGCCAGCCGCACACCGTGACCAGCGCGATCGCCATCACCGCCGGCACAAACACCGCCGACACGCGGTCCGCCGCCTTGGCAATCGGCGCTTTGGTCGCCGCCGCATCGCTGACCATCTGAATGATTTTTGACAGCGCCGTGTCGCGCCCGACCTCCGTCGCTTCACACCGCAGAAAACCGGAACGGTTGACCGTGGCGGCATACACACGGTCGCCCGCCGCCTTATCCACGGGAATGCTCTCTCCGGTCAGCGCCGATTCATCCACGGCGCTCTCGCCCTCGAGAACTCTGCCGTCCACCGGCACGCTCTCGCCCGGACGCACGGCGAACACATCGCCGATCCGCACCTCCTCGATCGGCACGGCGGTCTCTTTTCCGTCCCGCACCACCGTCGCCGTGCGGGGCGAAAGCCGCATCAGTCCGCGCAGCGCATCGGTCGTTTTTCCCTTTGACCGCGCCTCGAGCAGCTTGCCCACCGTGATCAGCGCCAGGATCATGGCGGCTGACTCAAAATACAGCCCGTGCATATAGCTCATCACGGCATCGGTGTCCCCGCGCACCTGCGCGCCGCTCATCGCAAACAGGGCGACGGTGCTGTAGGCAAACGCCGCCGAAGCACCGAGCGCCACCAATGTGTCCATATTCGGCGCGCCGCGGAACAAACTGCCGAAGCCGCGGATGAAAAAGCGCTGGTTGATCACCATGACCGCGCCCGCCAGCAAAAGCTGTAAAAGCCCCATCGCCACATGGTCGTGCGCCAGCACGGACGGGAGCGGCCAGCCCCACATCATATGCCCCATCGACACATACATCAGCACCGCCAAAAAGCCGAGCGACGCGATCAGCCGCCGCAAAAGCTGCGGCGTTTCTCGATCGGCAAGCGGATCATCTCCCGCCGCTTTCGGCGCTTCACTTCCCGCCGTATCGGCGAGCGACGCGCCGTAGCCCGCCGCGGTCACCGCCGCGATCACTGCCTCGGGCGCCGCCGTTCCCTCCACGCCCATGGAGGCGGTCAGCAGATTGACGGCGCAGGAGCTGACCCCCGGCACCGCCGACACCGCCTTTTCCACCCGCATGCTGCACGCCGCGCAGCTCATTCCCGTTACCTTATACCGCTGCATACCGTTTACGCCTCCTCAGCCTTTCATCAGTTTCTGCAATACGCCGATCAGCTCTTCCATCGTATCCTCCCGCCCCTCGCGGATGTCCTGCGTCACGCAGGTGCGCAGATGCGCCGCCAGTAGCTCGCGGTTAAACGCGGCCAGCGCCGCATTGGCGGCAGCCGCCTGCAGGAGAATATCCGGACAGTAGCGATCCTCCTCGACCATGCGGCGGATTCCGCCGATCTGCCCCTCGATCCGGTTCAGCCGGTGGATCAGCCTGGTATATTCCTCTTCCGACCGCCGCTTTTTGCGGCAGGCGGGACAGGTATTTTCTTCGGTCTGTGCCATATGACCTCACTCCTTACATACCCCCTGGGGGTATTTACAGTATATACCCCCAAGGGGTATTTGTCAAGCGGTTTTTGCAAGAAAAAAAGCGGCATCGCTGCCGCCTTTTTTCTTGCCCTTCTGGCCGCTCCGCCAATCGGCGGTTTCCGGGGGCAGGTCAGGGTTTCTCTTTTACTTCCTTATTGATCACCGCAACCGGGTCAAGATAATTGCCGTTTTCCGTCAGCTCCAGATGCAGGTGCGCACCGTCGAGCAGCTCGCACGGGACAATGGTCAGCGTACCGAGCCGCTCGCCCGTTTTCACCTTGCTGCCTTTCGCTAGCCCCTCATCGGGGATCACGCCGCAGTAAGCCGCGGTCAGCTCTCCGTGCCGCACGCGCACCACGGTACCGAAGAAGGCGTCCTCCTCGACCGCAATCACCTCGCCGTCGGTGATCGCCATGACCTCATCCCCCAGCTCGGCGGCAAAATCCGTGCCGTTGTGGGTGCGCCAGTCGCCCATGGTCTCGCTGTGCACCGGCTCCCGACTGAAGGCGGCAGCCACCGTATTGCTGACTGGCAGCACATACAGAGCGCTCTGCACCTCGGTCGTCGGCGCCGTCGTGCGGGTATCCGGCACATTGGTGACCGGATCCGCCGCTTCGCGCACCGTGCGCGCCGTCGTCGGCGCAGTGGTGCTGCCGGTCGTCGGCGTGCCGGTTTCCGGATCGTTTTGGGCGAACAGGGAATCCCGCAGAGAATATACGGCGACACTGGCCGCCGCAATGAGACAAACCGCCAGAACCGTCATCACGATCCGACCTGTCTGCCGCTGTTTTCCAAACATATTCACGACCTCCGTTTCTGTCGATGGGTACGATCGTAGTTTGCACGGCAAAGAGCAAATTTATGCCGCAAATCAAAAATAACCGGAAAATAACAAATGCCGCGCGCGGATCTTTGCGACAAAACAAAAAACGACCCTCCCGCAGGAAAGCCGTTTGTTATTCTGTCTGTACTATTTCCTTTTATCCTTTTAAAAACAGCGAAAACGGGAAGGTCTCCGGCAGCGGCGCGGTAAAGCTGAGCGGCGCGCCGGTCACGGGATGGGGAAATGCCAGCCGGTAAGCCCAGAGCGCGGGCGTGCAGCGCCGTTCGTGGCTGCCGTAGCGCCCGTCGCCGAGCAGCGGCGTGCCGCGGGACGCGCACTGCACCCGGATCTGGTGGGTGCGTCCCGTCTCCAGCGTGAGCGCCAGCAACGACAGCGTCTGCCCCGCCTCCTCCGTCTGCCCGCAAATGCGGCAGCAGAGCCGGGCTCTGCGCACGCCCCTGCGTTCGCGGCTGACGACATAGCTTTTATTGCGGCGGGCGTCATGGAACAGCAGATCCTCCCATTCCCCCTCGGGCGGCGTGCCGCTGACCACGGCGCGGTATTCCTTGTGCCAATCTCCGTGCTGCATGGCGGCAGTCAGCGCCGCCGCAGCCGCTCCCGAGCGCGCCGCGACCGTTACGCCCCCGACCGCCGTATCCAGCCGGTGCACCGGGAAAAACTCCCCCGAAAGCTGCCGGGCGAGCGCCGCGGGCAGCCCGTACTCGGCGTCCATGCCGACCGGCTTGATGCCCACCGCTATGCTCTCATCCGTATACAGCAGCCCGATCATTGTCTCTCACCCCGCAAAAACAGCCCGCCCCGGCGCTCCGTACCGGAAGCGCCGAAGCGAGCCGCCTGTTTTTTATTTCGGAAAACTTATCCGTTTTCTGCCGGCGGCTCTGCCGCGACGGTAGTCGGCGGCGGCGCAGGAGCCGTACTCGTCGGCGTATCCGGCTCGGACTCCGTCGACGCCGTCGTTTCGACGGTCGACCCGTCGCTGCTCTCGGGCAGCGGCGGATCGGTCGGCAGCGGCTCCGTTTCGGTCGGCACCGGCGCCGTCGTCTGCGTGCCGGGCGACGGACGCGAGGAGGATGACGGCGCGGTAGTCGCCGCGGTCGTCGTCCGCTTCGTCTGGTTGGCGTAGTCGTTGCCGCTGTACCAGCCGCTCTTATCTACACCGTTTTCGCGGATGTAATCCTCCGGGTCGATATCGTCGTAGATAAAGGCGTTGACGATCTTCTTCGCATAATCGAGGTTGAAATACACAGTGGAGCTGCCGCGCACCGAATAACCGGCGTTGATCACATAGTCAACGAGCGGCACGCGGGTCTGTTCAAACTTGACGCCGCCGGTCAGCACGCCCGCCATGCCGATCACGTCCTCGTAGCTCAGCGAGGTCTCGACATATTTGAGCAGGGTCTTGATCAGCTTCGGATATTCCGACGGGTTCATTTTCAGCGCCTTGTTGAACATCTGCTCCATCACATAGCGCTGACGGTCAGTGCGCCCGAAGTCGTTGGACACGCCGTCGGCGGTGCTGACATGGCGGATGCGGGCAAAGGCGACCGCCTGCGCCCCGTTGAGCACCTGCTTGCCCGCCTTTTCGATCGGCGTATATTCGGCGCCCACTTCTTTCGCGGCGGAGCGGATGTGGATGTTCGCATCCTTGCGCTCCCGCTCGGTCAGATCCACCTCGATACCGCCCATGACGTCGATGATCTCTGCCATGCCGAGGAAGTTCACCGTGGCATAGTCGCGGATGTTCAGCCCGAACGCCTGGTTGAGCGTGCGGATCGCGAGCTTCGCCCCGCCGAGCACATAGGCGGCGTTGATCTTCTGGGCGCGGTAGCCCTCGATCGGAACAAGGCTGTCCCGCATGACGGAGATCACTTTGATCTTATTATGCAGGCGGTCAACACTGACCACCATGATAGAGTCGGTCAGACCGCGGTTGATGGTCTTTGACCGCGAGCCGAGCCCGAACAGCGCAATATTGGTAATATCCTTCGATTTTCCCGCATCGGCGCTGGTATCGATGCCGAGGCTCTCATCCGGCAGATCGCGGATGATCTCGCGCCGGTAGGCAAAGGAGACCATCACCGACCCGAGCGATACAAACAGAATGCCGAACACAGCCAGCACCGAGACTAAGGCGATGGCTTTTCCCCGCGAGGGGCGGTTCGTCGTAAAAAAGGCGGCAATAGCCCGACCGGCGCGCGCAAAAGCCGACGGACGGTTGGTTTTTGTTCCATGTTTGGGCATGCTCTCACCTCACTGCCCCTTAGTATACCGCATTTTTTCAAAAAAGAAAAGAGGAAAATCCTTTTTCTTTCTATTATTTTTCTTTTTTCGCTCTTTCACTCCGTTTTATCCGCCGCCCGCGACAAAAGTTTTCCACCAATATAGGCAAAACAAACAAACGGCGCGCGGAATTTTTTTGATGGCTAGGGCAGGGAGCCAAAATTCATTTTTTGGCGTTTTCGCCAATTGACACCACATGATTTTGTGCTAAAATAAAGGAGGATAGATGATAAAAGTCCGCCGTGCGGCGGTGATGAATCTGCGACTGCTATTGATAAAAAGGAGAGGCTTTTATGTTTGTAAAAGATGTCATGGTTCAAAATCAGGTCGGTCTGCATGCCCGTCCCGCCACTTTCTTCATCCAGAAAGCCAATGAGTATAAATCCTCCGTCTGGGTGGAAAAGGAAGAGCGCCGCGTCAACGCGAAGAGCCTGCTCGGCGTCCTCTCGCTCGGCATCGTGGGCGGTACCTCCATTCGCATTATTGCCGACGGCAGCGATGAAGAGGCTGCGGTGAACGGTCTGGTCGCTCTGGTGGAGTCCGGCTTCGCGGAATAATCGTTTTTTGCGGCACACAGTCTTTTTTCGGCTGTGTGCTTTCTTTTTCGGATTTCTTTCCGCATTTTGCCGATAACCGGTTGCAAAACGGGCGGAAATGGGGTACAATAGAAGCAGAATACCGAAGGAGGCGATTGCCCCATGGCAGTCTCATTGGAAACCCGTTATTTGGAAGGATTTGTTCGCCCGCACGAGATCCCGGCGCTTGCGCCGCAGATCGAAGCGGCTCACCGTCAGCTGCATGACGGCACCGGACTCGGCAGCGATTTTCTCGGCTGGCTGACGCTGCCCTCCGACTATGACCGCGAGGAATTTGCCCGCATTCAGGCAGCCGCAAAGCGCATCCGCGAGGATTCCGACGTGCTGATCGTTATCGGCATCGGCGGCTCCTATCTCGGCGCCCGCGCCGTGATCGAGCTTCTGCGCTCCCCGCAGCACAATCTGCGCAAGGACGGTCCGCAGATCTTTTTTGCGGGCAACACGCTCAGCTCCGATGCGCTCGCCGAGCTGCTTGACCTGTGCGAGGGCAAGCGCGTCTCGGTCAACGTGATCTCCAAATCCGGCACGACGACCGAGCCGGCGATCGCGTTCCGCGTGTTCCGCGACTATCTGATCCGCACCGTCGGCGTGGAGGAATCCCGCCGCCGCATCTATGCCACGACCGACCGCTCCCGCGGCACGCTCAAGGCGCTTGCCGACCGCGAGGGCTATGAGACGTTTGTCGTGCCCGACAATGTCGGCGGGCGCTTCTCCGTGCTGACCGCCGTCGGGCTGCTGCCGATTGCCGTCGCGGGCTGCGACATCGACGCCCTCATGCGCGGCGCGCGCGAGGCGCAGCTTGCCCTGTGTGATCCCGACCCGGCGAAAAATCCCTGCTACCGCTATGCCGCCGCGCGGCAGTGCCTGCTGCGCAAGGGGCGCGCCGTCGAGCTGATGGTCAGCTATGAGCCGGCCTATGCGATGATGTCGGAATGGTGGAAGCAGCTGTTCGGCGAGAGCGAGGGCAAAGACGGCAAGGGGCTGTTCCCGGCGTCCGCCGTATTCTCCACCGACCTGCATTCGCTCGGCCAGTTCGTGCAGGACGGCTCGCGGCTGCTGTTTGAGACGGTCGTGCTGACGGATTCCCCCGCCCGCAAAACCGTGATCGGCACCGATGCCGACAACGCCGACGGGCTCAACTTCCTGGCGGGCGAAACGCTCGACTATGTCAACCGCCGCGCCTTTGAAGGCACGGTGCTGGCACATGCCGACGGCGGCACGCCGAGCATTGTGCTGCATATCGACTCCGCCTGCGAGGAGGAGGTCGGCTATCTGATCTACTTCTTCGAAAAAGCGTGCGCCATTTCGGGCTACATGCTCGGCGTGAATCCGTTTGATCAGCCCGGCGTGGAAAGCTACAAGAAGAATATGTTTGCGCTGCTGGGCAAGCCCGGCTATGAGGAAGCCCGTGCGGCACTCGAGGCGCGGCTCTCCCGCTGATCGTTTGTCTAACTGCCGTTTTTCATGCGAAAACGGTCAAAAAATAAAGGAGGAATTCCCCCATGATTACATTGATTCTCGGCAAAAAAGGCTCCGGCAAGACCAAGCGGCTCATTGATATGTGCGCAACGGCCACGGCTGCCTCCAACGGCAATGTGGTGTTTATTGAAAAAGACAATACGCTGACCTATGACCTGACCCATAAGACCCGCCTGGTGGCTGCGGACGAATACGGCATTGTCGGTTTTGAGGCGCTCTACGGCTTCATCGCCGGCATGTGCGCGGGCAACTACGATATCACCGACATCTTCGTGGATTCCACGCTGAAGATCGGCGGTGCAGTCAGCGGCCTTGAGACCTTTGCCGAGAAGCTCAGCCATCTGCAGAACGTCAATCTGGTGCTGTCGGTGTCCGCCGACCGCGCCGATATTCCGGCACATATTGCGGAATTCGCCACCGAGATCTGATTCCCCCGCAAAACAAGCAGCGCCCCCGAAAATGCTGAGTGCATTTTCGGGGGCGCTTTTCTGCTCTGTCCCTTTCAGATAAACAGCAGCACGGCGCACACGGCGGTGAGGATACCGCCAGCCGCGCTGACAACGGCGTAAATTTTCTTCGACTCCGGATTGTGCTTCTCCTTTGCGAGGTAGTAGATTCCCGCGCCGAGCACCAGAACACCGATGATGAGTCCGATCATTTTGACAGCCATTACTTTTTCCTCCATTTCAGCAAAAATGCCGAGTTGGTGATCACCAGCACAGACCCGGCGTTATGTACCAGCGCACCGACCACGGGGTTTAACGTGCCGATGATCGCCAAAGCGATAGCGACGAAGTTCAGCGCCATCGAAAAGGTCATGTTCAGCTTGATAGTGGTCATCATCCGCTTGGACAGCGCGATCAAATGCGGCAGCTCTCTGACCTCATCATCCACAAGCGCAATATCCGCCGCGTCCACGGCGATATCGCTGCCCACGCCGCCCATGGCAATGCCGACATCCGCCTTTTTGAGCGCGGGCGCATCGTTCACGCCGTCGCCGATCATGCACACCGGCATGTTCCGGCTCTGGTATTCCCCGATATACCGCAGCTTATCCTCCGGCAGGCAGCCTGCCCGGACTTCGCCGATGTGCAGCTTATCCGCAATGGCTTGGGCGGCATTTTCGCGGTCGCCCGTGAGCAGAACGGGATGCACGCCCAGGCGGGACAGCGACGCGATCGTTGCCGCGCTTTCTTTGCGCAGCGTGTCAGACAGGGCGATAAACCCGGCAAATCTGCCGTCCACCGCCGCATAGATCACCGTGCAGCCCTGACGGATGTGAGCCTCGGCATCCGGCACTAAAGCGACCTTGACCCCGTGCTGTGCCAGCAGCTCGGGGTTCCCCGCCAGCACGGTCTTGCCCTCCACCCTTGCGCACACGCCGCGGCCGGGAATCATCTGAAAATCCGCCGCTTCGGCAAGCGCCGCCCCGGACTTTTGATAGCAGCGGACAATGGCTTTGCCGAGCGGATGCTCGGAGAGCTGTTCCGCCGATGCCGTCAGCCGGTATATCTCGTCTTTCGCAAAGGCCTCCGAAGCACTGCCGACTGCAACGACCTCCGGCGTCCCGTAGGTCAATGTGCCGGTCTTGTCAAAGGCGATGACCCTGGCTTTGGCAAGCCGCTCCAGCGCGTCGCCCTCGCGGATGAGAAAGCCGTGCTTCGTGGCGTTGCCGATTGCCGCCATGATCGCCGTCGGGGTCGCCAGCACCAGCGCGCAGGGACAGAACACGACGAGGATCGTAACCGCCCGGATGATCTGACCGGTAATGAGCCAGGTCAGCGCCGCCGCAGACAGGGCAATGACGACGATCCACGTCGCCCAGCGGTCGGCAAGCCCGACGATCTTCGCTTTTCCCGCGTCCGCCGACTGCACGAGCCGGATCATCCGCTGGATCGAGCTGTCCTCGCCGACCTTGGTCGCCTCCATCTCGAACACGCCGAACTGATTGACCGTGCCGCTGGACACGGCGTCGCCGACAGTCTTATCTACGGGCAGAGATTCGCCGGTCATGACCGCCTGATTGACGGAGGTCTGTCCCGCGACGATAACACCGTCTACGGGAATGCTTTCGCCGGGCAGCACACGGATACGGTCGCCGACTCGAACCTGCTCGGCAGGAATGACCGTTTCCCCGCCGTTTCGCAGCACCCGCGCCGTCTGCGGCGTCAGGTGCACGAGCTTTTCGATACCGGCCCTGGCCCTGGCCACGGTCAGCTCCTCAAGCAGTGCGCCGAGCTGCATAATGAACGCGACCTCACCGGCGGCAAAATACTCGCCGATGCAGACAGACGCGATCAGCGCCAGAGACACCAGCACGTCCGCCTTGATATCGAACGTGGTGATCAGTCCGATGAGCGCCTCTAAAATGATGGGCAGCCCGCACAGGACGATCGCGACCCACGCGATGTCAAACGGAAACGGCTGAAATCGACACAGGCTGGCAATCACCGCCGCGCCGGACAAAACAAGCAAAACGACATCCTTTTTGATCCCGCCGAGCGACAACAGCTGCTCCAGCTTTTCCATTCCTTTTTTCATGGTTTCCCTCTTTTCTATACCCTATGGGGTATAAGTGTAGTATACCCCATAGGGTATAGCTTGTCAAGAGCAATCCGCAAAAAAATCCCGGCGGATATTCATGATCCGCCGGGAACAGTATTTATAAGAATAAAATAAGACTTTGCCGTATCACCCCATGTTGGAGAAGCGCTCGACTGCTTTGGTAAAGCTCTCGATCGTCTTATCCGCGTCGCCGTGCTCGATCCCGTCGCGGACGCAGTGGCGGATATGCCCCTCCAGCACGACCTTGCCGCAGCCGTGGAGCGCCGCCTTGGCGGCATTGATCTGCGCCAACACATCCTCGCAGGGAACGTCCTCGTCCACCATGCGGTCGATAGCCTGCACCTGCCCGATGATCTTTTTCAGACGGCGATGCAGATTTTCCGCATCCATGCACTGTTTCATTGTTCCGCCTCCCAGCAGCCAGAGAATAGAGACAGTATACCGCACCGCAAAGAAATTGTCAATTGTTTTGCAGACCGGCAGATAACAGGAATCGACCGTCCGAACGGGTCGGACGGCCGAATTCCTGAGAGAGAAAAAGAGGAGTAAGAAGAAAGCCAGTTATTGGGGGAGGATCACGCCTTTTTTCAGGATCAGATTGGCGTACAGCGCCGTCTCCCCGGTCGCAATGACGGCATAGGCATGCCGGGCGCGCTCATAAAACGCAAACCGCTCGATATGGCCGATGCGGGCGACATCCCCCTCCGATGCGTGAAGCACAGCGGCGTATTCATCCCAGATCGGGGTCTCGACCGGATCGCCCGGCACAACCTCCATCAGCATGGCGTTCGGATCGGAGTAGCTGTCAAGCGGCAGCACCGACATCACCGCGCGCAGCACCTCTGTGCCGCCGTGGGCATCCAGCCGCACGACGCGGTCATGCAGCGCCGCGGCGGGAAAATTGCCGTCCGCGATCACGATCTCATCGCCGTGCCCCATTTCGCAGAGGATCTTCAGCAGCTCCGGCGTGAGCAGCGGGGACAGATTTTTCAGCATGGAGCTACCTCCCGGTCAGCCGTAGAGCGGACCGTATTCGCGGCACGCCGCATAGTCGGCGGCCTGGGTATCCTCCGTGCCGAACGCCGCCCAGGTGTGCGGACGGGTGATCTGCTCGTCCGGCACGTTGTGCATGGTCACGGGGATACGGAGCATCGAAGCCAGCGTGATCAGATCCGCGCCGACATGCCCATACACGGTCACGCCGTGGTTGGCGCCCCAGTTCGCCATGACGCTGTACACATCCGTAAAGGCTCCCTTGCCGGTCAGACGCGGGCAGAACCACGTCGTCGGCCAGGTGGGATCTGTGCGGGCGTCGATCGTCTTGTGGATCTCGTCCGGCAGATCGGCGGTATATCCCTCAGCAATCTGCAGCACAGGCCCGATGCCCTCGACAATGTTGAAGCGCAGCATGGTCACCGGCATCTCGGCACGGCAGCGGAAGTGGCTCGAGAAGCCGCCGCCGCGGAAGTATTCGTAGTCCGCGCGGCACCAGTCAGTCGCCTTCAGGCAGGCGGACACGTCGCTGTCGGTCATCTCCCAGAACGGCTTCATGCAGCCCTCGCCTGCGGCATTTTTCGCCGCGCCGCTGCCGTCAAGTGCCGTTGCGCCGGAGTTGATGAGGTGGATAAAGCCGTTTTCGGCGACGCCGTCGGGACGGTGTCCCGTCACGCGCTCGCACGCCTCGGGGCTCCAGTAGGTGCGCACATCGTGGAAGCAGGGCGCCGTATGGCTGACCAATGAGCCGAGCATCATCGAAATGCCGTTGCAGGTGTCGTTTTCGGTGGCAAAGGGGGTCGGCGCCTTTCTGCCGTTCCAGTCAAAGGTGGATGCCAGAATCGCCTCGGAGAAGTCGGCATTCGGCAGCCAGTCGGTCCACTGCCGCTGTCCCTGGAAGCCGCCGGCGACCGCATTGCGGCCGAGCGCCTCCTCGTGCCAGCCCATCTCGTCGAGCTTCTCATTGCCGTAGAGGATATCCCGCAGGATCAGCGTCATCTTGACGATAAACTCCCAATCCTTGTCGGGCGGGACGACCTTCGACTTTGTGATGACTGCCGGGAAGGTCTTGGCGGCGTTTTTGTCAAAGCCCTCGGGGCAGTTCGCCTTGACCCAGGCAAGCGCCTTTTCGTATTCCTCGGCGTCATAGATGCCGAGCTGCATGCGGCGGAGGATCTCCACCTCATCCACCCACTCGGCGCGGATGCCGAAATATTTCTGCAGCACGGAGGCGTCGCAGAAGCTGCCGGCAATGCCCATCGCGACCGCGCCGACATTGACATACGCCTTGTTCTTCATCCAGCCGACCGCCGCCGCGCAGCGGGCAAACCGCAGGATCTTTTCCGCAACGTCCGCCGGGATGCTTTGGTCATCGCGATCCTGCACATCATGGCCGTAGATGGAGAAGGCGGGCAGACCGCGCTGGGCGTGAGCCGCCAGCACCGCCGCTAAGTACACCGCGCCGGGGCGCTCGGTCCCGTTAAAGCCCCAGACCGCCTTAATGGTCTGCGGATCCATGTCAAACGTCTCTGTGCCGTAGCACCAGCAGGGGGTCACGGTCAGCGTCGCGACCACATTTTCCGTGGCAAACTGATCCGCCACGCGCGCCGCCTCTGCGCCGCCGCCGATGGTCGTGCAGCCGATCACGCACTGCACGGGCGTGCCGTCGGGATAGCGCACATTTTCGGAAATCAGCGCCGCAGCGCTTTTCGCCATCGCCATGGTCTGTTCTTCAAGTCCCTCGCGTACACCGCCCCAGCGGCCGTCAATGGCGGGGCGAATGCCGATCTTCGGATAAAGCATGGATGATTCCTCCCTCAAAATGAACCTGTTTTGCCGAAAATGACTTCGGCCTTTTGTGTCATGACAGAGCGCGAGCCGGCCGCGCCACACGGTGACGTGCGTGCGGCCGGCTCAATCAATTTTGACTGTTTCCGGTTTCAGATCAGCCCTCGTACACGAGATTGTTCTTCACCATCTCGTCCACGTTCTCGCTGTTCCACCACGCGCCCGCGATGGCGACGGTAGCGGTCACGTCCTTGCCCTCGGCAGCATTGATCGCCTGTTCGACCGCCTGATAGCCGATCTGATAGGAATCCTGCGCCACAGCGCCGACCAGCTTCGGTCCGGTCGTTTTCTTCATCCACTCGATCTGCTTCGTGCCGGCATCAAAGCCGCAGAATTTGATCGCGTCGTATTTGCTGCCCGCCGCGCCGATCGCATCGTAAACCTGCTTCACAACGCCCTCATTGCTCATGAAGATCGCCTTGACACCTTTTTCATACAGTGCCTCGAGAGCGGTCTTGTACGCCTGATCGGCGTCGCCCGGCTTCACTTCCTTGACGATCGTGTATTTGCCCGCCGTGGAGCTGTCCGCGTCCGCCAGCTCCTTGAATTTCTTCTCAAAGCCGCCCGCGCGGTCAATACCGGTCTGGGTCTCGTCGTGCTGGATGATACCGACGACATAGCCGCCTTCGGAAGCGGCGATCTCGCTCTTGATGACCTCAAAGAACTTCTCGGCAGCCAGTCCGGCAGCCAGCTCGTTGCTCGTCGCAACCGAGGAGACGATCGGGTTCTTGTTCGCCTTGTCCAGAGCGGCAATGTCGTTCGCCCAGATACCGCTGTCGAACTGCACGACCGGGATCTTCTCGTCAAACGCCTGGGACAGGCTGTCCACAAAGCCCTCGCCGATGGTGCCGAGCACCATAGCCGCCGGGCTGTTGTTCAGCGCGGTGCTGACCATCTCCTTCTGAGAGGGCAGATCCTTCGCAGACTCGCTCGCGGGTCCCTGGAACGTCACCTTGTACCCGTATTTCTCACCGGCAGCCACAGCGCCGGCTTTTACGGACTGCCAAAACGCATGGGACTCGCCTTTGGCAACGACGGCGACGGTCTTGCTCGCTTCACCGGTCGAGCAGCCGGCCAGGCACAAAGCCAGCAGTGCGACGACGCACAGGACAGGGAGAACGACTTTTTTGAACTGTTTCATTCGGGGTTCCTCCTTTAAATTTATATGGGTCCTTAATCAGACCCCCTCTGCGGGGGTCGGGTCTCCTGAAAATACGCTTACGCCTTGGCGGTCTCCGCCTTTTTCTCGGCGTATGCCGCTTTCGCCGCTGCTTTTTCCTGCTGCAGCGCCCCGATCTGTGCCTTCCGCTGCTCGGCGGAGAGCGCGGGATCGGAACAGGCGATATCCAGACGGCTTTCGATGTCGGCAACCGTCTCACGGTAGTGCCGCTTGGCAGCCTGCGCCGGGGTCTCCGCCTTCACACGGTTGGCGTTGTTGTTCTTCACGATATCCATCAGCACGGCGGCGACCACGATGATACCGGTCAGCACATAGGTGACATACGTCGCGTTGACGTTGAGGTTGAAGCGCGCCAGCACAAAGTTCAGACCGCTGCGGATCACGACCAGCATCACACTGCCGATCACCGAGCCGGCAACGGAGGCGATGCCGCCCGCTGCGCTCGTGCCGCCGATATACACACCGGCGATGGCGTCCAGTTCATAGCCGTTGCCGGTGGCTGCCGCAACCGTGGTGAACGAAGCCGACCAGAAGATCGCCGCCACACCGGCGCCGATGCCGCTGAACAGATAGGCGAGCATCTTATACTTGTCGGTGTTGATACCGGACAGGCGGGTGGCTTCCTCATTGCTGCCGATAGCGAGGATATAGCGGCCAACGCGGTTTTTGTACATCAGGTACATGCACAGGAGCATCAGACCGATCACCCAGATCAGACCGACGGGGAATTTGTTGTAATTCGAGAACACCTTGTTGAACCAACTGCCGGTCGGATAGAAGATGTTCGGCACGGCGACGATGATGGCGCTGAGTCCGCGGGAAAGCATCATCGTGCCAAGCGTGGCGATAAACGCCGGCACCTTGAGCTTTGCCACCAGCAGACCGTTGATCAGACCGAACAGCGCGCCGATCGCGATCATCAGCGGAATAACCGCCCACAGCGGCACGAGGTTTTTCTCGAACATGTGTCCGGCGATGACCGACGAGGCGATACACACCGTGCCGATCGAGAGGTCAATGCCGCCGGTCGCGATCACGAAGGTGACGCCGAGTGCCAGCACGGCATAGGGCGCGAGGCTCTGCGCCATACTGACGATATTGTATGTTTTCAGGAAATTCGGGTTGAGAATGTAGAACACCGCAATCAGCGCCACAAGCGCCAGGACGATGATCATGTTCTGCTTGCCCTTGGTGGCGACCGTCTCCCGAAGCCGGACGCCCTGACGGCGCAGTTGACGCGCCGCCGTCAGCTTGACTTGGTTTTCCATATCCAGACCTCCTGCTTTTTCAATCTAATCGGGTCATCCCTGTCTCAAGCGGATTCCCGCATCGTCGCAAATTTCATGATCTCTTCCTGCGTCAGGCCCTCGATCGGCAGATCAGCCGTCACGCGCCCTTCGCACATGACCATCACACGGTCGGAGAGCCGCTGGATCTCGGCAAGCTCCGAGGAGATCATGATGATGGATTTGCCCTCGGAAGCCAACCGCGCCATCAGGTCGTACATCTCGCTTTTTGCGCCGATGTCGATACCGCGGGTCGGCTCGTCGAAAATGAAGATATCGCAGTCCTTCAAAAGCCAGCGCGCCACAATGACCTTCTGCTGGTTGCCGCCCGACAGATTCTTGACCGCCTGCTCCATCGAAGGGGTCTTTGTCCGCAGCGTGGCGTTGACCTGCTCGGCGGAACGGCGGATCTCCGCATCCGAGATCCATCCGGCATGGATGTAATCGTCGAGCGAAGCCAAAACCGTGTTTTCCGCCACGGATTTGATAAGCATCAGCCCGTACTGCTTGCGGTCCTCGGAGAGGTAGCATATCCCGTGCTTCACCGCCGCCTCCGGCGACTTGATCCGCACCGGCTCGCCGTTGACCAGCACCTCGCCGGAATCAAATTTGTCCGCGCCGAATATGGCACGCGCCAGTTCGGTGCGTCCGGCGCCCATCAGCCCGGCAAAGCCGAGGATCTCGCCCTTTTTGAGTGTAAAGCTGACATCTTTGAGCGTGTTGCCGCTGTTTAGGTGCCGCACCTCGAGGGCGGTCGGCGCGTCCGGCGCGACCAGGCTTTTTTCCTTCTGCCCGCCGTAGATCACGCGCCCGACCATCATCTGCACAATCTCATCCTTTGAGGTATCGCGGGTGTTGAGCGTGCCGACGTACTCGCCGTCGCGCATCACCGTCACACGGTCGGAGATTCGTTCGATCTCGTCCATACGGTGGGAGATGTAGATCATGCCGATACCCTTTTTGCGCAGGTCGTTCATGATCGTAAACAGCTCCTCGACCTCCGGCTGCGTCAGCGCCGCCGTCGGCTCATCGAGGATCAGCAGCTTGGAATCCCGCGAGATTGCCTTGGCGATCTCCACCATCTGCTGCTTGCCGACCGTCAGCGACCCGAGCCGCACGGTCGGGTCGATGCGGATGCCGATGCGCTGAAACAGCGCCTTTGCATCCTGCACCATCCTGCGGTCATCGATAAACATGCCGCCCTTTTTCGGTTCGCGTCCGATGTAGATGTTCTGCGCCACGGTCAGATGAGCCATCATGTTCAGCTCCTGATGGATCATGCTGATCCCTGCCGCCTGCGATTCCGCGATAGAAGAGAAATTGACCGGCTTGCCGAAAAGCTCGATCTCTCCGGCGTCCCGCTGGTGAATACCGCAAAGCACTTTCATCAGCGTGGACTTTCCGGCGCCGTTCTCTCCCATCAGCGCATGCACCTCACCGGCGCGAAGTTCAAAACGGACCGACCGCAGCGCATGAACGCCCGAAAAGCGTTTATCGATGCCGGTCATTTTCAGGATCACTTCGCCCATTTCGGATTCACGTCCTTTCTGAGTTGTCATTTTCTTCAGAAACTTTTGTCTGCATCCGTTGCTTTTGTCATTATTTTATCATTTTTGGCGAATAGTACAAGGGACTCATTTGTTGTGTTTTGACCGCAAGAAAATCCTAATTTGCGATATATTCATTGACTTTTCTCTTTAAATATGGTATAAAGGAACCATGGTTTTTGTCCTCATTTTCCGCAGGATCCACAGGGATCCCCGAAAGGAATTGCCATGCAGATCAAACACCGGTACAACAGCGACCAACGACAGCATTACCTGTTGGAAAAGCATTATTCCTTCAAGCTCAAGCCGCGCCTGCTCTATGTCGGCTCGCTCGACAAACAGGGCGGGTGGCGCGAGGAGCCGCACGCCCACGAATTTTTCGAAATGGTGTTTATCACCGACGGACACGGCACCGCCACGATCGGCGAAGCCGAGTACGAGGTCGGCACCGGCGATATTCTGATCTACAACGCCGGTGTCTCCCACTGCGAAAAAAGCAGCCGGGACGACCCGATGGAGGCGCGCTTTATCGCCTATGACAAGCTGGAGATCACCGATCTGCCGCCGAACTGGCTGCTCCCGCCCTCCTACGGCTGTATTTTTCCCGCCGGGGAGCTGTACGGCATGTTTGATCAGCTGTTTACGAGCCTGCTCCGCGAATTTGAGCAGAAAGAGCGGTTTTACATGGAGATCGTCCAGAATACGTCGCGCACACTGCTGATGTACCTGTTCCGGCTCATCAACAAGACCGAAAACGCCGAGAGTCTGCTGGATTCGGGGCGGATCATGGATACCGCCGTCACCTATATCGACACGCACTATGCCGAGGAGATCACCCTTGAGGATCTGGCGCGGGAATGCTATGCGAACAAATATTATCTTTCCCATCTGTTCTCCCGTTCGCGCGGGGAGAGCGTCGGAAAATATATCCAAAAGCGGCGGCTCTGCGAGGCAAAGCGCCTGCTGTCCGAGACGGACAGCTCCGTGCGGGAGGTAGCCGAGGCGGTCGGTTTTCCCGACATCAGCTATTTCTGCCGCGTGTTCAAAAAGGAGACCGGCGTCACCCCGCTCACCTTCCGCTCCGGCGAAAAAGAGGCGGCGGAAAAATGATCCCGTCCTCCCGCTCCCGTCAGCCCGAAAACGAACAATGCCCACCGGCTTTTTGCCGGTGGGCGCTTCAGCCTGTCAAAGAACCCATGCTTTCAAGGAGCGAGAGCAGGGGTTTTCCTGCAACTTTGGAAATAATAAACGAA
>CAKUMQ010000051.1 GCA_934667845.1 uncultured Eubacteriales bacterium | reverse complement strand
GTCTCCCTGCCGAGACCTACAAAGCCTTGAAACAAACCATCCGGCAGGGTAAGCACCTGGATCCGGGTATTGCCGGCGTGGTCGCCAACGCCATGAAGGACTGGGCGATCGAAAAAGGGGCGACCCATTATACCCACTGGTTCCAGCCGCTGACCGGTATCACAGCGGAAAAGCACGACAGCTTTATCTCCCCCGCCGGAGACGGCAAGGTTATCATGGAGTTTTCCGGCAAGGAGCTTGTGAAGGGTGAGCCGGACGCCTCCTCTTTCCCGTCCGGCGGTCTGCGCGCCACCTTTGAAGCGCGCGGATACACGGCATGGGATCCGACCTCTTATGCGTTTATCAAAAACGGCGTGCTCTGCATTCCGACCGCTTTCTGCTCCTACGGCGGCGAGGCGCTCGACAAAAAGACGCCGCTTCTGCGCTCGATGGAGGCGATCAACACACAGGCGCTGCGCGTGCTGCGCCTGTTCGGAAACACCGACGCCGGTATCGTGCATACCACCGTCGGTCCCGAGCAGGAGTATTTTCTGGTCGACCGCGCCGTTTATGAAAAGCGGCGTGACCTCAAAATTACCGGCAGGACGCTGTTCGGTGCCCGTCCCCCGAAGGGTCAGGAGATGGACGACCACTATTTCGGCGCCATCCGCCCCCGCGTCGCCGCATTTATGCAGGAGCTGGACGAGGAGCTGTGGAAGCTCGGTATCCTCGCCAAGACCCGTCATAATGAGGCAGCTCCCGCTCAGCACGAGCTGGCGCCGATCTTCACCACCACCAATATCGCCACCGACCATAACCAGCTGACCATGGAGCTGATGAAAACCATCGCCGAGCGTCACGGTCTGGTCTGTCTGCTGCACGAAAAGCCGTTTGCGGGCGTCAACGGCAGCGGCAAGCATAACAACTGGTCGCTGTCCACCGATACCGGCGCGAATCTGCTTGAGCCGGGAGAAACACCGCACGAAAACGCCCAGTTCCTGCTGTTTTTGTGCGCCGTGATCCGGGCGGTCGACCTCCATCAGGATCTGCTGCGCATTTCCGCCTGCGGTGCCGGAAACGATCACCGGCTCGGCGGTCACGAGGCGCCGCCCGCCATCATCTCCATGTTCCTCGGGGATGAGCTGACGGATATTCTGGAATCCATCGCCAAGGGGACGGCATACGACAGCCGCGAACGGGTGCAGCTTAAGATCGGTGTCCATGTGCTGCCGCGCTTTCCGAAGGATACGACCGACCGCAACCGCACCTCGCCGTTTGCGTTCACGGGCAACAAGTTCGAATTCCGCATGGTCGGCTCCTCCGCCTCCATTGCCGATGCCAACACGGTGCTCAACACCATCGTGGCGGAGTCGCTCGATGCGTTCGCCGACGAGCTGGAGGCCGCCGACGATTTTAACACGGCGCTCAACACCCTGATCCGCCGCACGATCCGGGAGCATGGCCGCATCCTGTTCAACGGCAACGGCTATGACGACACCTGGGTGAAGGAAGCGGAAAAACGCGGGCTTTTGAACCTGCGCTCAACGCCCGACTGCATCCCCTATTTCACGCGGCCGGAAAACGTGCGCCTGTTCACCCGCTACGGCGTGTACTCCGCCGCCGAGATGATCTCCCGTCAGCGGATTCTGCTCGAGACCTACTGCAATCTGGAGCACATCGAAGCGCTGACCATGCTCGAAATGGTGCGGCAGGATATTCTCCCCGCCGTGATCGGGTACACCGATCAGCTGTGCGGCACCGTTATGAAAATGCACGAGATCGGGCTTTCGCCCCGCGTCGAAAAGGAGCTGGCGGGCAAGCTCAACGCGCTGACCGATCAGCTCTATGACACGGCGGCACAGCTTGAGGAGACGCTTGCCGCGGCGGAGCGTGAAGCTGATGCCGTGACCCGCTCCTGCCTCTACCGCGACCGCATCCTGCCGACAATGGATCACATGCGGGAGGTAACGGACACGCTGGAAACGCTGACGGCAAAGGAGTACTGGCCCTATCCGAGCTATATGGAAATGCTGCTGAGCGTTTGATCTGTGCAAAACCAAGGTGCTGCGGCTCCCCCGTATCGGGGGACAGCCGCAGCACCTTTTTGCTTGTTCTTCTGTTTTTACGCGCGGATGATCCGTTCGGGACGCCGCGCAGCGGGCGCTTTCGGCGGCTCGGCGGGATAACCGACCACACAGTGACCGATCCCCTCCCAGTCGCCCTCGATACCGAGCTCTCTGAGGATCGCTTTCCCCTCTTCGCTCTCGAATTCCTCTTTGGCGCGGTGGATCCAGCAGCTGCCGAGGCCGAGCGCATGCGCCGCCAGCATCAGGTTCCCCATCACGAGGCTGCCGTCGTATACCGCTGTCGGCACCTTTTTATCGGCGAGCACCAGAAGCACGGCGGGCGCGCCGTAAAACGGGTCGATCTCCTCCCGCCCCATAACAACGGCGTTATCGTGTGACAGCCTGTCCCGCAGCGCCCGGTCGGTGATCACAACGATCTTCGTCGCCTGACGCCCCATACCGCTTGCGGCATAGAGTCCCGCCTCGGCGATCTTCTCCAGCTGCTCCTGCGGCACGGCGTCCGGCTTAAAGCTGCGCACACTGCGCCTGGTCAGCAATCCCTCATATAACTCCATATCTGCTCACTCCGTTTCCTTTGGTATATAGCTATCCTAGCACGTATTTTCCCGCCATGCAAGCCCCTTTTGCAAAACAAATGTGAACTTTGTGTAAAAATCCTTGCGTCCGCGCGGCAGGCATGGTATACTGACAACAGGATTTTTCGCAAAGGCGGCCCGTTTTTCGACCGCCGGCGACAGAAAGGACGGGACTGACCCCATGGCAAGAGAATGGGCGCTGGCCGGAGTGCCGGAGGACGAGCTTTTACCGCCCCCTCCTCCCGCTCAGCCGCAGACCCCGAAGGGAAAATGGGAGAACTTCTGGTATCATTATAAATGGGTCGTGTTCGGCGTTGCCGCCGGTCTGATCGTGCTGACCGTGCTGATCATTCAGATGGCGACGCGCGACGAACCGGATTATTTTATTCCGCTGGTCACCAACGAACCGATGAACGCCCAGCAGATCAGTGCGCTGGAGGCAGCACTGACCCCCTATGCCAAAGACCTCGACGGCGACGGCAAGGTGGAGATACAGATCGAAAACTGGTACTTAAATTCGAAGAATAATGCGGCGCTTGCCCAGTCGGTTTACGCCAATTCGCAGAACCTGACCGTTCATCTGGCGGCGGGCGACCGGCTGTTTTTCCTGTTTGAGGATTCCACCTATCGCGACCGCATATATAACCTTTTGTCCGAGGGGACTCAGTTTTTTGCGCCGCTCGACCTGCCTGCGGACAGCCTTGCCGAAAACGGCACCTGCTACGACTGGTACGGTACAACGCTGCAGCGCTCCGACGCTATGAAGGGGCTGCCCGAACATCTGTACTTCGGTGTGCGCAGCGCCACCGGAACGGCAGAAAAGAAACAGGAAGCCTATCAGCAGTCTTTGGACCTGCTGACGGCCTTTGCCGCCGCCCAGAGCAAGGCTGCGGCCGAAAACGGATAAGCACCAGGAGGGACACCCATATGACATCCACTTTGAACATAGAACCGCAAAACGTCTGGGACTGGTTCTCCCGCATCTGCGCCGTCCCCCACGGCTCCGGCGACACCGGCGCACTGGCGGATCTGATCGTCCGCTTTGCCAAAGAGCGCGGACTCGCCTGCCGCCGGGATACCGCCGGCAACGTCATCCTGCGCAAGCCCGCCTCTCATGGGTATGAGGACCACCCCGAGGTGATTTTGCAGGGGCATCTGGACATGGTCGCCGTGAAAGACGCCGATTTCCCCGGCGATCCCGCGCGTGACGGCGTTTGTCCGGTCTGCCGCGACGGATGGGTATTCGCCCCCGGCACTTCGCTCGGCGGCGACGACGGCATTGCCGTGGCCATGGCGCTTGCCGTTTTAGACTCCGACACACTGCCCCATCCGCCGCTGACGGTTTTGCTGACCAACGACGAGGAAATCGGCATGCTGGGTGTAACGGCTGCCGACCTGTCGGATATACAGGCGCGGCGGCTCATCAACATCGACTCCGAGGAGGAGGGTGTATTGACCGTCAGCTGCGCCGGCGGCATGACGGCGGTCATCACGCTGCCGCTTGCGCGTGAAACGCGCACGGGAACCGCGCTGACTCTGCGGCTTTCTCACCTGACGGGCGGACACTCCGGCGTGGAGATCCATAAGGGCGGCGCCAATGCCGACAAGCTGATGGCTGCCATTCTGCGGCAGTGCCTGTCCGGACTGGATGCCGGAATTGCGGAGCTTTCGGGCGGGGAAAAGGACAATGCCATCCCCACCGATGCCGTCGTCCGTCTGATTACCGACCCGGCACAGATACCGGCATGGCAGACGCTGATCCGCGCGCTGGAGGCCGAGCTGCGCGACCGGTACAAAGAGACCGACCCCTATCTTACGCTTGACTGCGCGATCGGCGGGGCAGAGACCGCCGACACTCTGACGGCAGCCTCTGCGGCGGCGCTGCTCAATCTGACCGCCGACACCAAAAACGGCGTGATCGCCTACAGTGACTTTGACCCCGCCCTTGTGCGCACCTCGCTGAATCTGGGCATCCTGCGCACTTTGCCGGAGCAGGCCACGCTCACCTGGTCCGTGCGCAGCGCGGTCGAACAGGAAAAAGCCGCGCTGGCTGCTCACTTGACGGCTATGGCGGAGGAAAACGGCGCGGTATTTTCGCAAAGCGGCACATATTCCGCATGGGAATACCGCCAGGATTCCCCGCTGCGTGAGCTGCTCGCCGCCCTGTGGGAGGAGCAGACCGGCCATGCCCCGCGCGTCTGCGGCACGCACGGCGGTCTCGAGTGCGGTCCGCTCTGCGGCATGCTGCCCGGGCTGGACGCCGTATCCATCGGACCGGATATGGAGGGGATCCACACGACAGCCGAGTGGCTGAACGTCGCCTCGGTCGGGCGGATCTGGACATTTCTCACCGCCGCCCTCGCCCGCGTGGAACCTATATTGCTTTTTCCCGCTGCAAAAAGCGGTCAGACAGCCTACACGCTGCCTGACCGCTTTCTTTATTCTTTCAGTAAACTCCGGTACAGCCGGATATACTCGTTGGCAGAGCGCCCCCAGCTGAAGTCGCACGCCATCGCCCTTGCGCGCACCCCTGCCCACGCTTCCGGCTCACGGTACAGCTCGCGGGCGCGGCGGATGGCATAGAGCATATCATCCGCGTTATAGGTCTTAAAGGTAAACCCGTTGCCGATGCCGTCGCCGCAGTCGGAAATGCTGTCCCGCAGACCGCCTGTCTCGCGCACGATCGGCAGTGCGCCGTAACGGCACGCCACCATCTGCGAAAGACCGCACGGCTCGCTCTGGGACGGCATCAGGAACATATCCGATGCCGCGTAGATTTTGCGTGCCAGCTCCGGTATAAAGCCCGCGCAATAGCAGAAGCGGTCGGGATACCGCCCCTGCATCTCGCGGAAGAAATTTTCAAACGTCCACTCGCCTGAGCCGAGAACGACCATGCGCACGTCAAGCTGCATGATCTGATCAAACGCATACTTGACCAGATCCAGTCCCTTGTGCGAAGCCAGACGCGTCACCATACCGATCAGCGGCACGCCGTCGGGCGCGGACAGCCCGAGCGAGGACAGCAGCGCCGCCTTGTCCTCCGCTTTTCCCTCCGGCTCTGCCGCGCTGTAATGCACCGGAATCTCCGGATCGGTCTCGGGGTCATAGCTTTTGATGTCGATGCCGTTCAAAATACCGCACAGCTTCCAGCTCCGCTCGCGGATGATGGAATCCAGACCGTGGGCAAACCACGGGTCCTCCAGCTCGCGCGCGTAGGACGGGCTGACCGTCGTCACGCGGTGAGCCGCCTCAATGCCGCCTTTCATCAGGTTGATGCATCCGTCCTGCTCCACAAGGCTGCGCGCCGAATCGGGGATACCGAACACATCGCCCAAGATCTCCATGCCGTACTGTCCCTGATACTGGATATTGTGGATCGTATAGACCGTTTTCATGCGGTCATAGGGCGGGCGGTTGGCATAAAACAGGCTGTAGTAGACCGGGACGAGCGCGGTCTGCCAATCGTTCGCATGCAGGATATCCGGATAAAAGCCGATCAGATCCATCATTTCCAGCACCGCGCGGGAGAAAAAGGCAAAGCGTTCCGCATCATCATAATGCCCATACAGCCCCGGGCGTTTGAAATAGTACTGGTTATCCAAAAGGTAATAGATCACGCCGTTGTACTTGGCCTCAAACACGCCGCAATACTGACGCCGCCAGGCAACCGGCACGGAAAGGCTGCCCAAAAACGTCATATGTTCCCGCAGCTCATGCGGCACCGACTCATATAAAGGGAGTACCACACGGCAGCCGATCAGCCGCGTGCGCAGTGCGGCGGGAAGCGACCCCGCCACATCCGCCAGTCCGCCGGACGCCGCAAACGGGCGCGCCTCACTGGTTGCATACAAAACCTTCATCGTTTGGCTCCTTCCTCAGACCGTCACACCTTTTTTGACATGGATGGGATAATCCTCAACGCCGCGCAGCTGCCGCCCCTCCCTGACGGTCACATTTTTGTCCAGCACCGCACAGCAGAGTCCCGCCGACTGCATGATCACCGATCCCTGCATCACGATGGCATTTTCCACCACGGCATGCTTGCCGACCGATACATCGCGAAACAGGATAGAATGGCGCACGCACCCGTCGATATGCGCGCCGTCGGCAACCAGAGAATCCGTCACGTCGGAATTCAGTCCGTAGGTCGCAGGGCAGCAGTCGCGCACCTTGGTGTACACCGGTCGCCCGGTGACAAACAGCCGACGGCGCACATCGCTGTCCAAAAGCGCCATATTGGCGGCAAAAAAGCTCGGCAGCGAATAGATCGGCGCCGTCCACTCCGGCACCGCATAGCCGTAGATGCGCAGATAATCCTTGTGGCGCTGAAGCACACCGCGTTCAAAGCTGAGCACGCTGCGCCCCGCCGCCTCGCGGGTCAGACGCAAAAGCAGCGTGCGGGAGATCACGTACAGGCCGATACCGAAGGAGGCTTCGCGGTTCTCTCCGCCGCCGATCATCACGTCCCGCACCCAGTTATCGCGGCTGAGCGACAGCAAAAGATCGTCCCGCAGCCCCGGCGCACAGCCGTCCTTATACCCGACGGTGATATCCGCCCCGCTGTCGACATGCGCCTGCAAAAGCGCCGCATAGTCAATATTTCCCGCCACATAGGAGTCCGCCAGCACCACATATTCCGCCTTGGCACCCTCAAGAAAGCGCTCCGCACCGGAAAGCGGCTTGATGCGCCCCTCGTATTCCTCATCGGCACAGTAGGCGGTCAGCAGGCATAGCCCCTCGGTCTTGCGGGAGAGATCCCATGCCTTGCCCGAGCCGAGATGATCCATCAGCGAGTCATAGTTGCGCTTGGTGATCACGCCGACGCGGGTAATGCCCGCGTTGACCATAGCGGAAAGCGGAAAATCGATCAGGCGATAACGCCCGCCGAACGGGACGGAGCCCATGGAACGGTTGGCGGTCAGCTCCGGCAGCGCGCCGTCATGCATGTTGGCGAAGATCAGCCCCATAGCGGTTATTTTTCCCATGTCAGTTCTCCTCCTCCCGCAGATCTTCCTCGATCATCGCCCGCGGGGCGACCGTACGCCCCTTGCCGATATGCCGCTCCGAGGCGACGACGGCAATTCCCCATTTGTCAGACGGTGTTTCCTCTGGTCTGCCGCCAACCACGGCGCCCTCGCCGATCACGGCGTTTTCGGCAACAATGGCATACTGCACAACGGCGTTTTTGCCGACCGTCACGCCGGGCATAATGATGGAGTCGCGCACCTCGGCGCCCTCCTCGATCGTCACGCCGGGAAAGATCACCGAAAAATCCACTGTTCCGGCGATATTGCCGCCCTCCGAGATCACGCTGTTCTGCACTTTTGCCGTCGGCGCCAGATAATGCGGCGGCAGCCCGTTATTGCGCGAATAGATCCGCCACGAGGGATCCGAGAGGTCAAGCGGCATTTTTGGATCCAGCAGATCCATGTTGGCTTCCCACAGGCTCTCGATCGTGCCGACGTCCTTCCAGTAGCCCTCAAAGCGATAGGCAAACATCCGCTCGCCCGCCTGCAGCATGGCAGGAAGCACGTTTTTGCCGAAATCGTTGCTGCTCTGCGGATCCTGCTCGTCCGCCGTCAGATACTCGCGCAACTTCCGCCGGTTGAAAATATAGATGCCCATAGATGCCAGATTGCTTTTCGGCACCTTCGGCTTTTCGTCAAATTCGTAAATGGAGCCGTCCTCACGCGTGTTCAGGATGCCGAAACGGCTCGCCTCTTCCATCGGCACCTCGATAACGGCAACAGTGCAGTCAGCGTGATTTTTCTTGTGCTCCTCCAGCATACGGGCATAGTCCATCTTGTAGATATGGTCACCCGACAGCACCAGCACATATTCCGGGTCATAGCGCTCGATAAACGCCAGATTCTGATAGATGGCGTTGGCTGTGCCCTTATACCAGTCGCCGCCCTTGTTGCGCTGATAGGGCGGCAGCACATGAACGCCCGCGTTTGACCGGTCAAGGTCCCACGGCGTTCCCGAGCCGATATAATCGTTCAGCTCCAGCGGCTGATACTGCGTCAGCACACCCACGGTCTGAATACCGGAATTGACACAGTTGGACAGCGGAAAATCAATGATCCGGTACTTTCCTCCATAGGGAACCGCCGGCTTGGCGATCCGCCGCGTCAGCGCGTACAGGCGGCTTCCCTGCCCGCCTGCCAACAGCATGGCTACACATTCCTGTTTTAGGTACATTTGCCTTACCTCCGGGAGGTGAAAGGACGGTATCCTTTCCCGATTGTTTTCTATATAGTACCAAATTCGGCGGCAAAAATCAAGGGGGTTTCGGATTTTTATTTGAATTTAATCTTTCACCAATCGACAACTTTGCACACTTTTCACAATATTTTCCCGTGCATTTGACACTGCGCGCTATCCATACAAGGAGAGCACCGTCGAATTGTGCATATTGTGCAATTTTTTGCGTTCATGATCCCGCAGGAGAATGCATATATATGGGAGTAATTTGACGACGGGAGGGACCGGTCTTGCGCTCATCTTTTGTAAAAAATGCGGCGATCCTCACGGTCACCTCTCTGCTTTTGCGGTTCCTGGGCATGCTGTTTCGCATCTATATGTCCAACGCCGTCGGCGCGGAGGGCATGGGGGTGTATCAGCTTATTCTGTCGGTCTACCTGCTGGTCTCGACGCTGTCCACCTGCGGCATCTCCACCGCCGTCACACGACTGGTCACCGAGGAGCTGGTGCGGGGCAGCCGCGCCTCGGTGCGGCGGCTGATGCGCTTTGCGATCCTGCTGAGCATCGGCATCGGCACCCTGTCTCTTATCGGCGTGACCGCCGCCGCCGAGCCGATCGCCCGCTTTTTTCTGCGGGACATCCGCGCCGTGCCCGCGCTGCGGATCCTCGGCATCGGTCTGCCGTTTATGGGCGCTTCCGCCTGTCTGAAGGGGTATTTTTTGGCGCGGCGGCGGGTGTCGGGCAGTTCGGCGGCACAGATCCTCGAACAGCTCTGCCGCATCGGCTGCATCTGGCTGCTGCTCTCCCGCTTTGCACAGGGCGATATCACCCGCTGCTGCGCCTGCATCCTGATCGGCGACACCGCCGCAGAGATCGCCTCCTGCCTGTTTATGGCGGGCTGCTACAGCCAAGACCGCCGCCGGCAGCGCAAATTCCTGCCGTCATCCTCCGCGCACCGTCCCCTGCTGCGCCCCTTTGCCGCCATTGCCGTTCCGCTTACCGCGGGTCGAACGCTGACCACCCTACTGCATACGGCGGAAAATCTGCTTGTCCCGCAGCGGCTCACGCTGTATACCGGCAGCCGCGAGCAGTCCCTCACCTCCTTCGGTACACTCAAGGGGATGGCGCTGCCGCTTTTGTTCTTCCCCTCCTCCCTGCTGACCGCCTTTTCGACCCTGTTGATCCCCGAAATGAGCGAAGCACAGTCCCGCGGGCAAACCGCCCGCATGCAGTCGGTCGTATCCCGCACGCTGCAGCTGACGCTGTGGGCATCGACCGGCTTTGCCGCTGTCTTTGCCGTATTGGCTTTCCCGATCGGCAGACTTTTATACCGCAGCGATGAGGTCGGCATGTTTTTGGCGGTGCTCTCCCCGCTTGTGCCCGCCATGTACACCGAAAGCATTGCCGACGGTCTGCTCAAGGGCTTGGGCAGGCAGACGGCGACACTGCGGTTCTGCGTGGTGGATTCCGCCGTGCGGATCCTGCTGACCGTGATACTGCTCCCGCATTTCGGCATGGCGGGCTTCCTGTTTGTCATGCTGCTGAGCAATCTGCTCTCCTGTTTTCTGAATCTGCACCATCTGCTCGCCGTCACCGGCGTCAGCTTCCGCCTGTGGCGCTGGCTGCTCGGTCCCGCCCTTTCCGCCGCGCTGACTGCCTCTGTTTTCACGGTGCTGCTGACCCGCGGCGGCGTGCAGGCGGAAAACTATCTTACCGCAGCGCTTCTTGCGATCGCCCTGCTGGCTGCCTATATCCTGCTCACCTTTTGCTTGGGCTGTATCCGCAAAGCCGATCTGTTTCCCGGTGTCCGTCCCCGGCGCACAGCCGTTCCTGCCGCCGTTTTGCCCGCTGAGCCGAACGACCCGCCCACCGGGCGCATCGGCACGGCGCTGCCTCCGCTGACCGCTTTTACGGAAAATTCATAAATATTTTTCAATTTCCTCTTGATTCCCATCGGGCAGGCTGTGTATACTGATAACAGCAACGGCGGCACCGCACATGCCTGCCGCCGCCCGAAAATCACCGATCCGAACAGGAGGTCAACCGTATGCGTAAAAATTTCGGAGCAAAGCCCTACACCTATCCGCAGCCGGTTTTTATTCTGGCTGCCTATGACGAAAACGGCAGTCCGAACGCCATGAACGCGGCGTGGGGCGGGATCAGCGACGACCGCGAGCTGTCGCTTTGCATCAGTGCGGGACACAAGACCACGCAGAATATTCTGAAAAAACGGGCATTTACCGTCAGCATGGCAGATGTTGACCATGCGGCGGCCTGTGACTATGTCGGGCTGGCCTCGGGCAATACCGTGCCGGACAAATGGGAAAAAGCCGGGTTTCACGCCACCCGTGCGGAATTTGTCGATGCGCCGCTGATCGATGAGCTGCCGATCGCCGTGGAGTGCACACTGAAAAGCTATGACCCCGAAACCGGCCGGCTGGTCGGCGAGATCCGCAACGTCAGTGCGGATGAACGCGTGCTGGATGCAGACGGCAGCATTGATCTGCAAAAAGCCCGCCCGATCACCTTCGACCCGTTCCACAACACCTACGTGGCGCTCGGCGAGACGGTCGCACAGGCGTTTCACATCGGAAAATTGCTGAAATAAGCGGTCACTCCTTGGAGAAATACAAAGAAAGGATGTCTGCACCATGGAAAATTTCACCTATTGCACACCGACAAAGCTGATCTTCGGCAAGGGTGCCGTGGACAAGCTCGCCGCAGAGCTGGCGCCGTTTGGCAAACGCGTACTGCTGACCTACGGCGGCGGGAGCATCAAGTCCATCGGGCTTTACGATGAGGTTCTGCGGCAGCTTGACGGCTTTGAGGTGGTCGAGCTGTCCGGCATTGAGCCGAACCCGAAATATACCACCAGCGTTTTGGAGGGCGTGCGGCTCTGCAAAGCGCACCATATCGACGTCGTGCTGGCGGTCGGCGGCGGCAGCGTGCTCGACTGCTCCAAAGCCATCTGCGCCGGTGCGCTGTATGACGGCGAGCCGTGGGATCTGATCACCTACCGCGTCAAAGCCAAAGCGGCTCTGCCGCTGGTGGACATTCTGACGCTGGCTGCCACCGGCTCGGAATATGACAGCGGCTGCGTTATTTCCCGTACAGAGACAAACGACAAGGTCGGCTATCTTGACGAGCTGCTGTTCCCGAAGGTATCGTTCCTCGATCCGCGCTACACCTTCTCTGTCTCGAAAAAGCAGACCGCTGCCGGCGCCGCCGACGCCATCAACCATATCATGGAGCAGTATTTCTGCGGCGCGCACAGTGATCTCGCGGACGGCATGTGCGAATCCGCCATCAAGAGCCTGATCAAAAATGCCCGCATCGCCCTGCGCGAGCCGGATAACTATGCGGCGCGCGGCGAATTTATGGTGGACTGCTCGCTTGCCTGCAACGGCATTCTCTCCATCGGCAACAGCTATTCCGGCTGGCCGTGTCACGGCATGGAGCACGCGCTCAGTGCCTATTATGACATCACCCACGGCGAGGGGCTGGCGATCCTGACGCCGCGCTGGATGGCGCACATCTTAAATGACGACACCATCGAGCGGTTTGTCCGCTTCGGTGTCAACATTTTCGGCATTGACGCGGCACTGCCCGAGGCGGAGATTGCACAGCAGGCCATTCGCGCGGTCTATGCCCTGTTTGAGTCGTTCGGTATGCCGATGCACCTGCGCGAGGTCGGCATCGACGAGAGCCGCCTGTCCGAGATGGCGCACCACATCGCCGAAAACGAGGGGCTGGACAAGGCGTGGGCGCCGCTGACCGAGGCGGACATTCTCGCCATTTTGCAGGCTTCTCTGTAATTTATCCGCAGGTAAAAACCGCTTTGGCGGGAGACGCCTTGCCATAAGCCGTCTCCTGCCTTTTTATCGGCATAAGGAAAAGCCTCATTTTTGCAAATGAGGCTTTTTGCTTTGGCGTTTTAATCAGAACAGCAGGCTGATTTTATAGAAAAAAGGACTTGCCAAAGGCAAGTCCTTTTTGGTGACCCATCGGGGATTTGAACCCCGGACACCCTGATTAAAAGTCAGGTGCTCTGCCAACTGAGCTAATGAGTCGTATCAAACAGCGCTTATCTATTATACCGAAAGCGGGCGCCGTTGTCAAGTGGAAAATGCAGTTTTTTTCGTTTTTCGGCTCCTGCCCGGAGTTCCCCGGCAAATTTCTGCCGCCGCTGTCCGAAAATGACAACGACGGCAGAAAGCCGCATATCCGTATTATTTCCGCCGGACTGACACCGTCAGAAAAAGCTCATCTGACTGGTGGCAGGCAGGTCGCCGAGTGCGCCGAGCTGGCGCAGCGATTCGACCACCGCTTTGGAAATGCCGCTGCGGTTTTGCAGGTCATCGCAGGAGATAAAGGTCTCACCGCTGTGAGCGGCATCATACAGCCCCTGTGCCGCCGCGCCGCCCAGACCCTTGACCGCTGTATACGGCAGGCGGATGGCATCGTCCTCCAGGAGGAACTTGTAGAAGTGCGACTTATACAGATCGACCGGCAAAAAGCGGATACCGCGCTGCATGGCCTCATTGACGATCTGCAGCGCATCCGCCATGGACTGCTCCTTCGCAGTAGCTTCCTTGCCCTTGGCGCGCAGCTCCATCATCTTCGCCCGCACGCCGTGGACCCCCTGCTGCACGATCTCCGCGTCAAAATCTTCGCCGCGGCCGGTGAAATACGCCGCATAGTAGGCAGAGGGACGATGCACCTTATACCAGGCAACACGCAGCGCGGCAATGATATAGGCGGCGGCGTGTGCCTTCGGGAACATGTACATAATCTTTTTACAGGACTCCAGATACCAGTCGGGCACGTTGTGCTCACGCATCGCCGCCTCCATCTGTTCCCATACCTCCGGCGCGATCTTGCCCTTGGCGACCATACCCTTACGCACGGATTCCATGATCTTAAACGCCATCTGCGGCTCTACACCCTTGTGCATCAGATAGGTCATAATGCTGTCACGCGTACCGATAACCTCGGAAATCGTACAGGTGCCCGCCTTGATCAGCTCCTGCGCGTTGCCGAGCCAGACGTCCGTGCCGTGGGACAGACCGGAGATCTGCAGCAGATCGGCAAAGGTCTTGGGTTTACATTCCAGAAGCATCTGCCGCACAAACGGCGTACCCATCTCGGGAATGGACAGGGTGCCGGTCTCGCAGTCGATCTGCTCGGACGTTACGCCGAGCGGCTCGGGCGAGGTAAACAGCCGGTATACATCGGGGTCGGACATGTTGACCTCCATGACCGGGATCCCTGTGTATTCCTCAAGATATTTGTAGATCGTGGGAATGACATGCCCGAGGTTATCGAGCTTCAGGATGGTGTCATGGATGGAGTGGAAGTCGAAGTGAGTCGTGATGACCTCGGAGTTCGGATCGTCCGCCGGATGCTGCACCGGACAGAAATCCTCCGCCTCATAATCGTTCGGCACGACGACCATGCCGCCGGGATGCTGACCGGTCGTGCGCTTGATGCCGGTGCAGCCCGCGGTAAGCCGGTTCATCTCGGCATTGCCGAAGGTCAGCCCGCGCTCCTCCGCATACTTTTTCACATAGCCGAATGCCGTCTTGTCCGCCAATGTGCCGATCGTGCCGGCCTTGAACACATGATCCTTGCCGAACAGCGTCTCGGTATAGCGGTGGGCGCGCGTCTGGTACTCGCTGGCGAAGTTTAAGTCGATATCCGGAGATTTATCGCCCTTGAAGCCCAGAAAGGTCTCAAACGGGATCTCGTGACCGTCGCGTGCGAGCGGAGCGCCGCACTGCGGACAGGTCTTTTCCGGCAGGTCGAAGCCGGAGCCGACCTCCCCCTTGAGGAAAAATTCGGAATAGCGGCACTTTTTGCAGTAATAGTGCGGCGGAAGCGGATTAACCTCGGAAATGCCCGCCATGCTGGCGACAAAAGAGGAGCCGACCGAGCCTCGGGAGCCGACCAGATAGCCGTTGTCCACCGAGTTTTTCACGAGCTTCTGCGCGATCATGTACAAAACGGCAAAGCCGTGGGTCACGATCGACGTCAGCTCCTTGTCCAGACGCTGTGACACGACCTCAGGCAGCGGATCGCCGTAGATCTCCTTGGCGCGATCCCAGCAGATCTGCTGCAATTCCTCGTCTGCGCCGTCGATGTGCGGTGGGAATGTACCCTCCGGAATCGGGCGGAAGGCTTCAATGCGGTCGGCGATGAGGTTTGTATTGGTCACGACGACCTCATACGCCTTTTCTTCGCCGAGATACGCAAATTCCTCCAGCATCTCCTCGGTCGTGCGGAAATACAGCGGCGCCTGGGAGTCAGCGTCGGAAAAGCCCTGTCCTGCCTGCAAAATACGGCGGAAGACCTCATCCTCCGGATCCATGAAATGGACGTCGCAGGTCGCACAGACCGGTATGTTCAGCTTTTCGCCGAGCCGCACGATCGTGCGGTTAAAGTCGCGGAGCTGCTCCTCCGACTTCACTTCCGGCGGGATCATTTCGCCGTTCTTGCCCTTTTGCGGGCGCAGCATGAAGCGGTTGTTGCCGAGCGGCTGAATCTCCAGAAAGTCATAAAACTTCGCCATCTCGCACAGCTTGTCAAACGACCGGTTTTCGCGGACGGCTTTAAACAGCTCGCCCTGCTCGCACGCACTGCCGATCAGCAGCCCCTCGCGGTATTCCAGCAGCTTGGTCCGCGTGATGCGGGGGCGCTTGTAAAAATTGTGCAGATGCGACCAGGAGATCAGTTTGTAGAGGTTTTTCAGCCCCTTGAGGTTTTGGGCGAGGATGATCAGGTGATACGGGCGCGTCTTTTTCGGGTCGACGCCGGAAATGGCCTCGTTGACCTCGCCCGCATGGCGGATACCGCGCAGATCCTTCATATCCTTGATCAGGTGCGTGAAGATCAGCCCCAGCTCGCGGGCATCGTCACAGGCGCGATGATGGTTAAACGGCGGGAGCTTGAGATAGTCCGCCACGGTATTGAGCTTATGATTTTTGAGATCCGGATACAGATTGCGGCAGATCGCCAGCGTATCCAGATGGACAAACGGGTATTCGAAGCCGACCCGCCGCGCTGTTTCACGCATAAATCCAGCGTCAAACGGGGCATTATGGGCTACCAGCAATCTGGCGTCGCCGCAAAACTCCGCAAACAGGCGCAGCGCCTCCGCCTCATCCGGCGCATCGGCCACCATGGCGTCCGTTATGCCGGTCAGCTCGGTGATCTTCGGCGGGATCGGCTTTCCGGCATTGACAAATGTATCGAATTCCTCCACGATCTCGCCGTTTATCATCCGCACGGCGCCGATCTCGGTCAGCCGCTCCGTCTGCGGGTTCAGACCGGTCGTCTCGGTATCGAAAACGATAACTTCACCGTCAAACGGCGTATCGCAGATCCCGTCGACCGCGCCGATGCTGTCATCCAGATAATACGCCTCGACACCGTAGAGGATCTTGATCTCATTGCCCTTTTTCTTGGCTGCCGCCGCGGCGTTCATCGCCTCGGGGAACGCCTGCACCACACCGTGGTCGGTGATCGCCACCGCCTTGTGTCCCCACGAAGCGGCACGGAGCACCAGCTTTTCGGCATCGCTGACCGCATCCATCTGCGACATCTTCGTGTGCATATGCAGCTCCACGCGCTTCTCTTTGGCAAGGTCCTGCCGCTTATAGGGCGTCACGACCGACATCGCCATCGGCGAAAACACGTTGGTGTGGAGATAATCGTCGTATTCATAGGTGCCGGTCATCCAAACGGTCATGCCGTCTTTAAAATCCGCCATCCCCTCGCGCTTATCCTTGTCGCGCACACGGGTCTGATCCGTCCAGAGGCAGGCGGATATGGAATCCGTCTTATCGGTGATATTGAAATTGTGGCGGATGCGTGTTCCCTCGCGGAAGGCGCGCGTCTCATAGCCGAACACCTCGCCCCATACCGTCACGGGAGAGCCGTCGGCGGGAAGCCCCTGCAGCTTCTGCGGCAGCTCGCGGATCGCGCCGCCGAACAGCGGCATTGCCGACTCGGGATAGAAGCCCAGCCCGCCTTGCGGGCGCACCGTGGTATCCGTTGCCCGCGGCTTGTGCGGCGTACCCGCCGGTGCGGGAGTGCCGCCCGACTGCGGCTGCGCGGCGGCAGCCGCACGCGCCGCTTCCAGGCGCGCCGCCTCCTCCTGCTGCGCTTTCTCCATCAAGGCTTTATAGTGCTCCCCCTCGGTGTCCACCTCAGTCTGCCCGGCAAAGCACACTTTTTTCTGCACATGAAAAAACTGCCGGAGGACCTCCTCCAGCACGCGGTCGCTTCCCGTGCTCTCCAGCACCTCGCGCCCGCCGTGGGTCAGCAAAACCGTCACCGTCGTATCCTCCACGGTAAAGGCGGCGCCCTCCAGATTGCCGTTGACGGCGGCGGCGCGCTGCCGCCAGACGGGGACGAGCGCCGTCAGCGCCTCCGGCGTCAATGTCTCGGCGGGGTACTGCGGGAGGATCGCCGTGCGCGACAGCGAAAACGCCGCGCTGAGCGCTTTTTCCGCCCTTGCCAGCTCGACAGGGGCAACAAAAGCGGGAAAACGGAGCGTGATCTCCATCTCCCGCGTATTCCGGCGCACGGTCAGGGCGGTAACCACCGCCTCGCCAATTGCTCCCGCTTGATCCGCATCGGGCAGATATGCCCCGAACACCTCTTTGAATGTACTATCTGCCATGCGACCTGTCTCCTTGTTTTTATGCACCATCCCACGTCCGCTCCTTATCTGTTTTTACACAGTCTATCAAAAGGAACGAACCGTTTTCGGGACATCTGTTTTCCATCCGCTCTACAGCTGCTCAATCTCGCGCATCAGTTCGTCCACCGCATCGGCTTCCGCCACCGTGCGCAGCACCTGTCCCTTTCGGAACAGCGCCATCTTTCCCTTTCCGCCCGCAAGCCCGACATCTGCTTCACGCGCTTCGCCGGGACCGTTAACCACACAGCCCATCACCGCAACGGTAATGGGCTTGTTCACGGCTTTCAGCCGCTTTTCGACCTCGCCCGCAATGCCGATCAGATCCACCGCCGTGCGGCCGCAGGTCGGGCAGGAGATCAGGCGGGCGCCCGTCTGCCGCAGTCCGAGGACGGACAGCAGATCCTGTCCCGCCGTGACCTCTTCCAGCGGGGACGCCGTCAGTGACACGCGGATCGTATCGCCGATGCCGTGCAGAAGCAGCGAACCGATGCCCGCCGCCGATTTGATGATACCGAGCCGCGTCGTACCGGCTTCGGTCACGCCGACATGCAGCGGGTAGGGACACGCCTCCGCCACCAGCTCATACGCCTCCACCGTCACGGCCGCGTCGGAGGATTTCACCGAGATCACGATGTCGTCAAAGTCACACCGCTCGAGAAGTGACGCATGATACAAGGCGCTGTCCCGCATAGCGGCGGCACAGGGATGTCCGTATTTCGCCAGAATCTCCTTTTCGAGTGAACCGCCGTTGACCCCGATGCGGATCGGTATACCACGGCTTTTGCAGGCATCGGCGACAGCGCGGACGTGATCGTTCCCGCCGATATTGCCAGGATTCAGGCGAATCTTATCCACGCCCGCCGCCGCGCAGTCCAGCGCGAGCGTATAGTCAAAGTGAATATCCGCCACAACCGGTATCGACACCGCCTGCTTGAGCGCATCCACAAGGCGCACCGCCGCCTTATCCGGCACCGCCACGCGGACGATGTCGCACCCGGCGGCTTCCAGTGCGCGCGCCTGCCGGACGTTGCCCTCCACATCCGCGGCGGGCACGTTGAGCATCGACTGTACTGCAATCGGGGCGTCCCCGCCGATCACGATATTGCCGACCTTTACGGCTTTACATACACGACGGGTCACGTCCAATCCTCCCTGATCCGCATTATTTCACCAATTTCCATACATCGCTGAACGCGACAACGATCATCAGCAGGATCAGCAGCACCATACCGACCAGATGCACGATCCCCTCATATTTGGCGGGAACGGGACGCCTTGTAATCCCCTCCCAGATCAGAAACACCAGCCGTCCGCCGTCCAAAGCGGGCAGCGGCAGCAGATTCACCACGCCGATATTCACGGTCAGCAGAGCGACCAGAAACAGCAGATAGCCGATGCCGATCGCGCGATCCTTCTCCTGCACGGCATTCTGCACCGCATCGCCAATGACGTCGATCGTGCCGATCGGTCCGGAGAGGTCGTTTAATCCGTATTTGCCCTGCAGCATATATTTGAGGCTGCGGAACGTGTACACGACCAGCGAATACTCCTGGCGCAGCGTCTGCGGAACAATAGATGC
>CAKUMQ010000050.1 GCA_934667845.1 uncultured Eubacteriales bacterium | reverse complement strand
CTCCTATCTCGATAATCACGATACCCACGCGCGGCAGAAAATGCATGTCGCCTCCTGCCTGGCAGGACTCGCGTTTAACACCGCTTCGCTCGGTCTGAACCACGGCATGGCGCATCAGCTCGGCTCGCATTTCCACATTCCGCACGGACGTGCCAACGCCATGCTGCTGCCGCATATCATCGAGTATAACAGCGATATTGACAAATACAGCCGGCTCAAGAGCGACTATCCGAAGCATGTGCGCAAATATGCGACGGTGGCGCGGACGCTCGGTCTGCAGAACTTCAATATCGTCACGACGGTGCGTGCGCTGTCCAACTGGACACAGTTCATGATGAAAGAGATGGACATGCCGCTCTCGGTATCCGAGACCGGAAAATGCACCAAAGAGGAGTATTTTGCCGCCATCCCCGCCATGGCGGAGGCAGCGCTTGCCGACGCCTGTACCGCGACCAACCCGCGGATCCCGACGGTAGACGATGTGACCCGTCTGTATGCCCAGCTGTGGTAAAAAATATACACGCCGCCCCTGTTCCGATCTTCGGAACAGGGGCGTTTCGTTTATCCGGATAACCGGACAGATCCGGGGAAACGACCGCAGAAAAGCCAAACGCCACACCTTTTAAAGGGTGCGGCGTTTGGGGTCGGATCGGTTTACCGATACGGTACCGTTATGCCTTTTTCTCGCGTTTATAGAAGAAGAAGCTGATCGCCATGATCACCGCAAAGACGATCATATAATAGACGACGCCCATGCCGTGGGAAAGCACCGCTGCCGTTATCATGAAAAGACAGCTTAAAATGCTCAGAATGGGGAAAACGAAGCGTTTGACCGGGTGAAGATCCTTTTCCTTGACCATCATCATGATCATGATCGGGATATAAATGCCGTAGATCGTGATGACCGGCAGCTCGGACGAGTCGAACTGGACAGGACCGAACCAGCAGGTCGGCGCCAGATTCGCACCGTAGAAATAGACGAGCCAGACCGTGCAGACCAAAAGGCCGACAACAGAGGAATTTGCAGGCATATTGGTGTGCTCGCTGACATCGGCGAACATCGCGGGCTTGGGACCGTTGCGCCGTGCGGCGATCGAATACATGCCGCGTGTGGAAGCGAGCATCAGTCCGTTTAATGTGCCGAGGCAGGAAATGACCACAAACACAAAGAGCAGTGTACCGCCGACATTGCCGAAAATGCTGCCGAAAGCGATCTTCGCGCCCGCTTCGCCGCCGTTCATCAGCTCTTCATTCGTCACGCCGCCGGAAAGACCGATGTAATACAGTATGTATGTCAGAATGATGATCGACGTACCCGCGATCAGCGCGATCGGCAGATTGCGTTTGGCATTTTTCAGCTCCGCATTGATGCTGGTGGCGATGATCCAACCCTCATAAGCAAAAGCAGTCGCTGCCAAAGCGGTAAACAGCGCGTTTTCGGGAGAAATGCTCTGATTGACCACCGTGGTAAAATTCTCTACCGTCAATCCGTTGCAGAGACCGACAACGGTGCCCACAATACCCATCAGCAGAAGCGGAATCAACTTGATGACCGTGGTCGCGACCTGGAATTTTCCCGCAAGCATGGGAGACAGAGCATTGATCGCATAGCTGCAGACTAAGAAAAGCGCCGTGATCACCATGCAGGGTCCGCCGGTGATCTCCCAACCGAGGATCACGCAGAAATACCGCGCCGAGACCCAGGCAAGCACGCTCGTCATGCCCGGATAGTAGATAAACGTGGAAAACCAGCCGACAAAATAGGCGTATCCTCTGCCCACGGTGGCTTCCGCATAGTCCACGATCCCGTTGACGTGGCTATAGCGCGTCGCCAGCACGGAGAAGGTATAGGCACAGATCATCATGATCACGCCGCCGATCGCCCAGGCAAGAATGCCGATCGGCAGGTTCCCGCCGGTAGCCTGCAGCACCTTTTCCGCCTTGAAAAAGACGCCGCTGCCTACTACGATTCCCACCACCATGGCGATAGCGGTGATGAGTCCGTACTTTGGCTTTAGCTGATTGTTCATGGTTGGTTGTCCTCTCTTTTTGATCTTCTCTTTTTCTCATAAACAAAACGATCGACCGTTTACTCGGCGCAATCGAATTATCCCAACTATGTAGGCAACCGCTTCTGCTGCGGCGCACAACATGTAAACAAAAACAAGCCGCTGCGCAGCTGTTGTAAAAAAATATATCGTCACAGGAAGAAAAAAGAACCATTCCCTTATTCTTCCGTCATATCGGAATAAAAACGCCCCAGAAACCACGAGGTTACTGGGGCATTTTCGCCATGCCTTTTTCATGCACAGCCATTTTGGTTGCGGAGGGAGGGTTCGAACCTCCGACCTCCGGGTTATGAGCCCGACGAGCTGCCACTGCTCTACTCCGCGATATCCAAGCGCCTTTTTCGGCGACTCATATAGTATACACCATTCGTTCAAAAAAAGCAATACCTTTTTTGAAAAAAGTTGACTTTTTTCTTTTTTTATATTTGTGTGGGAAATCGGGCATACTTTTTTCGTCACAAAACCTCTGGTTTGATCAAAAGGAGAGTATATGGAACGGGAGCGCATAGCTATCATCGGGGCGGGACCCGCCGGACTGTCGGCGGCGATCACCGCAGCTGTCCGGCAAAAAGACGTATGGCTTTTCGGCAATCGGAGTACGAACGAAAGGCTGCAGAAAGCCGCCGAGATCCGCAACTATCCGGGATTCCCGTCAATTGACGGAGTCTCACTGCAAAGTCGGTTTTGTCAGCACCTGGCATCGCTCGGCACTGCCGTCCGGCAGGAACGGGTATCGGGTGTATATCCCTACGGCGGCGGCTTTCGGCTGCAGACCTCTGACGAAGAATACACCGTCGACGCCGTCATTTTGGCGGGCGGCGTATCTGCCGAGCGGCAGCTTCCCGGCGAAAAGGAGCTGCTCGGGCATGGGGTCAGCTACTGTGCCACCTGCGATGCCTTTTTTGTGCGCGGAAAAACGGCTGCGGTGATCGGCAGGTCGGAATTTTCCGCCGATGAGGCATTGTTTTTAGCTGAACAAGCGGCATCGGTGCTGTATTTTCCCGTGCAGCCGCACACGCTGCCGATCCATGAGCGGATCGACATCATCCCGGAACAGCCGCTTGCCGTTTCCGACGGAGAGACAGGGCGCGGCGTGCAGACCGACCACGCTTTTTATCGCGCAGACATGATCTTTATTCTGCACGAGACCGTAAAGCCGGAATTGCTTGTTCCTTCCATCCGCACGGACGGCGCACATGTCGCCGTGGACGCGCAGATGCAGACCAATATCCCCGGCTGCTTCGCCTGCGGCGACATTACCGGCACGCCGTATCAGCTGCCGCGCGCCGTCGGGCAGGGAAATATCGCCGCCCTGTCCGCCGTCCGCTATTTAGCGCAGCAAAAGCGCGCCCGGGCGCACGGCGATAATCGGCAACCGTAAGACATGCTTACACGGGCAGGGGTTTTCCGGATTCCGGCAGACGGCTTTGCGGATGTGCCGGAATCAACAGGCATACGGCGTGGGCGGCGATCCCCTCGCCCGCTCCCGTAAATCCCAAGCCCTCCTCCGTGGTTGCCTTTACACTGACATCGCCGACGGCAATGCCCATCGCCTCCGCCAGCTTCTCCCGCATGGCGGAAATATAGGGACGCAGGCGCGGCGCCTGCGCCAGCACCGTCGCGTCCACATTGCCGATGCCCAGCCCGTTTTCCCGCAGAAGCTGCACCACACGGCGCAGCAGCGCAAGGCTGTCGGCGCCCGCATAGGCGGGATCGGAATCGGGAAACAGCGCGCCGATATCGCCCAGAGCGGCGGCACCCAAAAGTGCATCCATCACGGCGTGGGTCAGTACGTCGGCGTCGGAGTGACCGAGCAGACCGCGGTCATAGGGAACGGTCACGCCGCCCAGTATCAACAGCCGCCCTTTAACTAAACGGTGGACGTCATATCCGTGTCCGATCCTCATTGCGGCGCTCCTTCCTGTAAAAACAACTCCGCCAGCGGCAGGTCAGACGGTGTGGTGATCTTGAGGTTGCGCTCCTCCCCCTCGACCAGACGCACCCGTGCGCCGCATGCCTCGACCAATTGGCAGTCATCGGTATAATCTGTTCCGGCGTCTGATGCCGCCTGCAGCGCCCGGCGGTAGAGATCCGCAGCAAAGATCTGCGGCGTCTGCACGGCGCGCAGAAACTGGCGGCTGGGCGTTGCACAGACAAAGCCGAATTCATCCACCTGCTTGACCGTATCCTTTAGCATGACTGCGGGGGCCGCTGCGCCGAATGTATGCGCTGCCCCGATGACCCGTCTGACCAGCTCAGCCGACGCCAGCGGTCTTGCGCCGTCGTGGATGGCAATAAGCGGGGCGCGGCTGTCCACCAGAGAATGGACACCGGCGGCAACCGACTGCTGCCTTGTGCTGCCCCCCTCGACAACGGTCAGCGGATGAGTGATTTTCAGCTCCTCGGAAAAGGAGAGAAGGCGCGGAATATCCTCTGTGCGCGAAACGACCACCAGGCGCCCTGTCTCCGGCAGAGAATCAAACAGACGCAGCGCATGCCCGATCACCGGAAGCCCGTTTAACATAAGCCACATTTTCGGGCAGCCCATGCGGACAGAGCTGCCTGCCGCTACGATAATGACATCCGTTCGGATCTCTTCCATAACGATCCCTCCTGTGCTGCTTTATTATACGCCGGTTTCCCGCTTCTTGTCAAGGCGCGGAAAAAGGATGACAACAGACGCTCCCCCTGCGTAACCATGCAGAGGGAGCGTTTTTCCGTTTATTTTTCCGCAGCGTGGTCATCAGGCTCCGCGGTGTGCGCATCCGGCACCAACTCGTCCAGCACGTGCTGTGCTTCAGAGGGGGAAGCGATCTCCTCCTTTTCACACGCCGTCACGCCCGCCGGCTTTTTCCCGAGCAGGAGCGCCAGAGCGACCAAAGCTGCCACGACTGCAATACAAAAATCCGGCAGCGTCGCCATACTGCTCGCCTGATACGCCTCTGTCTCGCCAGACAGGTACATGATAAACCGCGTGACCGTGCCGGACAAGCCGCAGATCACGGTGAGAAGCGCCTGCCACAGCAGCGCGGGCGAGCGGAAATTGGTCTGCCCGGCGATATAGCGCGCCAACGACATGGAAAACAGCAGCGTGACGATCAGCATGGCGTAGTCATAAAACGTCTCGGCAACCGAAACGGCGCTGGCATAGGACACCACATAGCGCGCCAGCCGCATCCACATCCACAGCGGGAGGCAAAGCGGAAAATAGCGGTATTTCCCCGGCGCAAAGCGTCCGGTATACAGCCAATCGGCACCGGCGATAATACCGAAAATACCGCTGAGCGTACCGAACAGGAACACACCGATCAGCGCAAGCCGATCAAGGACGAGCGCGCTCTGCACGGCGGGCTGAGAGGCGGCATCGCCCGTTTGAAGATAGGAAAAGAAATCATACAGCGCTGTCACGGTCTGGATGATCCCGAACAGTAAAACGGCACAGGACAGCACCTTGAGCGGCACGCCCTCCCAGAGAGGCAGAACAGGCGATCGGTCCAGATAGGAAAGCAGGATCACTGCCGCTGCCGCTGCCGCCGTGATGCCGATGATCACAAAGCTCACCTTGAATTCGCCGGTATGCGCGTCCTGCATTTGCGGCATCAGCGCAATGCGCAGAACAGTGACCGCCAGCGCAGCCAGTGCCGCGATGATCCCGGCGGCATGTGCCTTTTTCCCCATAGTTGTCTCCCCCATTTTTGCGGCAGACGGGTCTTGCTCGACGCCGCATTTTTCTGTTTCGGAGCTTGTCCGGTTTATTGGCAATTTCCTGTCACGCACGCAGTCCGCCCGTCAAACGATACCGTCGACCGGCACAGAGGGCGCGGAATATGTCCGCTCGGCAAGCGGCACATAGGGGGCTGCCGGCGCGATCGCCTTGTATGCCGGGCGGATGATCCGGTTGCCCGTTGTGATCTCCTCCATGCGGTGGGCGCACCAGCCCGCCATACGCGCCACAGCAAACAGCGGCGTATACAGCTCAACGGGAATGTTGAGCGAGCGGTAAACAAGCCCCGAATACATATCCACATTGGCGCAGATCGCTTTTGTCTCGCCCTTCGCCGCTGCAAACACCTTCGGTGTCAGCCGCTCCACCGCCTCGAGAAGCCGGAAGTCGTCCCCCAGCCCGCGCTTTTCCGCCAGCTGCTTGGCGTAGCGCTTCAAAATCACGGCGCGCGGGTCCGACAGCGTATATACCGCGTGTCCCATGCCGTAGATCAGTCCGGAGCGGTCGCCCGCCTCGCGGTGGATCAGGCGGTTGAGAAAATCGGCGATCTCCTCGTCGTCCGTCCAGTCGGAAACGCCGGATTTGATAAACTCCAGCATCTCCATCACCTTGATATTGGCGCCGCCGTGGCGGGGTCCCTTCAGCGAGCCGATCGCGGCGGAGATCGCCGCATAGGTGTCCGTCCCCGAAGAGGACAGGACGCGCGCGGCAAAGGTGGAGTTATTGCCGCCGCCGTGCTCGGCGTGCAGCATCAGGCAGAGATCCAGCACATGTGCCTCCTCCGCCGTAAACGCCGTATCGGCACGGAGTGTATGTAATACCGTTTCCGCTGTGGACAGACCGGGCACATACGGGTGGAAAAACATGCTCTCATGGTCATAGTGACGGCGCTTGACCTGATAGGCATAGGAGGTGATCGTCGGCAGCATGCTCAGCAATGTGATCGACTGGCGCAGGACATTCTTGACCGACAGATCGTCAGGGCGGTCGTCATAGGAATAGAGCGACAGCACCGCACGCTGCAACTTGTTCATGATGTTCGGCGACGGCGCTTTCATGATCATGTCCTCGGCAAAATATTCGGGGAGATCACGGCACGAATCCAGCACGCGGCAGAAGCCGTCAAGCTGATTTTTGTCCGGCAGATGCCCGAACAGCAGCAGCCACGCGACCTCTTCGTAGCCGAAACGCCCGTCTGCGACCACGCCCTCGACGATCTCCTCCACATTCACGCCGCGATAGGTCAGCCGTCCGGGATCGGGGTACTTTTCTCCCTCGTTGATCACATAACCGTGCACATTGCAGATATTGGTCAGCCCCGCCATGACGCCGGAGCCGTCTTCATTGCGCAGACCGCGCTTGACCGGATAGCGCGCCGCTTTTTCCGGGTCGATCGCCGTATATTTGCGGAATTCCTCGCATAGGATGTCCAACGAGTCATCCAATTCTTTCTCATTCATTATGGCCATTGCCTTCACCTCGTCAACTCGTCAAAAAAGAGATACCTTATTATTATACGGTATAATCGGGGGAAAGTCAATACAAATCTCAGGTCAATCGCCTTGTTTTGCAGGAATTATCGGTCGATTATGCAAAAGCAGCCTTTGATTCAGGCAAAACGGCGTAGAAAGGAGAAAACTATGAAATGGAACACCGTCCTCGCCTTGATTTTTGCCGCTGTATTACTGGTGCTGCCTTTGCAGGCGCTACCGGCAGGCAGTGTGCCGAAGCCGGAGGCGTCAAGCACCCCGAAGGATACGCAGGAGGCGTCCGCTCCGGCAAAGGCACAGACCGATGCCGAATTTGCCGTCTGGGATCAGAAAAGCGAAAAGGTCATTCGCATGAATGAACGCGACTTTATTTTTTACACCGTCGCCGCCGAAATGCCGGTCGCTTACGGCGAAGAGGCACTCAAGGCGCAGACAGTGGCAAGCTATACTTATTTCTGTTACCGGCGGCAGGCGCAGCAAAGCGAGGCGTCCGACGTGATCGGCGGCGCGGATTTTGCCGATGTGCCCTCCTGCTTTCCGGAGGGGTATTCCGATGAATACCTGAAAGAAAAGTGGGGCAAGTCATACAGCGAACACTATGCCACCCTGCAGAAAGCGGTGGATGCCGTATTCGGCAAAACGCTGACCTATCAGAATGAGCCGATCCTCGCCGCGTATCACGCCATTTCCTGCGGGAGCACAGAGTCTGCCGCTGTGGTATGGAATACCGAGTACCCCTATCTCACCTCTGTCCCCTGCCCCGGCGACACGCTCGCCGATGGGTATGAAACCACCGTGAACCTCACGCCGCAGCAGCTCGCCGCCGCACTGTCCGGGATAAACGGCATCAGTTTAAGCGGCACCGCAGACAGCTGGATCGGAAAGATCTCCCGGTCTGCCGCCGGAACCGTAACCGCCATGGAGGTCGGCGGGCAATCCGTGACCGGGCGCCAAGTGCGCAAGCTGCTCGGGCTGCGCTCCGCTGCTTTCGCTGTTGATTTTGCCAACGGCAGCTTTCAGTTTACTGTGCGCGGATACGGTCACGGCGTCGGCATGAGCCAGTACGGAGCGGGCTATCTCGCGCGCCAGGGTATGTCCTATGCAGAGATCCTGCAGTATTTTTATTCCGGGGCGGAATTGACGGGCTGAGCGGCTGACTGAATCGCTGACTTGATTTTTTGGCGTCCTGTGGTATACTTAAAGTGCGCATTGCGCGATGTCAAAAGGAAAAGGAGCATAAATGACATGAAAAAACAACGTCTGATCCTGATTCTGGTCTCGGCAGTCCTATTGGTCGCCTTGGCTGTCGGCGCCGTGTTTCTGGTCAAGCATTTTACCCCCGATGCCCAGACGGGAAGCAAAACCGTCACCTTTGTGGTGATAAAAGAAGACAAGTCCGAAAAAACCTTTACACTTCACACCGATGCCGAATATCTGGCAGATGCCTTGGTCGAGGAGGGTGTTCTGTCCGCAAAAGAGGGATCCGGCATGTACACCGTGATCGACGGAACAGAAGCCAAATGGGATCCCGACAAGGCGTGGTGGTGTATCACCAAAAACGGCGAAATGTGTGCGGTCGGTATGAATGAGCAGGTCATTGCAGACGGAGATCATTTTGAAGCAACCTATACCGTCAGCTGAGCGCCACCGCCCGCGGCACGCCGACCGGGGCTGCCCTGTTTGCCGTTTTGATGATCACCCTTGAGAAAACAGGCAGTTCTGCCCGGCATGGAAGTGAAAAGCCGCCGCAATGATCCTGCCAAAATGCCCGTCCCCGATCGGCAAAAGCCGACGGAGACGGGCATTTTTTCAGTGTGTGGTCAGTGCATCCCGTCCGCTGTTGCGGCGCAGGGTGTCGCAGGAAACTGCCATCTGCTCCAGCTCGCGGTCTGTGAGCGACAGCGGAAGAATACGCCGCACGCCGTCTCCGCCCACAATGGAGGGAACGCCGACAAAAAGATCACGCTGACCGTATTCACCGCGCAGCATGGTCGATACGGTCAGTACGCTCTGCTCGTCGCCGAATACCGCACGGGTGATCCGCACCATGGCCATACCGATACCGTAATAGGTGGCGCGCTTTGCGGCGATGATCCGCGGTGCAGCCGTGCGCACCTCCTCGCCGATCTGTTCAAGCTCCTCAAAGCGAAAACGGCCCTCCGAATGCGTGATCAGCTGCGTCACCGGCACAGTGGAGATCAGCGCCTGCGACCACGGCACAAATTCGCTGTCCCCGTGCTCTCCCATCACATACGCGTGTACGTTGCGGGGATCCACGCGGAAGTACGCGCCGACGAGATACCGCAGCCGCGCCGTATCCAGCGTCGTGCCGGTTCCGATGACCCGCTGCGGGTCAAATCCGGACAGCTCGCAGGTGATCTGCGTCATAATATCCACGGGATTCGTCGCCACAAGGAATATCCCGTTAAAGCCGGAGCTGACGACCGGCGTCACGATGGAACGGAACACCTCGGTGTTGCGCTGCAAAAGATCCAGCCGCGACTCCCCCGGTCTCTGGGCGACACCGGCACAGATGGCGACAATATCCGCATTTTTGCACTCGTCATACTCACCCGCACGGATCTTCATGTTGCCGCCGGAAAAAGCCAGTCCGTGGCTCAGATCCATCGCCTCTCCCTCTGCACGGCGGTGGTCAACGTCAATGAGAACCAGCTCGTCGCAGGCGTTTTGATTCAACAGCGCGTAGGCATAGCTGGTTCCGACCATGCCCGTGCCGATCAGTACTATCTTTCTTCCGAAAACCTTCATTTTTCTCGTCTCCTTTTTAGGATTTGTCGCCGGAGCGCGCCACCAGAGCACACAGCCAGCTGAAAAAGATTGCGGCAGCAATACCGGCAGCCGCTCCGGTCAATCCACCGGTCAGTGCACCCATCAATCCTTTCTCTGCTACGCCTTCTTTTGCACCCATCGCCAGCGTATACCCAAACCCGGTAAGCGGCGTTGTTGCCCCGCAGCCCGCAAAGCGCACAAGCGGCTCATACACGCCGACAGCCGTTAATGCGACGCCCGCAGTGACAAACAGCACCAAGACCCGTGCCGGAGTCATTGCGGTCAGGTCGATCAGAAGCTGTCCGATCACACAGATCAGTCCACCGATACAAAATGCCTTCAGGAGCATCCATCCGTCCATTTGAATTCCTCCCTTTCCGGATCTAGTGTGTCCTGACGGGCGGGATGCTATTCCCAATTTGCGGATAAAAACAGGATCAGGCTGTTTTTTTCGTTGCTTTTTTTGGTTTTTATGGTATACTGAATAGGTGTTGGCTCATTTTGCAAGTAAAAGAAAGGAACGGGGCGGACACCGCCTCCCGGTTTTGACTATGGTTTTTAATGATCTGAAGCATGTGCTCGATCACTTCTGCTATCGCGGCACATATGTTGATGTAGAGGAGCTTCAGTCCGGCAACATCAACGCGACCTACCGTCTTTCCTATACAGACAACGGCAAGCCGATCTCCTATGTGCTGCAAAAGATCAACACGGTCGCTTTTCACGACCCGGTCGGTCTGATGCACAATATCGAATCGGTAATCGGTCATATTTCCGCGGCAATGGAGAAAAAGGGTGTGGATTCCGAGCGGCATCTGCTGCGCTTTATCCCGACCGATACCGGCTCGCTGCTCTATCGCGACAGAAACAACGCCTATTGGCGCTCTTATGTATTTATTGACAATGCAACCGCCTATGACCGCATTGAGAATCCGCGGCATTTCTATGAGGCAGGGCGCGGCTTCGGAGAGTTTCAGAAGTACCTGATCGACTTCCCAGCCGATAGCCTGACCGAGACCATCCCGAACTTCCACAACACCAAAAAGCGGTTTTTTGACTTTGTGAACGCCGTTTCCGCCGACCGTGCGGGCCGCGCCGCCGGACTTGAGGAGGAGATCGACTTCTTCTTTGACCGGCGCAAAATGATGAACCGCATTGTGGATCTGATCGGCGCCGGACGGCTGCCGCTTCGCGTGACCCACAACGACACCAAGCTCAACAATGTGCTGCTGGACAACGACACCGGAAAAGCGCTCTGCGTGATCGATCTCGACACCGTGATGCCCGGCTCTGCCCTGTATGATTACGGCGACGCCATCCGCTACGGCGCAAACCGCGCCGCGGAGGACGAGCCGGAGCTGTCCCGCATCGGACTGGATATGGAGCTGTTCAAGGCGTTTACCGACGGGTTCATCTCCGAGACCGCCGGCACACTGACCGAGGAGGAGCTGCAGTTTTTGCCGCTCGGCGTCGAGGTGCTGACCTGCGAGCTTGCCATGCGGTTTTTGACCGACTATTTAAACGGCGATGAATATTTCAAGATCAAATATCCGGATCACAATCTCGTGCGCGCGCGGGCACAGATGCAGCTTCTGCGCGATATCGAGGAAAAGTATGACGATATGTGCCGGTACATACAGACGCTGATCCCCGCGCTTTAATAACAAACCAAAAGACCCGACGGTTCCTCACTTGAAAGGAGCAGTCGGGTCTTTTCATGCGGGTACATGTGCAGGATCTAACCGAGCAGAACTTCCTTGCCGTCAATGAGATTTTGGTATTGCCGCAGCAGCTCATCCACTGTACTGGCGCGCACCTTAAAGGTATCGCCCTTGTCAAAGCGCCCGATATAGACGCTGGCGGAATACGGGAACAGCTCGATCAGCGTTGAGCGATTGGTATCCTTATCTGTATAGGTAAAGGAGATTTCCGGTGTTCCCTTCGGCGCTTCGGGCGCGGCACCGGCGCGGTCGACACCCATCAGCACCTGATAGAACGAGCGGAAATACGGTGTGCTGATGGTTTTTCCGTCCATCGTGACCGCCATATTTTTCTCGTTGTCGTCCTCGTCGGGGTAATGTGTCAGAGCGAACTGGTGGGTCTTGCCGTTAAAGGTAAACGACATTTTGTTGACCGTTGTGATGTCTTTCAGGAACATCAGACTGGTCACGCAGTCCTCATAAGAGAGCGTTGCCCACGGCAGCGAGGACGCCGACACCTGGTAGATGCAGTCGATATCGTCCACCAGCACATAGAATACGCCGTTTTTGACGGCGCTCAGCCTGACAGTGTGCTCCTGCACGTTGTAATAGCTGGTGATCGTTTCGCTCTCCCCGCTGACCTCAGACGGCTCCGAGGTGGTGGACGTCTGCACGGCGGTGTGGATCTCGGCGTTGATCGCCGGTTTGTCCAGTCCGTATTGTTTCAGGTCAGCCGCCTTCGGAAACGGAACGACCGCCGTATCCGCAAGCAGGGACGTCGCGCCGGTGATCGACTCGCCGAGCGTGTTGGTGTTGGTGGAGCGCTTATACGGATAGGTCAGCACATAGGTGCAGTAGGTAAACTCCGAGCCGTCGTCCGCCGACGCCATACGGTAGCTGTATTCGCGTTCAAGCCCGGGGCCTTTCATGGTGACATCGCGCAGCACCGCGTTGCCGTTCTCGTCGTCGGACTTCACGGCAGGCGCCGTATACAGCGTTGTCCCGATATAGGACACTGCCGGATAGCCGAGCGCATCCGCCAGACCGGAATCCACGAGATATACGCCGTCTTTGCCGGAAATGCGGAAATAATACCCGGCATCCTGCGGGGCGGCGGCACCGACCGTCAACGTGGCTTTGGTTCCGTCGTCATAGGTGACCTCGGCGGTCGCCGTCGGCTTATCCAAGCCGTAATCCGCATCGTTTCCGGAGAATTTGATCTCCTGCGTGGCGACGATCTTCGTCAGCTCCGTCTCCAGCGAATCAAAAAGACTGGTCTGCACCGGCAGCTTTTCATAGCCCTTTACATACAGCTGTCCGTCCTTGTCGCGGCATACGGTATAGGTCTCGCTTCCGGCGGTGATCACCGCTTCTTTAATGCGGGATACGGTCGATTCCTCCCCCGAGGTCTCCTCCTGCTTTTTGATCTCCAGCAGGGTGATCGAGGTATCCGAGGATTCCTCTGCAGAGGAATCCCCGGTGTCCTCGGGCTTTGTGAGCAGGACCACACTCAGCGCCGCGCCGAGCACCACCACGACAGCGCCGAGGATGGCAAGCAAGCGAAGCTGTTTTTTCATAGATGCTTCCTCCGGATAAACACCACGAGACAGAGGATCAGCATGATCAGCGGGATCGTCACGGTAAACACGCCGAAGCCAAGCACCATTTTGGCTGTGCCGGAATACTCAAGCGTTTTGTTGTCGATCGAATGACTGGAAACCACGATGGAATCGGTGTTGCCCATCATCTGATTGAACGCGCCCATAAACATATCCTCGTTTTTCACGGTGGAAAGGGACTGGCGGATATCGGAGTTGAGTATATCGTAGCTGCCCGAGATCAGCACACGCGTCGTGGTCTGCTCCTGCAGATCGTTGTTATAGCTGTCATACACCGAGAGCAGCACGCCGTAGACATCGCCCTCCGGCTCGACCGCCTTGGCATTTTCATCCGAAAGTGAGGTGATCGGCATCAGCTGCGCCGTCCCGTTGAATTTCGCCAGCGGCACAACATACTGCGCGTAATCCGTGTTGTTCTCCTTTAGCGGCGTGAGCTGCAGGCAGGTCGGCAGCAGTACCTTCTTGCCCGCGACCGCGGAGGTGTAATCCGTCGACTCCACAATGGCATAGGGATAAAAGGCACGGTAGCTGTAGGTATAGTCGGCGGAGGTCTCCAGCACGACATTGCTCTCCACCTGCACATAATATTCCTCTTTGAGGAAATCGTACAGATTCGGGCAGGAGGCGGCATAGTTGGTCAGCACGATAAGGTCGCGGCCGTAGCGGGCATCGTTGTACAGCCAGGTGCGGATCCGCTTGATATCGTCGGCACTGTAATCCTTGGTCGGCGCCACGATGACCAGTGCGCGGGAATCGTCGGAGATCTTGTTGGAGGTGGTGAAATCCACCGTCTCCACGTCATAGCCGTTGCGCTTGAGCACATCGGTCACATCGGCGACAGTACCGCTGTCCCGTCCGCTGATCATTCCCTCGTCATGGCCGGTGATCATCGTGACCTTTGCCACACTGTTGCGGCAAAGATACTGCAGATTGGTCGCCAGCACGCTCTCCACGTTGGAGGAGCTGATCTGCTGCTGCTGATAATAGCCGTCGCCGGTCGTTTCATACAATTCCGTAGGAGCAACGACACGGTAGCGGTCGTCAGTACGGAACAGGATCGGCAGACTGCCGCCCGCAGACAGATCGTATTTATCGGAATACTTCGCATAGGTCGTCGGGTCGTTGGTCGCATCGACATACACCGTTTTGACCTTGCCGCCGGTCAGCGACTCGTATTTTTTCGTAAACTCGTAAAACTGCTTGAGGATCGTCCCCTCGTCGCCGGTCGTGGCATTCTTGAAAGTATCCTCATCAGCAAACACCACAATTTCCACATCGCGGTCAACGAGCTTCGCGACCTTTTCGCTGTTCTCGGAGAAGGTGTAGCTCTTGTCGGCAGTCAGATCCAGACTGATCGGGAAGCGATCGTTGAGCACGTCGCCGATCACGCCGACCAGCACAAGCACCGCCGCCACGATCACCGTCAGCGCCGTCGAGGCGGCGCCGAACCGGAATTTGCGGGAGCGGAAGAATTTCTTCAGCGAGCGGCCGGAGCTTTTCTTCGCTTTTTTCTCTTTTTTGCGTTTTTTGTCCGCCTTGTCGTCAGAGGCGGTATCCTCCTCCGCAGCCGTCTCTTCCTCTGCAGCCGTATCGGCAGCTTCGGCTTCCTCAGTCACGGTCTCCTCCGGCGCATCCGCCGTATCGGCGACCGTATCGACCGTCTCCTCTGCGGGGGTCTCGATCTGCTCCTCCTCGGAGGACAGCACGTTTTTCTCGTTCTCGTTCATCTGATTATGCCCCCTTTCAGCTCCAGCGCCGACGGTCGAGAATACGCACCGTCAGAAACAGGAACAGCACCTGCATGGACAGGAAGAAAATGACGTCGTTGTAGCCGATCACGCCGCTGGTAAAATGACTGTAGCGGGTGGACACCGACAGGAAGGACACGATCGCGCTGAGCACCTTGCTGCTCGGGAACAGCGAGCTGAACGTGTCCACCATCAGCAGCATAAACGACACGACAAACGTGCCGAGCGCCGCGATAAACTGGCTCTCCGTCAGGCTGGAGATGAATGTGCCGATGGCGAGGATCGCGCCGCCAAGCAGCAAAAGCCCCAGATAGTTGCCGATGATCACAAGCCAGTCGGGCGTCACCTTTACGGCGATCACCACCGCGTAGACAAGCGTGATCGAAATACCGATCGCAAACACGAGCAGCGCCGCGAGGAACTTCCCGACCACCACGCCGGTCAGACCGGTCGGCGCAGTCAAAAGCGCCTGATCGGTCTTTTGACGCTTGTCGTCGCTGAGCAGACGCATGCTCAAAATGGGCAGCACGAGCAGCAGAACGATCGTGAACAGACCGTCAAACACATAGGAAAGCGAGGTCTGTCCGGAATAGAGGTTGTACAAAAAGAAGAAATACCCGGAGAATGCAAACAGCACGGCAAATACGATATAGCCGACCGGAGAGGTGAAAAAGGAGCGGAACTCCCGTTTGAATACAGCGCCCACGATCAGTTGCCTCCTTCCGCACGGTGCGTCAGTGTGATAAAGATGTCCTCAAGCGTCATCTGCATGGAGGTCATACCGAACAGCGCCCAGCCACGGTCGGCAAGACGCGTGAAGATCTCGCGGCGCACATCCGTATCAGACTTGGGATAAACGGCGAAATCCACCGTCCCCTTTTCCTTTTCGCCGAGTGAGACCACCCGCTCGACGCCCGGAATTTTTTGCAGCAGCGCTTTGACTTCCGCCTCGGGTCCCGCCACGCGCAGCGAGAGGCTGCGGTCGTCGGAATACTGTGCAGACAGATTGGCAGCGGTATCGTCGGCGACGATCTTTCCGCCGCTGATGATAACGATACGGTCGCAGACCGCTTGGATCTCGGGCAGGATATGCGAGGACAGGATCACCGTATGGTGTTTGCCGAGGCTCTTGATCAGCGAGCGGATCTCAATGATCTGATTCGGGTCGAGACCGACGGTCGGCTCGTCGAGGATCAGCACGGGCGGATTGCCGATCAGCGCCTGCGCAAATCCGACACGCTGACGGTAACCTTTGGACAGGTTCTTGATCAGCCGGCCGTAGACGTCCGTGATCTTCATGATCCGGCAGATCTCCGCAATATGCGGCTCGCGCGGCAGCGTGCACTTCTTCAGATCATACATGAAGTTCAGGTATTCGCGCACCGTCATGTCCAGATACAGCGGCGGATGCTCCGGCAGATAGCCGATGCTGGCCTTCGCCTTCTGCGGCTCCTCCAGAATGTCATAGCCGTTGATCTTCACCGTGCCCTCGCTGGCGGACAGATAACCCGTCAGTATGTTCATGGTGGTGGATTTACCGGCGCCGTTGGGACCGAGGAAGCCGAGGATCTCGCCTTCCTCCACGCGGAAACTGATACGGTCCACAGCCAGGTGGCTTCCGTACCGTTTCGTCAGGTTTTGCACCTCAATCATGGTCAATGCTCCTTCTGTCAGGGTGTGGCGGCACAGCCGCCGGAACGGTCATTGGTTTTATTGTAGCGGAATCCGCACGACAAGTTGTAAACAGATTATAAAGAGTATGTGTGCATCGTGTGATTTCCGCATAAGCGATTAGGTGAAGTATACCACATTTTGCGGGGCAATGCAAGGGGGAACTGCCCAAAACCGCCCGCTTCCGCCCTAAAAAGGCGAAAGCGGGCGGTCTGTTCGGTGAGAATGCTCACCAGCTCATGCGGATCTGTTTTCCGTCCTTTGTCTCGTGCGTAAAGCCGTTGAGCTTGCCAAACGTCAGGTACAGTGTGTCCTTTTCGCTCTCCGTCTCCTGCACATAGGTGGTCACAATACCGAGAAAGCCGCTCTTTTCTGCCGTATCGAGATCCATATGTGCGCAGACAAAATCACGCGGCACAAGGGACAGGAGGGTATCCCACTGCTCTTTTTTCTCCGACGCCTGATAGACGGTCTCCTCGTGCTTTAACGTATCGTTGTTCCATACGGAGCAGGTCAGCGTTTTCTTTTCGGGGTCGAGAATATAGGTGGTGTCCTCCGTAAAGCTCTGATAATCCATGGAGTCAAAGCGGAAGCTGTGGCGGCCGTTATCGGATTCATACAGGATATCCGCCAGCTCCGTCCCCTCTTTTTTCAGTCCGTCCGCATTTTCGAAAATATGGATGTTGACCCGCCCGCCGCCGGCGTTCAGCAGCTTTTTCAGCGGATCGGTCTCCTCGACCCCCTCGGAAGTCGCAAAGCCGGTGAGGTCGGGCAGGGAAAAGCTGCTGCCGGTATAAAACACCGCGGTGATCTCCGTATTGCGCCCGTCCGACCGGTCGAGCGCGCGCAGCCGCGACCCGTCGCCATACAGCGCCAGCGTCACGGTGTCGCCGGACAGGATACGGGTGTCATACTGCGCGTTTGTGCCGGTCTCGCCGTCCGCCGCCGCTTTCGTCAGCGTCTGCATAAGCGCCGGATAGCCAATTCCGTCCAGCAGCGGTTTATATTTCTCATATGTATCCGTGCCCTGCGGATAGACCGTTTTCGCCTTGAGGTCGATCAGCGCAGGGGTCTTGTCGATCTCGGCGAGGTAATATCGGCCGGAAAGCCCCGTACCGGCATCGTAGCCGTCAAAATCAAACGAAAACAGCGTCTTGCCGTCCTCCTGCCAGCGGCAGATCTCCGCCGTGCCGCCGTGCGATCTCAGCAAATGCGGCAAAAAGCCGTCCTTTCCCCTGTCGGTTATGATGATCCTCATGCTGTCGCCCTGCCGATCCGCCGCAAGGATGGCATCGGTCAGCGCGGATACCGTCTCAACTGACGGCGTTTCGATCGTACAGGGCGCCGTCACCGCGCGGACATAATCGCTGTAAAAATAATACCGCACGCCGACCAAGGCGCCGAGCACGAGCAGGACGAGGATGACTGCCGCCACCCGGAAATTCCGTTTGATCTCCGAGGCGGAATGTACCCTGACACGGCCATCGTCATACCGGTCAATGATGCCGCCGTCCGGTCCGGATGTGGAGGTATACCGATCCTTTGCCGCATCGCGCTGCTGTCCCCCCCTGTCCCCAAACATCTTTTTTTCGTATTCCTTGCGCTGCTTATCGAGTATACTATGGCATCGCGTGCAGTATTCTACGTTCGGACTGCCCGTTGTCCCGCCGCACCGCTTGCAGTACCCATATCTACGCCGATCACTCTCTGTCATAAACCGCCCTTCCCTTTCTTTAACTGAATGAAAAGTTATTATTTAGTATACCATTTTTTATCCGGTACGGCAATGCACGTTTCTCACGATTACCCCCACTGCCTTTTGTGCAATCTATCCCATGTCCGGTGACTTTTTCCGGACACGCTCTTGCCTAATGCAGAAGAACATTTACCCGTTCTTGCAGTAATTTTTTGACAAATATCGTGCAATATGATATGATACGATTATCTATGTCAGCGGAGATTCTGACGACGCGTTTCAAAAGGCCGTCGAAAGCATCCGCTGTCCGCTCATCAAGGAGGCTCTATGATCATGAAGCGTATTCTCGCGGGATCCTGTATCCTGATCCTCTGCCTGACCATGCTCTCCTGTGCAAAGGAGAGCGACCACCTGACCGGCACACCGATTCTGAAGGTCGCGCTGCAAAGCAGCGTTGGCGACTCCGAGACGACCCCGACAAAGGAATATTATATTCTGGATAACAAGGGACATGCGGAAAAGACAGCGGAGTTCACTCCGGATACGGATGCCGTTTTCTTTTATGCGGACACCAACGCCGATTTCATCTATCCGCACATAAACGGCGACATCGTCACCCGTCTTGTTGACACAAGGGGCAGCGATAAGGCCGGGAATCCGGTAACGGCAGACCAAACGACCGAAAAGATCCTGCAGGCGGCTGCCGATTCGATCGATCATTTGATGTATGACATCTCCGTGATCAATACCGGAGGCCGGTATTTCCTTTATCTGAAGCTAAACGTCAACTGGCAGGACCCGTGTTATCTTTACGCCTATGACGAAGCCGGCGGCAAGCTGACAGAGCTGTACGTCTGGCAAAGCATGGATCTGCTCGGCATAGCACTGATCTGAAGAAAGGCTCCTCTTTCAAAAGAGGAGCCTTTTCAGCCTGTCAAAGAACCCATGCTTTCAAGGAGCGAGAGCATGGGTTTTCCTCGAAAATTGGGGAAACAGGGAGAAAAAGCAAGCGAAAATGGAGTGCTCCCCACTCCAATTTGCCAGCTTTTTCAGG
>CAKUMQ010000049.1 GCA_934667845.1 uncultured Eubacteriales bacterium | reverse complement strand
GCAGCACCCTTGCCTCCCCTGTGTAAGGGGAGGTGGGTTTGCGTCAGCAAAGCCGGAGGGGTTGCCGGCAGACGCTGTGCCGCAAGCGCTTTCTTTGGAGAAGAAATGTGGCAAAAGAAACTTTAGTTGACTCAATTTACAGGCAGTGCAAAACTCGCCCCCGCCCTTGCCCCCCTGTGTAAGGGGAGGTGGGTTTGCGTCAGCAAAGCCGGAGGGGTTGACGGCAGATGCTAAGCCGTAAGTACTTTCTTTGGAGAAGAAATGCGGCAAAAGAAACTTTAATTGTCTCAACCCACATGCAGCATAAACTTGCCTCCCCTGTGCAAGCGGCGGATGCCGCCCGGAGGGGTTGACCGAATCTGCCCAAACATCTTTTCCCTGCTTACAGGCGGCGCGGCCTATATGGTCGTGCCGCCTGTGTTTTTTGGGGGAAAAAAATAGGCGGTACGGACCCAAAGTCCGTACCGCCTGAAAACCGGGGCTTTCTTTTGTTTTTTAAGATAACCCCTGCCGGCAACCCCTCAGTCGCGCTCTGCGCGACAGCTCCCCTTACACAGGGGAGCCATGAGTGCTGCCAATTTCGCACCGCCTGTGAGCCGTGCTATTAGCGTTTTTCTTTTGCTTTTCCGCAAGATAAGCGACTGCACTGCCAATTCCGCACCGCCTGCAAATTGTGCCGTTAAGGTTTTTCTTTTGCTTTTCTGCAAGATAAGCAAAAGCACCGCCAATTCCGCACCGCCTGCAAATTGTGCTATTAGGGTTTTTCTTTTGCTTTTCTGCAAGATAAGCAAAAGCACCGCCAATTCCGCACCGCCTGTAAACTATGCTATTAGGGTTTTTCTTTGCCTACTTTCTTTTTTTCCAAAAAGAAAGTAGGTCAGTCGACGCGGGGCTTGCCGAAGAAGAAGAGGGCGACGGTGCCGGGTCCGGTATGGCTGCCGATGGTAGTGCCGATATCGTTGATGACCACCTTACCGTTCAGCTTCGGGAACTTCTTTTCGACCATATCCGCCACGGCGCGCGCATCGTCATAGCACGCCGAATGGCTCATAAAGCACTTGCCGTCATAGTCAAGTCCGCCGTCGGCATTTTCCTCCATGCGGCGCACGATCTCTTCCATCACCTTTTTCTTGCTGCGCAGCTTGGCGCGCGGGATCAGATGCCCCTCGTTATCCATATTCAGCAGCGGGCAGATGCCGAGCAGCATCCCGATCGTACCCGCCGTGCGGGACACGCGTCCGCCCTTGATGTAAAACTTGAGATCGGTCGAGAAGAACCAGTGATGCACCCGCAGACGGTTCTGCTCCGCCCAATCGCCCAGCTCCTCAAACGACGCGCCCGCATCGCGCTTGTCCGCCAGCGTCTCCATCAGCAGCCCGTAGCCCGACGACGCGCCGAGCGAATCCACGACCCGCACCCGACGTCCCGGCCGCAGCTCCATGACCTGCTCCGCCGCCTGCCGCGCGCTGATATAGCTGCCCGACAGCCCCGAGGACAGGCAGACATGCAGAATATCCTTTTCCTCATGGTCGATCAGCCCGCAGAAATAGTCCACATATTCCGATATGTTGACCTGCGATGTGCGGGTCTCCGCCCCGTTTTCCATAGCCTTATAAAATTCCGGGAACGGCACCGACTCCCCGAGATCGTCCCGGTAGGTCTTGCCGTCCAGCGAAAAATGAAAACAAATATACCGGATATCCCGCGCCTCAAAATGCGCCCTGGTCAGGTCTGCCGTCGAACAGCAGCTCAACAGATAATCAGCCACTTCAGATCGTCTCCTTCAAAGGGAAATCGGCAGGGCATGCCGCCCGCCGTATGCTGTTTAGTATACCCTTTTTCGGCACTCACGGCAACCTACCGCTGGCTTTATCTGCTCTACCGATAAAAAACACCCGGTAGAATCGCGAAAATACGACTCTACCGGGCGTAGAATAGCCCGTTTTTCACTTGTTGTTCCGCCGCACGCGGATGTGAAAGCTCAAAAATACCGTCGCCTCCGCCGGGATCAGCACCAAAAACAGCTGCCACACGTTGTATCGCGGCACCAGCGAGCAATAGATCAGCAAAAACAGACTGAATACCAGCCCCGCCACGATCCACATGTTGTATCTGCCGCGGTTCCACAGCGAATTGAACACCAAAAGCGCGATCAGCGTCACCGGCAGCGCCGCGACCGCCACCAGCCACACCTGCCTGCCGAGGATCCAGAAGATCGCATAGATCAGCATCGCCACCGTCCAGATACCCATCAGCGCCACCAGGATGACCATGCGGGTGTTGAACCCCCGCTTCTTCGGCGCGGGCTGTACCTCGTCCTTGTCCTCGTGCGCCTCCAAAAGGTAGTCCACCGTTACCCGGAACTGTACCGCCAGCGTTTTCAGCACCGCCGCGTCCGGGATCGACTCCGCACGCTCCCATTTCGACACCGCTTTGTCCGAATAATGGATCAGCTGCGCCAGCTCCGCCTGCGTCATTCCCGCCGCCGTGCGCAGCCGGATCAGGTTTGCCGCAAATATCTGCTTGAGTTCCTCCATCCGTGTGGCTCCTTTCTGTCCGGCGTCGACGTATAAAGTATACAAAGGGGAATATACCCGTTTTATATTCCTGTCTGTATTTTCGCCTATTATATATTATACCTATTATATAAAGAAAACAGCGAGGAAAAAAACGGGGGAGATCAACTATACACAGTATCATACCCCATTTTCCGGGCAGTGTCAAGGGGGCAGGCGGCGGAAAAACGGGCGAAAGCGGTCACAAGACGGCGAATGTTTTGAAAAAAACGGCGGATAGCCCCTTGAACGAGACTTTTTTTTATGGTATACTGTATTTGTGTGTTTTTGTGCCTTTTTAGGCGTTACCGGCAGCGGATATATGTGGAGTATCCGCGATGCGGTTTTTCTCAAAAAATGACGAAAATTGAGGTTTTGCCAATGGAAACGATCACTGAGGTATGGAACGGCGTGCTGCAATACCTGCACGACCTTCAGGATATCAGCGAAACGGGATTTCAGTCCTGGATCACCTGTATCCGTCCGGTGGCGATGGAGAGCGACCGGATCGTTGTCTCTGTACATACGGATTTTCAGCGCGACATCATCAGCACGCATTATGCCGACAAGATCCGGCAGGCGATATTGCAGGTGGTGGGACTGCCGCTGTCCTTACAGATCCTGACGGATACGGAAATGCAGAGCAGCGAGGACGAAGCCGTGACGGCGGCGGAGGAAGAAGAGGATTCCCGCAATTTTGTGCAGCGGAGCGTGGACAACGAGTACACGTTTGACAACTTCGTGGTCGGCTCGTCCAACAAGTTCGCGCATGCGGCGGCACAGGCGGTGGCGAACAATCCCGCGCGGTTTTACAATCCCCTGTTCATCTACGGCGGGTCGGGACTCGGCAAGACCCATCTGTTATACGCCATCTGCAACCGTATCAAGCAGATGAATCCTCAGTCCCGCATTCTCTACACCAAGGGCGAGACGCTGACCAACGAGCTGGTCGAGGCGATCAAAAACGGTACGACGGCGCAGTTTCGCGCGAAGTACCGCGAGGCGGACGTGCTGCTCGTGGACGATATCCAGTTTATCGCCGGGCGGATGAGCACGCAGGAGGAATTTTTCCACACGTTTGAGGCGCTGCACCAGGCGAACAAGCAGATCGTGCTGACCTCTGACCGGCCGCCTAAGGAGATCACGACGCTCGAGGAGCGGCTGCGCGGGCGGTTTGAGATGGGACTTTTGGCGGACGTGCAGCCGCCCGACATTGACACGCGCATCGCGATCGTCAAGAGCAAGTCGCAGCAGCTGGGCATCCCGATGACCGACGAGGTCGCGCAGTATATTGCCGAGCAGCTGAAAAACAACGTGCGGCAGTTAGACGGCGCCGTGACCCGTATGCGGGCGAATCTGATGATGGGTGACCCGATGTCGATCTCGACGGCGAAATCCGCCATCCGCGACATCCGCGCCGACAGCCAGCCCACGCCGATCACGGTGGAACGCATCGTCAGCGAGGTATCGCACACGCTCGGGGTCAGCCCGAAGGATATCTGCTCAAAATCCCGCGTCGCCAGCATTTCCCAGGCGCGGAAGATCGTCGTTTACGTCGTGCGCAGCATGACCGATATCCCCATGCAGCAGATCGGCGAGGAGCTCGGCAAACGCGATCACTCCACGATCGTCTATGCCTATCAGGAGGCGGAAAAGCAGTATCACGCCGATTCCTCTTTCCGCAGCCTTGTCGATGATATCATAAAAAATATCCGCAGCTCCACCTGACTTACTTTTCTTTTTGGAAAAAAAGAAAAGTAAGCAAAAGAAAAACCTTAATGGCACGGCTCACAGGCGGTACGAAAATTATGCTGCCCCTTGGCTCCCCTGTGCAAGGGGAGCTGTCAGCCGCCAGGCTGACTGAGGGGTTGACGGCAAAAACCGCGCCGTATGTGCTTTCCTGAAAAAGGAGGCAAAAGAAACTTTAGTTGTCACGGCTCGCAGACGGTGCGAAAATTATGCTGCTCCTCGGCTCCCCTGTGTAAGGAGAGCTGTCAGCCGCCAGGCTGACTGAGGGGTTGACGGCAAACACCGCGCCGTATGCGCTCTCCTGAAAAAAAGGAGGCAAAAGAAACTTTAGTTGTCACGGCTCGCAGACGGTGCCAAAATGGTGCTCTCCCTTGGCTCCCCTGTGTAAGGGGAGCTGTCAGCCGCCAGGCTGACTGAGGGGTTGACGGCTGACACCGCGCCGTATGCGCTCTCCTGAAAAAAGGAGGCAAAAGAAACTTTAGTTGTCTCGGCTCGCAGACGGTGCCAAAATGGCGCTCTCCCTTGGCTCCCCTGTGCAAGGGGAGCTGTCAGCCGCCAGGCTGACTGAGGGGTTGACGGCAGGGGCAAAAGGGTTTGCGCGACCCCTTTTTGACGTCACAAAACAACCCCTCCGAGCGGCATCCGCCGCCCACCTCCCCTTGCACAGGGGAGGCAAGAAGCACAAAATTTTCCGGTACAGTATCTGACGGAAACCCGGGAAAAAGGTCTCTGCATACCTTTTCCCCCCTTACTTTTTTCCACAAATCCCCGCGGTTATTCCACACCGCAAGGCGTTTTCACATTTTCCCCGAACTTTTCCACAGCCGCGGGAAACGGTGGAAAACGGCAGAATTTCCCGTTAGACCGGGCGCTGCTTCTCCACAGGGGACTGTGAACGGCGATTTTGGCGATCAGCGTCAGACCCGCCGGATTTTCCCCAAAATATTCCACCCGGTTTCCTCATTTTCCCCCGTTTCCGGTCGGATGCTGTCGAACAATCGGCGCGCGTGAAACATTTCACCGGTCTTCACGCGGGATTCCACAGAAAAAAAGCGCGAAAAACCCCGCCGCTGCGCACAATGCGGCGGTTCTCCACGAATTCACAGCCCCTACTACTACGACTACTAAAAAAAAGAAAGAAAGATTAGATATCGGACAAAAGCCGGAAGCCGCACCGCTGCGCGGTGTGGAAAAACAGGCTCCCGTATCAGTCTATGCGAAAGGATGAACGATTATGCATTTTCTTTGCGACCGACAGGAGCTTCTCGAAGCGGTCAACAATGTCAGCCGCGCCGTCAGCGCAAAATCCACCCTCGGCGCTCTGGAGGGCATCCTTTTGCGCACGGGGTCGGGCGCGCTGTTTCTGGCGGGCTACAATATGGAGCTGGGTATCACGACCGAGATCCCCGCACAGATCAAATCCCCGGGCGAGCTGGTGCTGACCGCCAAGCTGTTCGGCGACATCGTGCGCCGTCTGCCGGAGGACACGGTCGAGGTGCGTGTCGACGACAAGCTCAACACGGTCATTCTCTCCGGCGAGACCGAATTTACGATCATGGGCATTTCCTCCGTCGAATACCCCGAACTGCCGACCGTTGAGGACGGCGATCACGCCGAGGTGCCGCAGCAGGTGCTGCACAGCATGATCCGGCAGACGCTGTTTGCGGTCGCGCAGAGCGACGCGCGCCCGGTGCACAAGGGCACGCTGTTTGAAGTGACCGAGGACAGCCTGCGGCTGGTATCGGTGGACGGTTCCCGGCTGGCGATCCGCACCGAGCCGCTCAAAAACGCCCAGGCGATGCAGTTTGTCATTCCCGGCACGACGCTGAACGAGGTATTAAAGCTGCTTTCGCCCGAGAGCGATGAGCCGGTCGGTATTGCGGTCGGCAGGCGGCACGCGATACTGACAGTCGGCGCCTATGCCGTCATCTCCCGTCTGCTCGACGGCGAATTCATGCCCTATCGCAAGGCGATACTGCCGGACGCGACCACAACGGTCACGGTCAACACCCGCGAGCTGGCGGCGGCAGTCGACCGCGCCGCGCTGGTCATCAACGACCGCGTCAAATCGCCGCTCGTCTGCGAATTTCGCGACAATACCATCCGTATTTCCTGCACAACACCGCTCGGCAGCGCGGTCGACCGCATTAACGCGAAGATCGAGGGCAAAAATGAAGATATGGGCTTTAACAGCCGCTTTTTGACCGACGCGCTGAAATTTTCCGAGAGCGACGAGCTGAAGATCGAGCTGAACGGTCCCCAGTCGCCGATGAAGATCTATCCGCCCGAGGGGGACAGCTTCCTGTTTCTGGTGCTTCCCGTGCGGCTGTCCCGCGGCTGACAGGGAGGGGACTGACGATGCAGACGATCACGATCGACACCCCGTTTATCCGCTTGGACGCGCTGTTAAAGCTCGCGGGGGTCTGTGAGACCGGCGGGCAGGCCAAGGTGCAGATCCAGAGCGGACATGTCCGCTTAAACGGCGAGACCTGCCTGATGCGCGGGAAAAAATGCGTGCCCGGCGATCAGGTCACGGTCGACGGCGTCAGCGGCGGCGTGACCGTCGCGGGCGGCTGAGCAATGCGGATCATCAGCCTGACGGCGGACGGCTACCGCAACCTCTCGGTGCCAAAATTGCGGCCCGAAGAGGGCGTGAATATTTTCTACGGCGACAACGCCCAGGGCAAGACGAATCTTTTGGAGGCGGTCTGGCTCTTCACCGGCGGGCGCAGCTTCCGCGGCGCAAAGGACCGCGAGCTGGTCGGCTTTTCCCGCACGGAAGCGCGGCTGTCCCTGCGGTTTTTTGCCGAGGAACGGGAGCAGCAGGCGGCGATCACGGTGGCGGGACGGCGGCAGGCGGAGCTGAACGGCATCCCGCAGCGCACGGCCGCCGCACTGGCGGGGCATTTCTGCGCGGTGGTGTTTTCGCCGGCGCACTTAACGCTCGTCAAGGACGGCCCCGAGGCACGGCGGCGGTTTATCGACGCCGCCTACTGCCCGCTGCGGCCTGCCTATGTCCGCACAATGACGGAATACGTCCGCGCGCTTGCCCAGCGCAACGCGCTTTTGCGCAGCGGGTACGCCGACGCGGCGCTGCTCGCCCCGTGGGATGAGCAGGTCGCCGCCCTCGGCGCCCGGGTCACTGCGGCGCGCCGCGCCTATGTGCGACGGCTCGCTCCGGCAGCGTCTGCGATATATCGCGGATTGTCCGGCGACAAAGAGGAGCTTTCGGTCGGCTACGACTCGCCGCTGCCCGAAACAGATACGGCGGCGGTGGCGGCGGCGCTGTATGACGCGCTGACCGCCCATCGCGGCGACGACCTCGCCGCCGGGTTTACGACCTGCGGTCCCCACCGTGACGACCTGTCGCTCGCGATCAACGGGCTGTCCGCCCGCCGCTTCGGGTCGCAGGGACAACAGCGCTCGGTCGTGCTGGCGTTAAAGCTCGCCGAGGCGGCGATATTGCGCGAGGTCACGGGCGAGCCGCCCGTTGTGCTGCTCGACGACGTGATGAGCGAGCTTGATCCGTCGCGGCAGGACTATATTCTGAATCATCTCACCGGCTGGCAGGTGTTTATCACCTGCTGTGACCCGGCTGCCATCGTCCGCTCGACCGGCGGCGCGGCATTTAAGGTCAGCGCCGGTACAATCGAAAGCGGGGAGGGGTCGCTGTGATCCTGCATATCGGGCGCGACCGCATTGTGCGCAGCCGCGACATCATCGGCGTGTTTGACACCGACAACACCACCGTCGGGCAGGACACCCGCCGCTTTCTGGCGGATGCCGAAAAGGGCGGGCGGGTCATCAGCGTGACCGACGAGCTGCCGCGTTCGTTTGTCGTCTGCGTCGAGGCGGACGGCTCGGAAACGGTCTATCTGTCCCAGTTGGCGCCCTCGACGCTGCGTAAGCGCGCCGGGCGGCTCATCCCGGACGGCGAAGAGGAAGAATGACGGCGTCTGCCGGTAAAAAAGAGAGGGATTTTTGTGACATTTCAGGAGTATATCACCTTTGACCCCGCGTCAAAGCCGCTTGACCGCATGGTGACGGGCGGCGGCATGGTCGGCATTTTCCGCACGATCGGCTGCATCGGCGACAGCCTGTCCTCGGGTGAATTCGAATCGCTCGACGAAAACGGCAACCGGAATTACCATGACATGTTCGACTATTCGTGGGGGCAGTTTATCGCGCGCGACGCGGGCTGCACGGTGCGGAATTTCTCCCGCGGCGGCATGACGGCGGCGGAATATATGCGCACATTTGCCGAGGAGCAGAATTTCTGGAGCGAGGACAAGCTCTGTCAGGCGTATATCCTCGCGCTCGGGGTCAACGACATCATTAACCAGAACCAGACGGTCGGCAGCACCGCCGACATCGACCCCGACGACTGGACGAAAAATGCGGACACCTTTGCGGGATGGTACAGTGCCATCATCCAGCGGCTCAAGTCCATGCAGCCGTATGCCCGCTTTTTCCTCGTCACAATGCCGGACGACGGCGACAAAGATCCGCGCAAGGCGGCGCACGCCGCACTTCTGCACGAACTGGCGGCGTATTTCGACCGCACCTATGTGATCGACCTGTTCACCCATGCGCCCGCGCAGACGGCGGAATACCGCAAACGGTATTACATGTCCGGGCATTTGAACGCGGCGGGCTACCGGCTGACGGCATGGATGATCGAAAGCTATATCGACTGGCTGATCCGCAGGAATCCGCAGGCGTTTGCCGCTGCCGGCTTCATCGGCACGCAGGCATATAACGTCACGGTTCCCCGCTGACCCTAAAAGGGGATAGCGATAACGGTTGACCACGCGGCGGGGGCTGCCCCGCCCGAAAATGCACAGGAGGCACGGCATGGCGGTTACAAACACATATGACGAAAACCAAATTCAGGTGCTCGAGGGACTCGAGGCGGTGCGCAAGCGGCCGGGCATGTATATCGGCTCGACCGGTCCGCGCGGACTGCATCATCTGGTCTATGAGATCGTAGATAACTCGATCGACGAGGCGCTCGCGGGCTTCTGCACCCATATCGAGGTGGAGATTATGCCCGGCGACGTGATCCAGGTCACGGATAACGGGCGCGGCATCCCGGTCGCGATCCACCACAAAATGGGCATCCCGACCGTGACGATGGTGCTGACCGTGCTGCACGCAGGCGGCAAATTCGGCGGCGACAGCGGCTACAAGGTTGCGGGCGGTCTGCACGGCGTCGGCTCCTCGGTCGTAAACGCTCTGTCCGAATGGCTCGAGGTGGAGATTTCCCGCGACGGCAAGATCTATCACCAGCGCATGGAGCGCGGCAAGCCGGTCACGGAGCTGACGGTCATCGGCACCTCCGATCACGACGGCACGCGCATCCGCTTTAAAGCCGACCCCGAGATCTTCACCGACACGACGGAATACGACTATGAGACCCTGCAGAAGCGGATGCGGGAGCAGGCGTTTTTGAACGCCGGGCTGGCGATTACGCTGACCGACAGCCGCGACCCCGACAATGTGCGGTCGGATCACTTCTGCTATGAGGGCGGTATTTCCTCGTTTGTCGAGTATATGAACAAGGTGCGCGGCCACGAGGTGCTGCATCCCGACGTCATCCACATCACGCTGTCCGACGACACATCGGTGGCGGAGGTGGCGTTCCAGTATAACGACAGCTATCAGGAGAATATCCTCTCGTTTGCGAACAACATGCACACGGTGGACGGCGGTACGCATGATCAGGCGTTCCGCAACGCGATTACCCGTATTTTAAACGACTATGCCCGCCGTCACAATCTGCTCAAGGACAACGATGCGAACCTGAAGGGCGAGGACGTGCGCGAGGGGCTGACGGCGGTCATCAGCGTTAAGCTCGAGGACGCGCAGTTTGAGAGCCAGACGAAAAACAAGCTCGGCAACACGTCGATCGGCAAGTTGGTCACGGCGCTGATGAATCAGAAGCTCGTGCCGTATCTCGAGGAGAACCCCTCGGTCGCGCGCGCGATTCTCGATAAATCCATCAACGCGTCCCGCGTCCGCGAGGCGGCGCAGAAGGCGCGCGAGCTGGCGCGGAAAAAGAGCGGACTCGCCTCGACCCGTATGCCCGAAAAGCTCGCGGACTGCATCTGGAATGATGCCGAGCGCACCGAGCTGTTCATCGTCGAGGGCGATTCCGCCGGCGGCTCCGCCATCCAGGGGCGCGACCGCAATTTCCAGGCGATTCTCTCGCTGTGGGGCAAGATGCTCAACGTCGAAAAGGCGCGCATCGACAAGGTGTACGGCAACGACAAGCTGACCCCGATCATCATTGCGCTCGGCTGCGGGCTGGGTGCGGATTTTGACCTGCAGAAGCTGCGCTACGGCAAGGTCATCATCATGGCGGATGCCGATGTCGACGGCTCGCACATCCGCACGCTTTTGCTGACGTTTTTCTTCCGCTATATGCGGCCGCTCGTCGAGCAGGGGCATGTGTATCTTGCGCAGCCGCCGCTGTTCAAGGTCTGGAAAGGCAAGCAGGTGCGGTATGCGTTCTCCGATGAGGAGCGCATCCGCTATAATCAGGAGCTGGGCGGCAACGCCGATGTCCAGCGGTATAAAGGTCTCGGTGAAATGGATCCCGAGCAGCTTTGGGAGACCACGATGGATCCCGCGTTCCGCACTGTGCTGAAGGTGACGGTGGAGGATGCCGCCGCCGCAGACGAGGCATTTTCCATCCTCATGGGCGACAAGGTCGAGCCGCGTCGCGAGTTTATCGAGAAAAACGCCCAATACGTCCAGAACCTCGACATCTGACTTACTTTTCTTTTTGGAAAAAAAGAAAAGTAAGCACCCCCTTTTCTTTGAAAAAGAAAAGGGGGCAAAAGAAACTTTATTTATCTTGGCTCATAGATGGTACGAATCTGCTGGACAATGCTGTTTTCTTCCACTTAAAATGCAAAGAAAAAACCTAATGGCACGGACTGTCGGTGGCGAGAAATTTGCTCACCTTGGCTCCCCTGTGTAAGGGGAGCTGTCAGCCGGAACGGCTGACTGAGGGGTTGACGGCAGAAGCAATTCTATACCCCCCGTTATATCCACATCACACATTCCACTTTGTATACAAAGGAGGTGAACGGGCATGGCAGAACAGGACGCATTTACCCGGCTGCGGGAGTTTCCGGTGGATCTCGACCGCGCGGAATTTGTGCGCTACAATATGTACATGGCGCGCGAGCGGGGGCTGTACCGCTTTCGCGGCGTGATGCTCACGGCGTTCGGGCTGATCTTTGCCGCGGCGGCTGCCTCGGTCATTTCCGCACTGATCCGGCACCGGCCGCTGGACACGGCGCCGTTGACGCTGATGGCGTTTGTGCTGATCTGCGGCATGGTCCTGCTGTTCGGCGTACCGAACTACATCCGCATCAAGGCCGGTTCCGCCTATGACCGTTCGCTGATGGCGGGGCAGGAATATTACGGCATGATCCGGCTCTACGGCAATCGGATCGAAAAGACCGTCGGCACAAAGACGGTGTCGATTCTGTTTGCGCAGGCGGGCTATGCCGAATATGAGGACATGATCGTGATCGTGTCGCCGGACACACCGGCGATCATCCTGCCCGCGCGCTGCGTGACGGCGGAGGACGCCGCGGCGGTGCGCGAGGCGGCGCTTGCGGTCGTGGCGGAAAATGCCCGGCGGCGGTATGCCGTCATGGTATCGCGCACGGCGGTGCGGCTTGCCGTTCCGGAGCAGGAGCCGGACGACGAGACGGACGAGACGCTGCTGGTCATACCCGTCAGCTACACGCCCGACGAATTTCTGCATGTCGTGACCCGTTCCGCGATGAATGTGTATCTTTCGCGCCTGCCGATCTGCGCCGGTGTGTCGTTTATCGCCGCGCTGGCGCTGGCATTTTCCCGCGGGCCGTATGTGATGTCGCTGATCTTCCTCGGCGGGATGCTGCTGTTTTTTATCATCCATGTCGTGATCCCGCGGGTGCGGACGCAGCTGCGTCTGCCCGCGCTGACCGGCGGTGCGCTCGTGATGCACATGTTTTTCTCCCAAAAGGGCATCCGCATTACCGGAACCGGCAGGCACAGCCTGTTTTACCCCTGGCTTGCCGTCACGCGCGTGGCGCATCAGGGGCAGTGGTTTGATTTTTCCTTCACCCACGATCATGTGGAGGTGCCGGAGCACTGTATAGCGGATCCGGCGGCACTGAATGATCTGCTCAATACCTATTTGCGGCGGGACGGCGCCGACCCGTCCGCCAACCGATACGGAGGTGGAAAGGATGACTGATCCGGTTTACGGCAGCGGTACACCGGCGGGAAATCAGGGGGGAGCTGCCCCCGCCGCCGGGCAGGTGTGCGATATATCCCATACATCCGCGCCGCAGGGTGCGCCTGTTATGCCGGTCATGCCGCAGCCCATCCCGCCGACCATGGCGGGCAGCGGCACCGCGCCCGCACAGGGATACGCGCCCGCGCAGGGATACGCGCCCGCGCAGGGTTACGCGCCTGCACAAGGGTACGCGCCTGCACAAGGGTACGCGCCTGCACAAGGGTACGCGCCCGCACAGGGCTACGCGCCCGCACAGGGCTACGCGCCCGCACAGGGTTACGCGCCCGCACAAGGTTACACGCCCGCGCAGGGGGTCGCGCCCGCGCAAGGGGTCACGCCCGCGCAAGGGGTCACGCCCGCGCAAGGGGTCACGCCCGCACAAGGGTACGCGCCCGCACAAGGGTACGCGCCCGTACAGGGCTACACGCCCGCACAGGGTTACACACCCGCGCAAGGGTACGCGCCCGCACAGGGCTACGCGCCTGCACAGGGCTACACGCCCGCGCAAGGATACGCGCCCGCGCAGGGCTACGCGCCTGCGCAAGGGTACGCGCCCGTGGCGGCAGAGCCGCCCGCGCCCCCCGACCCGAGCCGTCCGCTCTGGCAGGCCGCCATCGGCCCGATGACCGAGAGCGAGTGGAAGCTGACCCGTCCGCGGCGTATGCCCGTCGTGTGCTGGGCATATGCGCTCGCCGCCGTGCTGTGCCTCTACCTGAGTACATCCGCGTTCGACTTTTCGGAGATCGCGCTGTTCGGTGCGTCGGTGCCGCGCGCGGTGCTGTTTCTGCCGCTGCATGCCGTGCTGTTTTCTACCTCACTGGCTGTGTTTTTGCGCAGGATCAGCACTGCCCTTTGGCGGGAGCGCGGCGCATGGGAGAATTATCGCCTGCTTGAGGCGCCCGGACGGCTCGTCACCGTCTACTGTGACCGCATCACGGCGCAGGGGGAGACGGACGTGGTGACGGTGCCGCTCGCCGGCGCCGAGCTGCATGAATACCCGACGCTGCTGACTGTGTCAAACGGCGGCAAGACCGTGACGGTGCGGGGTGAGAATATCTCGTCCGCCCAGGCGGCGGCGCTGTCGGCGCTGCTGACCCCCGCCGCGGCAAAGCGGTACGGCAAGACCGCGATGATGGGGCGTGTCTATCCCGCCCCCTGGTCCGCGCCGACGCTCCGTGCCCCGACGCTCATGTTTTCCGCCCCGTTTACATTGACCCGCGCCGCGGCATTTTCCGCTCGCCTGCGCGATTTCTTTCGCAGGCAGTGGATCATCTGGGCGCCCCTGATGTGCCTTTGCGCGCTGATGCTGACCGATTGTCTGCCTGAAAATCAATACTTCTGGTTATATTACGGTACGATAGTCCTCTCTGTATTGCTTATTTCCGCATTGATCCCGACGCTTGCGCTGCTTTGGGACGCCGGAACAGACCGCAGACTGCCGAAAAGCGGCAGATGGCTGTTTTTCCCGGATCGGCTGTCGGTCGTGACGGAGGAGGGCAAGACCGAGTATGCGCGGCGGGTAATGACCGTCGCCCAGGATAAGCGCAGCGTCCGTTTGTGCATGACCGGCTGTGAGGAGCAGCTGCCGAGGTGCGCGTTTGCCGATCCCGCCGCTATGGAGGCGTTTGTCACAAGGGGCATCACGCAAAGCCCGGCTGACGGGACAAGCGCCGGGCAGTGACCACATTTTCCCGCCCGGCATCTCTGCCGACAGGGTTTGCACCTCATGCCTCCCCTGTGTAAGGGGAGGTGGGCGACGAATGTCGCTCGGAGGGGTTGCTTGGCAGGGGCAGACGGGCGGCATACAAACCTTTTTGCGTCTACCGTCAACCCCTCAGTCACGGCAGGATCGTGCCGTTTTCCCGCCCGGCATCTCTGCCGACAGGGTTTGCACCTCATGCCTCCCTTGTGTAAGGGGAGGTGGGCGACGAATGTCGCTCGGAGGGGTTGCTTGGCAGGGGCAGACGGGCGGCGCACAAACCACTTTGCGTTTACCGTCAACCCCTCAGTCACGGCAGAGCCGTGACAGCTCCCCTTACACAGGGGAGCCGAGAAGCGTGAGCAAATTCGCACCACCAGCAATTTGAGCCAATAGGGTTTCTTTTGTGTGCTTTTCTTTTTCCGGAAAAGTGGCATATGAAGCCGCAGCATAAAGTTTCGCACCACCAGCAATTTGAGCCAATAGGGTTTCTTTTGCGTACTTTTCTTTTTCCAAAGAAAAGTACCGGAGGAAGGAGTATCAGAAGTTATGGATGAGAACCGCACCGAAATGAATGTTCCGGCGACACCGGAAGAGAACCACGCGAACCGCACGATCGAAGTGGATCTGGAAAAGGAAATGAAAAAAAGTTTCCTTGAATACTCCATGTCGGTCATCGTGTCGCGCGCTCTGCCGGATGTGCGTGACGGTCTGAAGCCCGTCCACCGGCGCATTCTGTACACCATGCATGAGAACAACCTCACGCCCGACAAGCCCTACCGCAAATGCGCGGACACCGTCGGCGCCGTGCTCGGCCGCTATCATCCCCACGGTGACGCGTCCGTATACGATGCCATGGTGCGTCTGGCGCAGGATTTCTCCATGCGCTATCCGCTGATCGACGGCCACGGCAACTTCGGCTCCATCGACGGCCATCCCGCCGCTGCCTACCGTTATACCGAGTCCCGCATGAACAAAATGGCGCTCGACATGCTGGTGGATATCGACAAGGATACCGTCGATTTTGACCCGAACTATGACGACCGTCTGCAGGAGCCGCGCGTGCTGCCGTCGCGCTTCCCGAACCTGCTCGTCAACGGCTCGCTCGGTATTGCCGTCGGCATGGCGACGAACATCCCGCCGCACAACCTCTGCGAGGTCGTGGACGCGATCTGCCTGCTGATCGACAAGCCCGACGCCGAGCTGCCCGAGATCATGGAATGTATCAAGGGCCCGGATTTCCCGACCGGCGGCGTCATTATGGGCCGCTCCGGCATCCGTGCCGCCTATGCGACCGGCCGAGGCCGCATTATCGTGCGCGCCCGCACCGAGATCGAGGAGGGACACAACGGCAGATTCCGTATTGTCGTCTCCGAGATCCCCTATCAGGTCAACAAGCTCAATCTGGTCAAATCCATCGTTGAGCTGGCGGATGAAAAGCGCGTCGAGGGTATTCACGACGTCGTTGACCACTCGAGCCGCGAGGGTATGCGCATCGTCATCGACCTCAAAAAGGATGCCAACCCCCAGGTCGTGCTCAATCAGCTGTTCATGTTCACCCAGATGCAGGTCACGTTCGGCGCGATCATGCTGGCACTTGTCGACGGCGTGCCGCGTATCCTGCCGCTCAAAGCCATGCTCGAGCAGTATATCTCCTTCCAGGAGGAAGTCATTGCCCGCCGCACCCGCTTTGAGCTGAAAAAAGCCAGCGAGCGCGCCCACATTCTCGATGCGCTCAAGACCGCGAGCGACTTTATCGACGAGGTCATCGCGCTGATCCGCGGCTCCGCCGACAAGACGGACGCGAAACGCCGCCTGTCCGAGCGCTTCGGCTTTGACGACGCGCAGACCGAGGCCATCGTCCGGATGCAGCTCGGTCAGCTCGCCGGACTCGAACGGCAGAAGATCGAGGACGAGCTCGGCGCACTGCGCATCCGCGTCGCCGAGCTGGAGGCCATTCTCGCCGATGAGCAGAAGATCAAAGCCATCGTCAAGACTGAGTGCCTGCGTATGCGGGATAAATACGGCGATGAGCGCCGCACCGAGATCTCCACGGTCTGCGGCGAAATGGATATCGAGGATCTGATCCCGGTCGAGGACTGCGTGCTGACCATGTCGCAGCTCGGCTATATCAAGCGCCAGACCGCCGACACGTTCCAGCTGCAAAACCGCGGCGGCCGCGGGATCAAGGGCATGTCCACCCGTGAGGAGGATTCGACCGCGCGGATGTTCTTCTGCTCGAGCCACGACTATATCCTCTTCTTCACTACCGCCGGGCGCGTCTATCGCATCAAGGCGTATGAGGTGCCGGAGGGCAGCCGCCAGTCTAAGGGCATGAATATTGTCAACCTCCTGCCGATCGAGGGGGATGAGAAGGTCTCCGCCATGATCCGCGTCAGCGGACTGGAGGAGGACGGCTATCTGTGCATGATCACCCGCCGCGGCGTGCTGAAGCGCACCCGTCTCGAGGCGTTTGCGAACGTGCGCAAGGGCGGTCTGATCGCGGTCGATCTCGACGAGGGCGACCACCTCGCCTCCGTGCTGCTCACCGACGGCTATCAGTCGCTGCTCGTCGCGACCCGCGACGGCATGGCGATCCGCTTTGACGAAAATGACGCCCGCGTTGTCGGGCGCACTGCCCGCGGCGTCCGCGCGATCTCGCTCGGCGAGAACGACGAGGTCGTGGGCATGTCTGCCTGCACCGAGGGCGCGTATCTGCTGACCGTGACCGAGACCGGCTACGGGCGGCTCAGCCCGCTGACCGACTACCGCATTCAGTCGCGCGGCGGCAAGGGTCTGACGAACTACCATACCGACCGCTTCGGCGCGGTCGCCGCGGCGCAGGTCGTGACCGGCGACGAGGACGTGATCCTGGTGTCGGATGCCGGTATCGTCATCCGTATCCGCGCCGAGCAGGTGCGCGTCTGCCGCCGCCCGTCGAAGGGCGTGCGCGTGATGCGCGTCGATGAGAACAGCCGCCTGATCGCCATGGCGGTCGTGCCGCATGACGAGAACGAGGCGGACGCCGAGCTGCCTGTCGAGGATGACACCGATGCGGACGAGGGCGCCGACGAGGGCGCCGAGGCGTGAATCCGGCGGGCGGCGGCACCATAGCCGCCGTCGCAACGCCGCCCGCGCCCGCGGGGCTTGGGGTCGTGCGCATTTCGGGACCGCAGGCGATCGCGGTGGCGGAACGCGTGTTCCGCCCGTTTTCCGCGGGGAAGCGGCTGGCTGACCGCTCGGGCTACACGGCGCTTTACGGCCACGCCGCCGATGCCGACGGCGTGATCGACGAATGTGTGGCGCTGCTGTTCCGCGCGCCGAAAAGCTACACCGGCGAGGACACGGTCGAGCTGTCCTGCCACGGCGGGCGCTATCTGCTCGACCGCGTGCTGCGCGCCTGTATTGCGGCGGGCGCACGGCCGGCGGGACCGGGCGAGTTTACCCGCCGTGCATTTTTAAACGGCAAGCTCGATCTTGCCCAGGCGGAGGCGGTGACGGATCTGATCGCCGCCGAGGGGCGACTGGCCGCCCGCAGTGCGCTGGCTGCCCGTGAGGGCGCGCTTGCGCGGGCGCTGTCCCGCGTGCGCGATACGCTGGCGGGGCTGTCGGCGCAGCTGACCGCGTTTGTGGATTATCCCGATGACGACATTCCCGAGCTTGTGCCCGAGGCGCTTGCCGATGCGCTGCGGGGGTGCCTGGCGGAAATGGATGAGCTGCTCTCCCGCTATGAGGCGGGGCGCATACTGCGCGAGGGCGTGGACACCGCGATCGTCGGGGCGCCGAATGTCGGCAAATCCACGCTGATGAATTGGCTCTCCGGCTTTGAGCGCAGCATTGTCACCGATGTGGCGGGTACGACCCGCGACATCGTCGAGGAGACGGTGCGGGTGGGGGAGGTCACGCTGCGGCTGGCGGACACCGCCGGCCTGCGGGACACCGATGACCCCGTTGAAGCCATCGGCGTCGCGCGGGCGCGCGGGCGTTTGCAGTCGGCGGCGCTGATCCTTGCGGTGTTTGATCTGTCCCGCCCGTTTTCGGACGGCGACCGGGCGCTGCTTGCGGCACTGCCGCCCGCGCAGACGGTCGCGCTGCTCAACAAGTGCGACTGCTCGCCTGCATGGGATGGGTCGGCGGTCGCGTCCGTCATTCCCGAGACCGTGGTCATCTCCGCCCGTGCGGGCGAGGGGGAAGCGGCGCTGGCGGCGGCGGTTGCCCGGGTCACGGGCGTGGCGGCGCTGGCGGCAGATCAGGCGATGCTGACCTCCGCGCGCCAGTTTTCGGCGGCGCAGCGCTGCCGGGCGGCGCTTTTGGAGGCGCAGTCCGCGCTTTCCGCCGGTGCGACGCTCGATGCGGTCGATGTCTGTCTTGAGGGCGCGCTGTCCGCGCTGCTTGAGCTGACCGGCGAGCGCGTCACCGATGTGGTCGTTGACGAGGTATTCGCGCGGTTCTGCGTGGGTAAATAAGGCGATAGTTCCCTGTTTTGGGGAATTATACATATACAAAGAGTTATATATGGTATAAAAATTACAGGAGGTAGTCACGATGAAAGGATTTCTGAAAGTGGGATTGGCTTTGGGAGCGGTGGCGGCCGGTACGGCGTGGGCGCTGCGGCGGTATGCGCCGGAGACGTATGCTGAGCTGCGCGGCAAGGCGGCGGATGCAGTGAAGAAGCTGGTGCCGCGTGAGGTGGAGCTGACCGTGGAGGATGGCGACACGACGGGAGCTGAGGATACCGCGGCGGTCGATCCGGAGCTGGATCCCGCGTTTGCGGTGGATGCTGAGGAGACGGAGACCGACGCGAACGCGGAGGAGTGGCCGGATCTCTCGCAGATGCCCGAGGACGTCGACCATCCCGCCGACTGACCTGCTTTTCTTTTTGGGAAAAAAGAAAAGCAGTCCCCTCCTTTTCTTTGGAAAAGAAAAGGAGGCAAAAGAAACTTTAGTTGGCTCGGATCATAGGTGGTGTAAACTCTCTCCGCCCCGGCTCCCCTGTGCAGCCCGACAGGTGTGATAAGGTAGCTTTTCAGCCGGTTTCCCCTTGGCTCCCCTGTGTAAGGGGAGCTGTCAGCCGATAGGCTGACTGAGGGGTTGACGGCGGGGGCAAAAGGGTTTGCGTGTCCCCGCCTGGCGGCACGAAACAACCCCTCCGGCTTTGCTGACGCAAACCCACCTCCCCTTGCACAGGGGAGGCGAGGGGTGCGTCGCATTTGTAGGCAGCGTTAATTTGTCCCTGAACCATGGCTCCCGGCAGGTGCGATCCGCGCCCACGGAATAGGATGATTTTCCTGCCGGTTTCCCCTTGGCTCCCCTGTGTAAGGGGAGCTGTCAGCCGACGGGCTGACTGAGGGGTTGACGGCAGGAGCGAAAGGGC
>CAKUMQ010000048.1 GCA_934667845.1 uncultured Eubacteriales bacterium | reverse complement strand
CGGGTGATAGGTCGTGAAATTCATCTTGTAATTTAAATACCGCAGCCCGGTCTTTTCGTCTACCGTCAGGTGAAAATCGACATCCTTCAGCGTCAGCGTTTCGCTTTTGCCGTCCTCTGTCGGGCGGCGCACCTCAATGTCAAACTTGCCGTCCTCGTCGGTCTGCAAAAACGTCACAAAATCCATATAGGAATACAGCCGCTCGCCGTCCATCCGCAGGATCGTGTCGCCGGGCTGCAGCTCGGTCTCAAAGGAGCTGTCGATGGAGTGGATCGTCTGCGTGCAGCTCAAAAACGCCAGCACATACTCGCCGGAGGTGCAAAAAAGGTTGTAGCCGAGCAGCAAAAGGAAGCCCAGCACAAGGTTCATAAAGGCACCCGCAACGACAATCAGTATCCGCTGCCACACCTTTTTGTGGGCAAAGGAGCGCGACGTATCCGCCGCCGGTTCGGCTGCCGCAGCCAGCTCAGCATCGGCATCCGCCGCACTGTCCTCTGCGGGTATTTCGGGCAAAATCGCCGCATTTTCCGCGGATTCCGCAGTCTGCCCCTCTACCGGCGGCAGCGGCGCAGGCCCAGCATTTTCGCGGTCGGCATTACCACCGAGCGCGCTCGGTGTCGGTGCCCCTTCGTCCTCGCCCTCCATGGCGCAGAAACCGCCCATCGGGATAATACGGAGGGAATAGGTGGTCTCGCCCCTGCCCCATTTGAGCAAACGCGGTCCCATACCGATGGCAAATTCGTTGACCCTGACCTTGCAGCATTTTGCCACGATGAAATGACCGAACTCATGGATCAGGATGATGATACCGAACACGATCAGCGCCGCAATGATCTTCAGCGCCGCCGGCAGCACCTGTCCGGTCAGTACGGACATCACCGATGCCCACTGTGCCATATACATCGACAAAGGCTCACCTCATTTTCTCACATTCCGCCTCAACCAGCCGGCGCGCTTTCGCATCGGCAGCCAAAACGTCGTCAATACTGCGGCATACCGGCCACTCCCTTTCGGCGACGGCGGCAACCAGACGGGTAATATCCGTAAAGGCAATGCGCTTGTCAAGAAAAAGCGCAACCGCCCGCTCGTTGGCGCCGTTGAGCGCCGCGGGACAGGTTCCTCCCGCCGCCATCGCCCGCCGGCAAAGCGCAATAGCAGGAAATGTCTCCTCGTCCGGTGCAAAAAAGGTCAGCCTGCCGAAAGCCGCAAGATCCAGCGCCGGCACTGCGGACGGCAGCCGCTCGGGATAGGTCAGCGCATATTGAATCGGGATCCGCATATCCGGCACACCCATCTGGGCAATGACCGAATGATCGCGATACGCCACCAGCGAATGAACCACGCTCTCGCGATGCACGACCACGTCGATCCTGTCGGGCGGCATGGAAAATAGCCAGCTTGCCTCGATCAGCTCAAGGCCCTTGTTCATCATGGTGGCGGAATCTATCGTGATCTTGGCGCCCATGCTCCAGTTCGGGTGGCGCAGCGCCTGTTCAACCGTGACCTGTTCAAGCTCCTGTTTCGTCTTTCCGAAAAAAGGGCCGCCGGACGCTGTCAGGATCAGGCGCTCGGCGCCCTCGTGCGGCGGCGCGCCCTGCAAACACTGAAAGATGGCGGAATGCTCGCTGTCCACCGGAAGCAGCCGCACGCCCCTGCGTTTTGCCGCTTCGGTCACCAGAGCACCGCCCGCCACCAGCGTTTCCTTATTGGCCAGAGCAATATCATGACCCGCCTCAATGGCGGTCAGCGTCGGCAAAAGCCCCGCCATGCCGACCACCGCCGTCAGCACCATGTCTGCGTCCTGACGCGCGGCGATCTCGCACACGCCCTCCTGCCCCGACAGCACGGCAATATCCGTGTCTGCCAGCCGCAGGCGCAGCTCACGCGCTGCCGCTTCATCCGCCATGGCGACCGCACTCGGGTGAAATTCCCGCGCCTGCTCCTCTATGCGGTCGACCTGCCGGTTGGCAGACAGCGCCGTGATCGGAAGCCCGAGCAGCCGCGCCACCTCCAGAGCCTGCACGCCGATAGAGCCGGTCGAGCCGAGTATTACAAGCCGCTTTCCGGTTCGATCCATCCGCTTCACCTCATCTGACCAACGGCAGCCACTGGATCCACAGCACCATGACCGGCGCCACAAAGATCACACTGTCAAACCGATCCATGATCCCGCCGTGTCCGGGCAGGATCCACCCGTAATCCTTCACGTCATGCTGCCGCTTGATCAGCGAAGCAAACAGATCCCCCATCACCGAGACCGGCGCGCCGATCAGCGTGAGCAGCGCCACGCGCCACAAAATCACATCGGCATGCGCGAGCTGTGCATAGATCCAGGCGATCAGCGTGCACAGCACCACAGACGTCACGATGCCGCCGATAAAGCCCTCCACGGTCTTTTTCGGGCTGATCTTCGGGCAGAGCTTATGTTTGCCGAAAAACACGCCGGTGAAATAGGCGCCGGAATCGGACAGCCACGGAATCAGCAGGGTGAGAAACTGCATGGGCAGACCGTGGTCATACCGCCGCAGATAGGCGACCGTGGAAAGGCCGCAAGCGATCAGCAGGGTCAAAAAGCCCATGGAGACCGTCTGCACCACGGTCAGCTGTTCGTGCCGGTAGAGCATAACGCCGGTCAGCAGCAGTCCGTAGAGCAGCAGCGCCGCGCCGACAAACCGGAACGGCACAGCGGGGAAAAACGGCACCAAAACCGCCATGACCACGCACAGCACGGTCAGCTCCGGAAAATCGCGCAGCTTCATGGCACCGGTCATTTCGTATACCGCCATTCCCGCCAAAAGCGACACGGCGATAAACGTCACCACGGGCGGCAGAAGCAGCAGCACAATCAGCCCGATCGCGGCAGCGACCACCGCCGTGATAATTCTTGTCCGCATGGTCACACACCTCCGAAGCGCCGATGCCGGCCGGCATATTCCGTCAAAGCCTGTTCCAGATGCGCCGGTGTGAAATCCGGCCACAGCACATCCATGAAAATATATTCCGCATACGCGGACTGCCAGAGCAGAAAATTCGACAGCCGGTATTCGCCGCTCGGGCGCAGGATCAGATCCAGCTCCGGCTGCCCCGCCGTGTACAGATGCGCCTCGACGAGCTTTTCCGACAGCTCATCCGGCGAAAGCCGCCCCGCCGCCACCTCGCCCGCCAGCTCGCGGAGGCTGTGAACAATCTCCTCGCGCCCGCCGTAGTTGACGGCAATGTTCAGCTGCATGCCGGTCTTGTGCGCCGTGGCTTCCTCCGCCTCCGCCATCAGCTGCTGCAGATCGTCTGCCAGCGGCCTGCGGTCGCCGATGAAATGCACCTGTATGTTTTCCTGCCGGAAATCGGAAAGGGACTCCTTGAGGTAATCCCGCAGCAGATCCATCAGCGCTTCGACCTCGTCGGCGGGACGCCGCCAGTTCTCGGTGGAGAACGCATATACCGTCAGGCAGGCGATCCCCCGCTTTTCACAGTATTTCGCGATTGAGCGAAAGGTGCGCGCACCGGCGGCGTGACCCGCACGCCGCGGAAGCCCGCGTTTTTTCGCCCACCGGCCGTTGCCGTCCATAATGATGCCGATATGGCGGGGCAGCACCGCCGGCGGAAGCGGTTTTTTCTTTCCGAACCACAGCATAGCGTTTCTCCGTCCTTTTTCCGATCTCCCGCACAAAGGCGGTTTCTCAGATCTCCATGATCTCCTTTTCCTTGCGGGACGCCATACCGTCCACCTCTTTGCAGAAGCGATCCGTCAGATCCTGTGCCCGCTTTTCGGCGTTTTTCAGATCATCCTCCGTGATCTCGCTCTTCTTCTTCATATTCTTGAGCTTATCCATCGCATCGCGGCGGATGGAGCGGATCGCGACCTTGCACTCCTCGGCATATTTATACAGTCCCTTGCACAGCTCGCGGCGGCGCTCCTCGGTCAGCGGCGGGAAATTCAGCCGCAGAGAGGATCCGTCGTTTTGCGGCGTAATGCCGATATCCGAAGCCAGAATCGCCTTTTCGATGGCTTTGAGCAGGCTCTTGTCCCAGGGGACGATCTGCACCGTGCGCGGCTCGGGAACCGAGACCGAGGCGACCTGATTGACCGGAGACGGCGCGCCGTAATACTCCACCTGCACCTTGTCGAGCACGGCGGGATTCGCGCGTCCGGCGCGGATCGCCGCATACTCGTTTTGCAGCGCGTTCACCGATTTATTCATCTTTTCTTCAGCCGTTTTGAAAACCTGTTCCATGGGAAATGCCTCCTTTTTCTGTTGTTATGCTCTGACCAATGTGCCGATATTTTCGCCGCAGACCGCGCGGACAATATTCTTCGGGTCGTTCAAATTAAACACGAGAAGCGGCAGACGGTTGTCGCGGCAGAGCGTCGCCGCCGTGGAATCCATCACCTTGAGATCCTGCTCGAGCACCTGCATGTAGGTCAGCTCATCGTATTTCACCGCATTCGGGTTCTTTTTCGGGTCGGAATCGTAGACGCCGTCCACCATGCTGGCTTTGAAGATGATATCCGCCTCGATCTCCGCTGCGCGCAGAGCGGCAGCCGTATCCGTCGAGAAGAAGGGGTTGCCGGTTCCGCAGCCGAAAATAACGACCCGTCCCTTTTCCAGATGGCGCACGGCGCGGTTGCGGATATACGGTTCCGCAATCTGATTCATCGCGATCGCCGTCTGCACGCGCACATCACAGCCGAGCTGTTCAAGCGCGTCCGCAAGACCGAGCGAGTTGATGGTCGTCGCGAGCATGCCCATATGATCGGCACGGGTGCGGTCCATTTTCCCGCTGGAGCGGCCGCGCCAGAAATTGCCGCCGCCTACAACAACAGCGACCTGCACGCCCATATCCGCGCACTCCTTTACGGCGGCACAGACGCTGAGCACCGTATCAAAATCCAGGCCGAAGCCCTGTTCACCCGCCATGGCCTCGCCGCTGAGCTTCAACAAGATCCGTTTGTATTTCGGTTCCATATACACATTCCTCTCCGGTAAACTTTCACGTCATATTTTACTATATATGCCGCCAAGTATCAAGTCAAAACCGCGTTTTTGCCCGCAAATTTTCAAAAAGTTTGCATTTTCCGCCGAAAAGCGGCTTATGTACCCCCGCCGAAACGGTCAGGGGATCTCCGCCAGCGCCTCGCACAGCGCCTTGAACAGCGGGGCGGCACGCACGCCGGTGCGGTTTTTGTCCTCGCCTACCGCGGCGATGGCATAGGATCTGCCGCCGGTCTCAAAAAAGCCGGCATACCAGCTTTGGATCACCTTGACGCCGTCCTCTACCCAGCCGGTCTCCGCCGTGCCGGTCTTGCCGCCCGCCAGCCCGGTGTCGGGCTTTGCCGTGGTGCCTGTGCCGTGGCGGACGGCATTTTCCATAAACTCCCGCAGCGTCGCGGCGGTCTGCGGCGAAAATGCCCGCATGGCGGCAGTCGGCTCGTTTTCCGTATACACGCCGTTTTCATCCGTATACCCCTGCACGACCGTCGCGGGCACCCATTCGCCGCCGTTATACACCGCCGCCGCCAGCTGCGCGATATGCACCGGCGTCGCCAAAAGCCCGCCCTGACCGATGGCGAGATTCGACAGCTCGCCCGGCGAGCTGAGCGCGTCGGTATCCGGCAGCAGCGCCCGCGCCGTCTGGTAATTGTCGGCGAGCAGTACGGCGCTGTCGAAGCCGAGCGCCGCCGCCTGCGTGTACAGCGCCTGTCCGCCGACCTGCTGCGCCAGCTGAATAAAATAGGGGTTGCAGGACTGCGCAAAGGCATTTTTCATGGTCAGCGTTCCGTGGCCGAGCCGGTTGTGGCAGGCAAACTGCCGGTCGCCGATCAGCACGGAGCCGGAGCAGACAAAGCTCTGCTCCGGCTTAAGCCCGCTTTCCAGCGCAGCCGCCGCCGTGACGATCTTGAACACCGACCCGCAGTTATAATTCTGTATGGCGCGGTTGAGCAGCGGCGCATGCGGCTGCTCAAGCGAAGCCGCCACGTCGGTGGGATCATAGGCGAGCAGGCTGACCATGGCCCGCACCCGTCCCGTTTTCGGCTCGAGGATCACGACGGCGCCCCGCTGCATATGCTTGGCTGCCACCGTTTCCGCCGCATACTGCACGCGGCTGTCGATAGTCAGCACAACGCCCGCCTGCGTCGAGCGCATGGTGTTTTCCACCTCCGGCTCCACGCCCTCCAGCACCCTGCCGTTGGCGTCCACGTCAAACGTCAGCTTCACCTGTCCCTCATGCGCGGTCAGATAGCTGTCCAGCGCCTCCTCGATGCCGGTGACGCCGTGGGCATTTTCGCTGTCCAGATACCCGATCAGATGCGGGGCGAGCTGCCCCTTTGTATACCGCACCGGCGCCATATACTGCCACAGCCCGCGCACCGATGTATACAGCTCGGGCAGCACCGCCGTGACCGGTCTGCCGCGGGAAAGGCGTTCGCTGAGCGTCTTCCACTGCGCTTCCGGCAGCTTTTGCGAAAGAGCGGTCAGCGTGGAGGGAAACGGCGCAATACAGGAGGACAGCGCCACCTCACGGTTGACCAGCTTCTGCCGGTTGCAGTCGTAGATCGCGGCACGCCCCTGTGCCACCGTAACGGTCATATGTGCCTGCTGCTCCGATGCGGGGGTCGCCCCCGCCCTGGCAAGCGTATAGATCCGCCATACCGCGCCACTGAGCAGCAAAAGCAACAGCGCATAGATTCCCGCCGTCCGTTTCCGCATAAAAATTCCCCCTTACACGGTGAAGTGTTACCCGTGCAGGGGGAAAATAATCATGCTTCGGACGAATAGGCATCACAAACGGCATAGACCCGCTCCATAAACGCCTGCCGCCGCTCCGTCTCCGGCAGCGCGGCATCCAGCCGCCCGCAGGGAACAGGCTTCAGCGTCCCGCCATCCGCAAGCGTCAGCTCCGCGATATCCGCGCCGCCGTCCGCCGCCGCAGCCGCGGCAAAGCAGCGGGGATCCATCGTCGCGCCGAACACGACCGCGGCATACAGCGCCGGTGTCGCGCCGACGGCGGGAAGGTACAGATCCCACATACAGGCGAAATTTTCCTCCGTCTCATCCACGAGCCAAAAGGTGCTGTCCGGAAAAAACGGATGCTCCCGCAGCGTATCGCCGTTTTCACGGCAGAGCCGCTCCCAGACCTCCGTGGCAAAGGACTGTACCTCCTCTTCGCCCGCGGAAAACGCGTTGTAAAAGGCGGTCGGCTCCTCCAATACGGCGAGGGGCAGCGCCGAAAACGCATACTGCTGCCGCAATTGTCCCGTTGTCATGTTGTCTCCTCCCCACTGCGCCGGCAGCAAAGATAGCTGCCCTTCGGAATCGGCTGCTCACAGGGCATCCACAGGCGCATTGTCGGATGCGGGCAGACGGTCAGCGGCTCGCCGTCCATGGTGTACAGCGGCGACAGCCGCAGCGTATACGGCTCGGTAAACGGCGAGAGCACAAAGGCGGTCTCTCCGTCAAAAAAGCGGTTGCGCTGAGACAGATACAGCCGCCCGTCCCGCCAGTCCTCCACCATGGCAGCCACCTCGTAGTCGCGGATATAGCCGCCCCGTTTTGTCTCCTGCGCCGGTGTGCCGAAAAGAAAACCGGTGCTGTAGGGGCGGTGGCTGACGCGGTCGCCCGCCTCGCGCATCCAGCGCGGCGGGCGGTAATCCGGCGAAAAGCCGGAATCGGCATAGCCGTCGAGTGCCGCGCGGTAGGCATGGGTCACGGCGGCGACATAATATGCCGCCTTGGCGCGTCCCTCGATCTTGAAGGAGGAGACCCCCGCCCGCGCCAGCTTTGCCACATGGTCGATCAGGCAGAGATCCTCGGCATTGAGGATATAAGAGCCGTCCTCCCCCTCGCCGATCGGCAGCGGGAGATCGGGGCGGTGCTCCTCCACGAGCGCATATTTCCAGCGGCAGGGCTGTGTGCAGTCGCCGTGGTTGGCGTCCCGCCCCGCCAGATAATTCGACAGCAGGCAGCGACCGGACACCGACACGCACATGGCGCCGTGGACAAAGCATTCGAGCTCCAGCTCACGCGGCGCCAGCGCCCGCAGCTTGGCGATTGCCTCCAGCGACAGCTCGCGCGCCAGCACGACGCGGGACGCGCCGAGGTCATACAGCGCCTGCGCCGCGGCATGGTTCACCACACCGCACTGGGTCGAGGCGTGCAGCGCGCAGTGCGGCGCATAGCGCCGGCACAGCGCCATCACGCCGAGATCCGCCGCAATGATCGCATCTGCGCCCGCCTCATCGACGAGGGTCAGCCACTCCGGCAGCGTCTCCAGCTCCTCATCGCGCGGCAGCGTATTGCAGGCGACATGGACGGCGACGCCCTCGGCATGACAGAGCGCTACCGCCTCCTTCAGCCCGTCGGCGGTGAAATTATCCGGCGCCGAGCGCATGCCGAAGCGCGTACCCGCCAGATAGACGGCATCCGCGCCGTAGAGCAGCGCCGCCTCAAGCCGCTCCCGGTCACCGGCGGGCGCCAAAAGCTCCGGCAGGCCGATTCGTTTTTGTCTCATCCGTACATTCCGATCTTGTATTTCTTGCAGACCGCCTCGTGCTGCGAATAGGTACGGGAATAATAGGTCTTGCCGGTCTTATAATCCGTGGCAAAGTAGTAGCACTTCATCACATCCTGATCCGCCGAAGGCTTCAGCACCGCGTTGAAGGCATCCAGCCCGGGATTGCAGATCGCGCCGACGGGCAGCCCCTCGCAGATATAGGTGTCATACGCCTTGCGCACCGCCGTTTCCTCCTTGGAATCCAGCAGCTTAATGATATAGTCTGTCGTGGAATCGCACTGCAGCTTCGGATACTCCGCCTTGTTGTTCAGGCGGTTGGAGAGCACGCGCGACACCTTGGCCATATCAATGCTGTTTGACGCCTCACGCTCGACAATGGATGCCAGAATCACCACCTCGTCAAGCGTCATACCCTTTTCCTTGATGGCCTTGCGCATATCCGCGTTGATGCGCACCGCAAAGTTATCCAGCATCTTGCAGATGGCGGAATAGGCGGAGCTGTGGGTGAAGAAATTGTATGTATCGGGGAAGAGATATCCCTCCAGATCATACATGCGGTTGGCGTATTTCGGATCGTCCTCGCGGTCGGGCTGCTCGGTGAGAAAATCATATTTCGAATAGTCGCCGGTCGTCAGCACGCGCTGGAATTCCTCCTGGGTGCAGACATTTTTCTCCTCCAGAAGCGCCGCAATCTGGTTGAGCGTGTAGCCCTCGGGGATCGTGACCTTCACTTCCTCGCGCGCCTGCTCGGCGCAAAGCTCGTCGATCAGGTTGCCGTAGCCCATGTCCGGCGACAGCTCAAGCTGCTCATGCGGCTGATAGCGGCTGTCCGCCCCCGTCAGACGGGAATACAGCCGGAAGATCAGCGGCTGGTCGATGATGCCGTTCTCCTTCAGGATATCCGCAATATCCCGCGCAGTCGACCCGCTCGGGATCGAGACGGAGATCGTCTGGCTGGATTTGTTCAGTCCGAGGAGGTCAATAATGCCCACAATGCCGAAATAGGTCAGCACACCGGCAAACAGCAGAACAAACACCACATAAAACAGGGTCTTGGCCAGACGGGAAGCCCGTTTGGAGCGCTTTTTGCTCCGTTTCGGCCCCCTGACCGGCTCCGTCTCTTCCTCCTCGGTCAGCAGGATCGGCGAATCAGACGTCGGTTCTGCCGCGGGTGCTGTCTCCGGAGCTGCCGCTTCTGCGGGCGCTGCCGCGGGCGCATCCGCCGGAACATCGGTGGCAGCCTCATCCTCCGGCAGCTCCAGATTCAGCCGGAAGCCCTCCACCTTGGCGCGCCGCTCCTCGGCAATGCGGGCCTTGGTGTCCTTATCCACCGTCAGCTCCTGCCGCAGCTCCTTCTGCTGACGCTCACGGGCTTCCTTTTCCGCCTGCACCTCGCAAAGCAGCTTATCCAGTTCATCAGACATGTTGTTCACACTTCCTTTCAGGTGTTCCCGCCGCCGCACGGGCGGGATCGGTACGCCGGATATACGCATCTGTCACCAAAAGCTCCACCCGCCGGTCAAACCGCCCGTGCGGCAGACTGCGGCAGACACAGTGACTGTATTCGATTCCCATCACGGTGCCGGAAAACCCCGCCAGAAAACGGTCATAATAGCCTTTACCGTAGCCGAGACGATAGCCGCGCCAGTCGTACCACAAGGCGGGCACCAGGCACAGTCCGCTGCGCATATCGCGCAGGCGGCGGGACGGATCGGGCGCCGGTTCGGGCACGCCGAACGTACCCGGCGACAGCTCCTCCTCGCCCGTGATGTAATAAAACTCCATATCCCTTGTGCCGGGTACACAGCGGGGAACCGCCACGCGTTTGCCGTCGGCAAGCGCACGGGCGATCAGGGCATGGGTATCGACCTCGATCGCCGTGGACACATAGACAAGCAGCGTCCGGCAGCGGCGGTACTGCCAGGTGGCGTACAGCCGCTCGGCAATGCGGCTGTCGAGCGCCTGCTTTTCCTCTGCGGTCAGGCTGCGGCGCCACGCCTTGCTCTGTTCCCGCATCTTGGTCTTGAACGGGCGAATATCTTTCACGGGCACTGCATCGCCCTCCGGATCTGCTGTGCCCGCGTCTCGCCCGCTAGCAAAGCAGCAAGCGCAAGCCCGAATTCCACGGATACGCCGGGGCCGCGCGCGGTCAGAAACTGTCCGTCCTTCACGACCGGCTCATCGGAGAGAATCGCCTCGTAAAGCTCCTGCTCACAGCCCGGGAAGCAGGTGGCTTTCCGCCCGCGCAGCAGTCCGCGGTGACCGAGGATCGTCGGGGCGGCACAGATCGCGCCGACAAGCAGCTCCCGCTCCACGGCGGCATCAAGCAGCCGCTGCACCGTATCGCTGCGCTCCAAATGCAGCGTACCGGGCATACCGCCGGGCAGAACAAGCGCCGAAAGGTGCTTGTCCCGCACCTCCGTCTCGCTCAGGTCGGCAGCCACCGTAATGCCGTGCGCACCGCGCACGGTCTTTCCGCCGATTCCGACCGTCAGTACATCCAATTCCGCCCGGCGCAGGATATCGACCGGCGCAAACGCCTCGATCTCCTCAAAGCCGTTGGCGAGCATGACGCAGATCATCCGCCTCTCTCCTTTCCTTTTATGCCAGAGTCAGCCCCATATAGGGCAGCAAGCCCGGCGCGCGGGACAGCAGCTCCTCGCCGCGCACCGAAAGCGGGCACCACATTCCGGTCGCGGTAATCGGCTTGTCCGCCCGTGCCGGATGAATGATATCGTAATAGGGATAGGGAAACTGATCATACAGCGTGCGGTACATGGCGGGCAGATCCCCGTCCGCGCACAAAAGCTCACGCACGAGAAGCGTATCCCCCACCGGCTCCAAAAGCGCGCTGATCCCCCTGCGCACCAGCACACCGCCGCCGCTGCGCTCCGCCCAGTCCACGGTGTAATCCGTAAACCGCGGCTCCCAGCGTACAAACGCCTGACGGTCGGAAAGCAAGTGATTGCGCAGCTTTGCATAGCAGTCCGGGATCTTTCCCGGCTCGGTCAGCGCCGGTCTTGCGGCGCAGTGCGCCTCCAGCTCCTGCCGCGTCCACTGCACGCGGTACACCTGAAAAAAGGTGTGATAGCCAAACGCCGCGTAATACTGCTCCAGCTTTTCCGACGCAGGCTGCAGGCAGGAAGCGATCTGCCCCCGCTCCCGCCCGATCTCCATCGCCGCGCGAAGCAGCTCGCCGAATATCCCCCGCCTGCGGTAGGCGGGATCCGTCCCCGCGGCGTAGATATACTGCACATTTTCGGGCACATCGCCGAGCTGAAGCGTCAGCGGCAGCAGAAACGCCATGGATACCGGACTGCCGTCCTCGCAGTAGAGCAGGCATTCCTCCGTGACGTCCACACGCTCGAGAAAGGTATCCACGACCTCAGCCGTGTCCTCCGGAAAGCTCTTCAGCCAGACCCTGCGGATATCCGGGATCTGTTCCCTTTTGGCAAAGCCCTGTACGGGCATAGACTCACTTCCTGTCAGATGATCTCCGTGACCACATATTTTTGCGCAAGCAGGACCGGATAATAGGACTGCTTGGCACGCCGCAGACCCTCGATCCCCATATCGTTTTCGCGGTTGATATACTCCGCGTCTGTCAGCTCGTGCCGGACAAACTGCTGATTGATCATCGCATAGGCGCCGGTATAGGCAGACAGCGCCTTTTCAAACTGCACATCCGCCACGCGCCGACTCACCGGCGAGGCCAGCGTCAGCGCGACCGGCGTCCCCTCGACATACAGCAGCCCGCCGCGCAGCTTCAGCATCTCGCGATGCGCAAGCAGCTGCGGCAGCGCCTCGCGCTCGCACTGCAGCGTACCGGTCAGCGGCTCCGCCTCCCGGTACCAGCGCTCTGCAAGTGCCAGCGCGTCCGCCGTGTTGTCATCCGTCAGCGTCTGATACGTCCAGTCCGGATAGGCGCGGCAGAATGCCGAGATGTGATTGCGCTTTTTCTGGTAGCGCTTGCCGGGCAGTCCATCCAAATCACTCCGGCGGTAGAGATAATCCGCGTCCTCCGGATCGGCGCGCACGGAAAATTGCCCGGGAAATACCGCGTCCAACTCCGCGAGATCGACCTCATCGGCGCCGTAGAGGATCAGGGGCATACCGTTTTGGTGGGCATACTCCCGCAAAAGCAGCAGATCCTCCTTCCATGCCGCGCCGACAGGAAAGAGAAAAGACAGCTTGCCGTCAAACCGCGACTCCAGAAGCAGGCGGTCGCCAATGCGCGCGATCTTGTGGCCGTACCACTTCCGCCACATATAGATCGTGGCGAAATCATATTCGCACAGCGGGGAATCCATCGCCCGCAGCACCGGCTCCGCCCAGACAGCATCCGCCGCGGTCGGTTCATAAAATGTCAATGTGTCTGCGGTCTGCACGTCAGAGTATTCCCTCCATGGCGGCAATCAGCCGCTTTGTGATCTCCTCCGGCGGATCGGGCACGCCGTCCCGTCCGCAGTCGATCCGCGTAAAGCCCTCACGCTGCACCGTATACAGCGCCGCCTCGCGGCAGCGGGACAGGTAATCAAGATCGCGCTCGTGGATATCTTTAGCGCCGGCATCGCCGGCATAGCGGGTCATCAGCAGGCGCTGCGCAATATCCAGCGGCATATCCAGAAAGATCACGCGGTCGGGGCGCGGCAGCCCCAGCCGGTCGAACTCATATTCCCACAGCCAGTCCAAATAGCCGTCCCACTGCTCCCGCGGGAGCTTGGACATCTGATGAAATGCGTTCGATGACGTATACCGCGCCGCAACGATCAGCTTGCCGTCGGCATACGCCTTTCCCCAGCGCTGCTTGAACCCGGCGTAGCGGTCCACCGCATAAAACGACGAGGCGGCATAGGCGTTGACGTCCCCCGCCTCCCTGCCGAAAGCGCCGGACAGATACATTTTCACCAGTGCCGACGACGGGCTGTCATAATCCGGAAAGCTGACCGGAAGATACGGCTCTCCCCGCTCGTCCAGCCATTGGTGCAGACGGGACAGCTGCGTGCTTTTCCCGCAGCCGTCCAACCCGTCGATCACGATCAGGCGTCCCATCGGCTCACGCCTCCATTTCCGGCGCCCGGTAGCGTTTGCGCATCTGCGCCGCCTGTCCGCAGCTCATTTTGCCCTCGGGGCAGGCGCCTGCCACGCAGGACGGCCCGGAATTGGCAAACAGATGCGGCGCAACCTCGCGGCAGAGATGCAGCATAGCCTCCGCCAGCGCGCGAATCTCCCACTGTGCACGGTTGCAGCAACGGTGGCGGAAAAAGTTTTGCAGACTGCGGGCGTTCATTGTCACGATCAGCTTGGTCGTACAGGCGTTCGGCAGCACAAAGCGCGCGTCCTCGATCGCCTTTTTCTCCGCCGCGCGCGCCGCGGCCTTTTCGTCCATTCCCTGCGCCGAGAACGCCGCCATATGCCGTGCTTTCAGCTTCGCGGTCAGCCGGTCGTAATGCGCCTGTGCTTCCTCCATCGCCCGAATATATTCCGCTTTTGTCTCGGGATCGGCAGCGATCTCGGGCGGCACCACATATTCAAACTGCTTCTCCGCCACATACCGCTGGCTCTGCACACTGTAGGAGGCGATCCGGTGGCGGGTCAGCTGCGCCAGAAGCGAGCGCGACACCCCCTCGACTCCGAAGGTGAAATTCGCGTGCTCGATCGGGCTTTCGTGTCCGATCTGCGCCAGCATATCCACAAACGCCGCCGTCTTTTCCTCGGTCAGTCCCTCCTGCACCTGTTCTATCGTCGCCGGAGAATAACACAGCTTTGCCGCCGATGCCACCGTCTTTTCCGGATCGGGCGTATAGGCCAGCAATGTCACTTTCACTCCGCATCGCTCCTTTCCTTAACTTCTCCATAGTTAGTGTTAATTATAACAAATCCGGCGGCATTTCGCAACCTTTTTTTCGACGTCAAAGCGCAGAGCCGAAAACGGCAGGCGGACAGGCAATCAACACACAGCGGCAGACCTGCCCCTCTGAGCCTGTCTGCCGCTGTTATCGGTGCGAATATATCCTTGTAAGATCATTGATTTAAGACTAATTTCCCCTGAATGCGCGTGATCCTGACGTTTTCGGTATATTTCAATATATACCCCTCATTGTTTTCTTTCCATTCGCTCCATACAATTTTATCGTCATTAAGGATAGACGCTCCGTTTGTTGAGTTGTTGTCAAATCCGCTGATCAAGGTGGAATAAGGCACTATTACCGGAACGCTCTCAACTTTTCCGTCTTTGAAAGTGTCGTGGTGAATATATTCATCCCCTAATTTTGCCGTAGCGCCTCGCGTAAAACGAGAACTGTCAAGATAATCGTCCGGAATAAACTCATTCTCACAATCCCCCGTGATTTCAAAGGTCATATCCTTGGCATTGAAGGAAATATTTTTCGGACTGCTGTCCGCATCGTATTCGATCACCACATCACACGAAACAACGTTTTCTGCCAATTCTTCTTTCACGGCAAAAAGCGTGAATACATCATAAAAGTATTTCGTAGGTTCACCAAAGTCATTCGTAACGATGCTGCTTCCTAAATATTCTCTGATCTCAAAATACTCCTGCCAGTTATCCAATGTGACCTCAATGGTCTGCTTCGTCTGCGCTTTATCGTCCGTTCCGTCCGCATCCTGCGCGGAAGCGGCAGAAGCGGCAGACGGCTCCTGCGACCCGTCCGCATCGGTCTCCCCGCCCTTTTCGCCGCAAGCCGCAAGGCTTACACACAGCACCGCCGCCAAAAGAATGACAAATACTCTTTTCATTGTCTTTTTCCTCTTTCATTTATGTATTCGTGTCACGGGACACGCGCCCCGCGCCTTATGCAGCAACGATTATTGAGATATGACGAGCGTACCTTCAATACGGGTAATGTTAAAGTTCTCAACGCAATAATCTACATATCCCTCACGCATTTCGCTCCAGACTGTATCATCATCCAGAAAAACCAAACCTATCTCTTCTACATGACTTTTCTGACAATGTCCGCTGATAAGTATAGCTGCCGGCAATGGAATAGTTTCTGTCTCAACCTTTCCATTCTCTATCCAACTACGCACAACACTCACACGATCTAATTTTCCTGTTCGTCCTCTGGAAAATGTCGTTTCATCATAAGTGCCTGCACTGTCATCTTCATTTGCGGTCACATTGAAAGTAAAATCTACCGCATTGAAAGTAATATTCTTTTTGCTGTAATCGGCATCATATTCAACTGCCACATCATAAGAAATCAGATTTTCAGCAAACTCGTTTTTGAGTTGAAATACTGTATAGAAGAAATAAATAGAACTAGTAGCTTCGTCAAATGCATTTGTGGAAACAAAACCTTCCAAGTACTCATGGATCTCAAAATACTCCTGCCAGTTGTCCAATGTGACCTCAACGGTCTGCTTCGTCTGCGCTTTATCGTCCGTTCCGTCCGCATCCTGCGCGGAAGCGGCAGAAGCGGCAGACGGCTCCTGCGACCCGTCGGCGACGGTCTCCCCATCCTTTTCGCCGCAAGCCGCAAGGCTTACACACAGCACCGCCGCCAAAAGCAGCGCGATCCGTTTTCTCATTGCCGGTTCCTCCCTTTATCGTGTCACGGGACGCACCTCGTTCCTCCCGGTGATTATTTCAGGATCGTGAAAACACCTTTGATCCGGGTGATCTCCGCAGACGAAATAGCATATCCGTAACATTCAATGATATTGTCCTTTATGGTACAATCCCTATATTCAGTCAGCGGCGTTGCGATAACCTGATACCCATCTGTAGGGAAATAGCCCTCGTTATACCGGCTATCGTATGTTCCGCTCTTGTCCTCAGACGGTAACAGATCGTCCGCACGATAAGGGGAACTGCTCTCTGTAAATTTTTCGACCGTCAGCTCTTGTGTATTCAGATCGTAGCGGTAGATACAGGCATAGGGGTCAATGTACTGCACATCAAACACGATTCGGTCATCATCACCCCATCCTTCGACAGTAACGATGTTTTTGGCAATAGCTTCTTTGGGAAAGAATTTATAATACACATGCATTCCCGTGATTTCATTATAAGAGTCTTTGTTTACACTCACGACAGTGCGAAATTCAAAATACTCCTGCCAGTTGTCCAATGTGACCTCAACGGTCTGCTTCGTCTGCGCTTTATCGCCCGTTCCGTCCGCGTCCTGCGCGGAAACGGCAGAAGCGGCAGACTGCCCCTGCGACCCGTCTGCGCCGGTCTCCCCGCCCTTTTCGCCGCAAGCCGCAAGGCTTAGGCACAGCACCGCCGCCAAAAGCAGCGCGATCCGTTTTTTCATTGCCGGTTCCTCCTTTTACCGTGTCACGGGACGCGCCCCGCTCCCTATTCAGGCGTCGTATTTTAACGTGCCCTCGATCCGGGTGATCTGAAAGTTTGCGGGACAATACTGAATAAATCCGGTTCCGTCTTCGTTTTCTTCGATCCTACCGCTGTCAATGCCAACGCCGAATCGCCCTTTTTCGCCGCGTTCGGCGTTGGTATATTGAATATAGTCATGTACAACTTTGCTGTCAACGATCCTGAAACGGAGTATCGACGTGCCATATTCAAGCGCAAACTGAGCAGTCTTGTTTCGCACAAAATTACGTTCCTCAACGGTTGCTTCCGGATGAGAAACACAGTTCGTCAATTCAAATGAGAAATCCTCCAAATGATAGACAACATCACGGGGGGAATAATCCACATCGTACTGAAAAGTAATTCCAAGAGGGTTGTAGTCGGAATATTCCTCTTTGGGCTTAAGGATCGTCATAAGTGTAAGGCTCCTGCGTGTTGCTTCATTAAATGCATTTGCTTCGTAGTAAACACTTAAATACTGCTTGAGCTCAAAATACTCCTGCCAGTTATCCGGCGTGATCTCGATCTCTGCCAACTTTGCTTCCTTCTGCTGTGAAGTCTCCGACGCACCGGTGTCTTTACCCTTTTCGCTCATTCTGGTGATCTCCGCAAGCGCGCCTTCGTAATCCTCTGCTTCCATATAATCAAACAGCGCTTCATACTTCTTGTACTTTTCAAGCTCGCCGCTTCCGGCACAGGCCGCAAGAGAAAAGCACATGGCTGCCGCCAAAAGAAAGGTAAATACTCTTTTCATCGTCTTTTTACCTCTTTCATTTATGTATTCTTATCGGGAAAGCTCTGGGAGGGGTATATCTACCAACGCTTTTGCCTGATCTCAAAATAGTCCTGCCGCTCATTCCCCTGTTTGCGGCAAAAGAGCCTCCAGCTCAGAAGCGTCTAAAAGAGGCTGTTTGTTCAAATCGTATGCCTTTGTCAGATCGGCGATCATCACTGCCGGCAATATCTGGTTCGGACATGCACCCTCACGTTCTCTTTCTATAAACTTCAAAGAGAGTGTGTCGTCCCTCTTCATGATTTCATAAACGAAGGTTTCTTCCCCGCAGTTTGTGTTAAATGACAGTTTGTTCCCTTCAATGGAATAGCCATAGTCTACCCATACACCATTAAGCCATACATCATTAAGCTCATTTTCGGATGCATCCTTAAAGGAGTAAACCACGCTGGATTTAATATCTGTATAACCCTCCACAGATTCAATGGAATAAATGTTATCCCCATCAAAAATGATATAATAACCGTTGCTTGTAATCCAAAACCCATCCATATCCTCTTTTGTTACGATAGGTTCGGCTGATTCTGTTGAGCTGTCGTCTATATCACCTGTCTGTTCTGTTTCTGACCCGTCAAAGCTGCCTGTCTGCCCCGCCTCTGACTCGTGATTATTATCTGGGTCGCCGCAAGCCGCAAGGCTTACACACAATACCGCCGCCAAAAGCAGCGCGATCCATTTTTTCACTGTCAGTTCCTCCCTTTGTCATATCACGGGACGCGCGCCCCGCTTTCGGTATTTAAGCGCCGTATTTTAACGCACCCTCGATCCGGGTGATCCGAATATTGGTGGGGCATTTCCCAATATATCCCGTTCCGTCCTCGTTTTCATCGATTCTGCCATCGCCAAGGCATACCCCAAACCGGGGCTCTTCGGTCCACCCTTTTTCTTCGTTATTATACTCGATCTCATCTTTTACAACCTTGCCGTCAACGATCCTGTGATGGCATATCGTGACAGCTCGGGAAACATCAAATTTGGTAGTCGCGTTTCGCACAAAATCGCTTTCCTCCACGCTTGCCTCCGGATGAGAAACGCAGTCCGTAAGCCGAAATGAGAAATCCTCCAAATGATAGATAATATCACTGGGGAAATAATCCACATCATACTGAACGGTAACACCGAGTGCGCTGTAGTCGGAATATTTCTCCTTTAATTCAAGTACGGAAAAAAGCCAAAAGTGTTTATTATCCGTCGGTTCGTTAAAATCGTTGGGATAATACTTAAGACTTAAGTATCGGTTAATTTCAAAATACTCCTGCCAGTTATCCAGCGTGATCTCAATCGTCTGCTTCTGCGGCTCTGTGCCACCCGTTCCTTCCGTTCCGTCCGCGTCCTGCGCGGAAGCGGCAGAGGAGGCAGGAGCGGCGGACTGCTCCTGCGACCCGTCCGCATCGGTCTCCCCGTCCTTTTCGCCGCAAGCCGCAAGGCTTACACACAGCACCGCCGTCAAAAGCAGCGCGATCCATTTTTTCATTGCCGGTTCCTCCCTTTACCGTGTCACGGGACGCGCGCCCCGCTTTCGGTGATTATTTCAGGATCGTGAAAGTCCCTTTGATCCGGGTGATCTCCACAGACGAAATAGCATATCCGTAAGATTCCATGATATTGTCCTTTACGGTACAGTCCATATATTTGTTTAGCGGGAATGTAATTACCATATACCCATCTGTAGGGAAATAACCGGGGTCATTCGCGCTGTCGTATGTTCCGCTCTCGTCATACGATGGCAGCAAATCGTCCGCACGATACGGGGAACTGTCCTCTGCAAATTCTCCGACCGTCAGCTTTTTGGTATTCAGATCGTAGCGGTAGAGACAAGCGTAGGGATCAATGTACTGCACATCAAACACGATTCGGTCATCATCAAGTGCATCGGGAACAGCAATGCTTTCTGCAATGGCTTCTTTGGGAAAGAACTTATAGATCACCTGCATTCCTGTAAGCTCATTATAAGAATTCTTAGTTTCGTGCACGACAGGGCGAAACTCAAAATACTCCTGCCAGTTATCCAGCGTGATTTCAATCGTCTGCTTCTGCGGCTTCGTACCGCCCGTTCCGTCCGTTCCGTCCGCGTCCTGCGCGGAAGCGGCAGAAGCAGCGGAAGCGGCAGAAGCGGCGGACTGCTCCTGCGACCCGTCCGCGCCGGTCTCCCCGCCCTTTTCGCCGCAGGCCGCAAGGCTCAAACACAATACCGCCGCCAAAAGCAGCGCGATCCATTTTTTCATTGCCGGTTCCTCCCTTTATGTATTCCGCCGTGTGATCGGCGGCACAGTTTTTTTCGCGAAAAAGCAAAAATAAAACCCGCGAAGCTCTGCCAATAAAGGCAGAACCTCGCGGGTTTTGTTGGTGGAGATAAGCGGGATCGAACCGCTGACCTCTTGAATGCCATTCAAGCGCTCTCCCAGCTGAGCTATAC
>CAKUMQ010000047.1 GCA_934667845.1 uncultured Eubacteriales bacterium | reverse complement strand
GCGCAGCTCTTCGATATCCGCCGACAAAACGGAAAGGGCGCTCTCGGCGGATCTCAGCCCCTCGTTTATCCCGTTCCGGCACCGTATCTCGGCGGGAAGCTCCCCGCGGATGTGCCTGACCTCTTCCTCCGCTTTGGCAAGGCGCCCTTCAGCCTTTGTCAGCGTCTGCGCAGCACTGATCAGCTGATCGGGTCTCAACACCGTCATAGAATCGAACGCCCCCTTATGCATACTCTTCTTCCGCTTTTTTCAGCTGCTCCGCAGCCGTGCGCAGCTTTTCGCGCGCCGCCTCGTACTGCCGCTTTAAAAGCGGTCTGAACACAGCCGCTCCGGCATACAGGCGCTTGATATCCGAAAACTCGGCGCTCGCCTTTTCGTATTCGCTTCTGAGCCGTTCCAGCGTACTGCGCGCCTCTTTTGCCCGCGCCGCCTCCGCCTGCCGGTACTGCTCCCGCTTCCGCCGCTCCTGTTCCGCAAGCTGTCTTGCCGCTTCCTCCTCGCGCCGAACGGCTGCCGCTGCGGAAACGATCCCGTCGGACAGCGCGCCGAGCCCGGCGATCAGCTTATCCGTATTTTGCAGCGACCGGTCAACGGCACGGAGGATATACCCGGTCTCGGCAGACTGCCAGTGGCGGCTCACCTCCGCCTTATAGCGGTTCAGCAGATCCCTGACCGCGTTCAGCTCCGCGATCTGCGCCCGCAGGCGGGCAGCCTGCCCGTTGGCGTAATTTACATCGATCCCCATTGTCCACCTCGACAGTTATCTCAGTTTCCCGCACCGCGGGCAGACCCGCAGGTTTGCGTCAAAGCGCGTGCCGCAGGAAGCACAAAAAGCGACGCCGCCGGTCTCCGCCTGCCGAATTGCCGGAGACGCCGCACGCCGCGCTGCCGTCCCGCCGTTCAGCCTGCGCAGAACAAGAAGCAGCAGCACAACGGCGGCAGCCGAAAGAAGCACGGAAAGTGCCGCGCCAATGTAGAGAATCACAAACTCTGTATACACACTATTCATCCTCTCCGGTTATAAACATAAAGGTTTCGTTGGCAAAGGTGATCTGCGCACGGGAAAATATCCTTTCCTTTTCTCCGGGTCTGAGTCTCCGCCCGTTGACCCATGTGCCGTTTGTCGATCCGAGATCCACCAGATAAAAGCGGTTTTCCTCTCTCAGAATTTCCGCATGCCGGCGGCTGACCGCATGGTTTTTCAGGCAGAGATCCACAACATCCGGCTGTTTCCCGATCCGGAAGGGAAACTGCTCCATCCGGATCCTGCTCCCGTCCCTGCACAGGCAGGCGCCGTGTCCCGACGAGCTGCGCGGCGCCTTGAACACCGTCACACGCCCGTTTTCATCCTCGTGCACGGTAAACCCCGCCGCGGACGGAGACTCTTTTTCGGATGACGCCGCAAGCGGCGACCGCCGGTAAAGCAGCGCCGCCGCATTTTCTGCGTCTCTGTTCACATTTTGTTTTTTCCCGCACAGCGGGCAGCAGGATTCCCCCGCTTTCAGCGAAAATCCGCACGCAGAACAGACCGCCCGCTCCGCGTCGGGCGGCTGTGCGCTCTGTCCCTTTTGCAGAAGATCCTGCAGCAAAAAGGCGGAAAAACCGGAATCGCTGCCGACCAGCCGGATAAATTCCTGCACATAGGTCAGATCCTCATTCGGATCGAAAACGGCAAAACGAAGCAATTCCCGCAGACCCGTCTGCAGCGTTTTTTCCGATTCAAACGGCTGGATCGGCACATAGACAAAGCTGATCTGCAGGGAATCCGGGTCGATCGGCATACAGCGGGCATCATACAGGGCCGCACTTTTCTTGAGGTGATCTTCCTCCAGCAGCCTGTCAAAACGGACAAGCTGATCCGCAATGCGGCAAAACATCCGCCTGGACAGCACGGCTGTCTTTAAAAAGTCGGGCAGGGCGATCAGCCCCTGCGCTCCGTAGCAGATCCGGCATGCGGCTTTCCCTTCGCGGATGGTAAAGGGGAGAAACGCCGCGTCCCCGCTTTGGGCGATCCGATCCGCCTCCCAGTGATTCACCGTCTGGGTCTTTCCGCATTTTATTTCCACGGAAAACCGATCCTTTTTTCGGTTGACCTTGATCTGGTTCATATTTCCACCGCCGTATTGCTTCCGCGCCGTTTACAGACTGACATCGTTAAGCGGCACAAAGGAGCCCGCCTCGTCCTCCACATTGATCGTGCACCGGGCGCTGTAGACGTTATCCGGCGTGGATATGGTCAGCACGCAGCTTCCGGCGGTTTTCGCCGTAACGGTGCCGTTATGCACTTCGGCGACAGCGGGATCCGAAACGGTGAAAACGAGCGATTCCTTTGTATATCCCTTCGGCACCGAAGATATTCCGATCGTGCGGGACTCTCCGATCTCGAGCGACACAAAATAGCTGTCGACCGCCAGATAGCCGTCGGCGATCGGGCTCATGCTTTCGGCTCCGCTCTCCGCTTCCTCTTCCCGTTTCCGTATCGTCTGCGTCTCCTCCCATATCACCATGTCAAACAGCGAATGGGAGGTGGATATTGCTTTCTTTTCCCCGATGATCGTCCACGAGGCGGATATGTTCAGCTTATTGGCGAACGTCCCCGGGCCGCCGATGCTCAGAGACAGGATCGGCACAAAGATCTTCACGCCCATGTTTGCGGTCGTTTTTCTGGTGATGGTAATATCCTTTTCGGTTTCCGCATACTCCGTGGAAAGCTCCAGGCCGATCTGCCCCTTGAAACGGATCGCCGCCGTGACTTTCGCATCAACGATCTTCATGCCCAAAAGGCTGACCGTCGCCTTAACGGCGGGGCCAATATCCGCTTTCAGCGCCACCTCCGCCGAAGCAGAGGACGTCTGACGGGCTGTTTTTTTCTTCATGCCGTCGGCATATTCGCTTTTGACCTTGTTGGAAAAGCTGCATTTAACGGACACCTCGCCGTTCAGATCGGCAAAGGCGATGACCTGCACTTCGCCGGTCACGCCCGGGGCGATAGACACCGGGCAGGTACATATGACCAGCTCCTCATTCAGCTTTCCCTTTACGGACAGGGAGGATTCCACCTCATAATTGACCGTTACGGCAAAGGATTTGATGCCGACCGGAACGCCGAGTACCTTTTTCAGCTTCAGATCGGGCGATACATACAGGTTCTTGATCTTAAGAGAACCGGTGATCTCATAGCCTCCCGAAAACTTATTCGTCATGGAGGCGACTTCTTTTTCCTGCTGATCCTTCGTCAGGTTCAGTTTCTTTTTCAGTTCGTCCAGCGACAGCTTTCCGGTCTTATATTCCTCTATCGCCTCTGTATTGTCATAGGGATCCTTGCCGAACAGATTCTTATCGGGCAGAACCGAGGTCTTCGAGAACAGCTGCCCCGCCTTCGGATCGAGACCCGAGCGGACAGAATAGGCTTCCTCTCCGCCGACCGAGAAATTCTCTCCGCCGCCGAGCAGGCTCTGCCAATCGGAGGAGAGCTTCATGTTCCCCTTGGTGAAGTTGAAATTCAGGGTCAGGTTCAGCCCCTTCGACTCCGTCCGGGTCAACCCGCGGTCACTCTTTTTTGCCACAAGGCTCTTTGCCCCGATGCCGTCGTCAACGCACGCCATTCCGCTGGCCGCGCTGCCCAGCGTTACTCCGTCCGGCAGCTGGATGTCCTCCGTCTTCGGGATTATGGTCGAGGCGATCTCCATCTCCTCGCACACCTCGTCCAGCTCCGGCTCCTCCGTTTTGATCACAACGCTGCCGTCCGCTTTCTCGGACACCTCTGCGACGCGCTTGGCTACTCCGTCCGGCGCGGTCTTATCCCCCGGAAGGATCACGACATCTCCCGTTTTCAGTGTGCGGAATTCTTCCCCCGAGGCGGTATATTCATTCTCCCTGACCGGGGATACGGCATTTTGCTTTTGGGAGAGGTCGATCACGCTGTCCTTGATCTTAATGTTTTCGACCGGCTCGACCGTCTCATCCAGATACAGATCGGCGGCAAAAGTCAGGATCTTCTCCGCTTTCTGTGTCGTCAGCTTTCCCTCGACGTCCAGATAGCCGTCGCCGTCGATCAGCCCGTTTTCCTTGGCGTACGAAACAGCCTCCGACCGGTCAAAGCCGCTGATCGCCGCACACAGGGCGGTCTCGATCCCGAAGCTGACCCGCGCAGTCTCGTCGGGTCTGTACCGTTTTGAGGAATCCGCCTCGAGCACACCCCAGTCGGCAAGGGACTGCACATAGGGGTAAAAGTCGCTGCTTTCGCTGACATCGGTATACCGGCTCTGTTCGGATACGTATTCATCCATACCGAACTGCTCGCCGAGCATTTTTGCCCACTGTCCCCGTGTAACTTCTGTCTCTCCGCTCTTTGCGCATCCGGCAAAGGCTGTCAGAAGAGACAGGAAAAGCGCTAAAGCCAAAACGGCGCACGAGATCCTTTTCATCTTCTTTTCTCCCTCACGTTTTCTTTTTTATGTAAACAGCCCGTAAGCTACTGTTTTTCAAGCCGAAGCAAGTGGGCGTGTGGTGCGCGCCCACTTGCTTTTAAGGGGTAATTACTTAAAGGTGCTCGCATTTGCATTGGCCTGAATGCTCGTCTCGGTCGATTCATAGGTCAATGCAGTGGTGTCCAGAAACTTCGCATAGGATTCGACAACGCCCTTATACTCGTCAAAACGGGGCTTGAGCGCATTCATGGCGGCGCGGATATCCTCCGCCGCATCGCTCTGCCACGTATCCTGCAGGCTGTTCATGCATTTGTTGATCTCCGCCAGCTTTTCATCCAGACGGGTATTGATGGACCGCATTTTTTCCGCGGTATTTTTCAGTGCCTGTGTGGAAATTCTGATCGAATCGTTCGCCATAAGTCAATTCCTCCTCAATTTATCAGTTTGCGTGCCCGGGACACGGCGGAATCCTGCGTCTCGGCATACGATTTTGCGCTTACTCTGAGGAAATCCACATAGCAATTCATCAGAGAAAACATCTTCTGAAAATCATCCTTGAACCCCTCAATCTGGTCGGTAAACGCCGTGTTGTCCTTTCCGGACCAAGCAGCCGCCAACTCGCCGGTCTCGCTGTAGAGCTGATCGTACAGCGTCTTATACTCCGAAGCCAATCCTTCGATCTTCCCGGCCGCCCGCTCCAGCTGTTCCGGAGTGACGATGATGTTTCTTTCCATACTTACTGCCCCCTGTTGATCTTTTGATATTTATATTAACATCAGCTTTGAGCCGTTTTGTATGCCCAGCTCAAACACCGATTGGTTAATATTGAGAATTTCGCCGTTATCCCGACGGCACAGCACGGTATTCCGATCCGGGAAAAATCTCCCGTCGGACAGTTCGCTGACCGCTTTCACGGTCGATTCCAATATGTCCCCCACAAGCGCATCCTGCGGAATAAATACATCGTAGGATACATCCGCGATCGGAACATACAGGTTGACCAGTATCTTATCCATTAAAGACTCTCCTCGGCTGCATTCAGCAGTTTTGTCAGTATCGGCCGCCCTTTCGCCACCGCATACCCGTATCCGGCTCCGAGCTCTCCGTACATGCCGCCTCTTACCTTACCGACCTTCAGCAGGTACTGTTCGGCAATGCCGTCGCCTACCCATATTCCGTCGCTGCCGGGGATCTGGCGCTTAAACCACGCTTCATAGGCATAGGCGTTGAGCTTCGCCGCGGAATCGCACAGGACAAAATGCAGCTTATAGATCGGCTCGGCTTTTTCCAGCAGTGTTTTCAGCTTATCCTTTCCGTCCTCCGACAGCAGCTCCATGAACCTCGTCAGCCCGAAGATCACATACACCCGCGGCGCAAACGGCTCCAGCACGGATTCGTCAAGCCCGGCATCCTTATACAGATTGTTCCGCTCGACCATCTCACGGAACATGGACAAGACCGTGGCTTCGGCATCAAATTCGCGCGGGCCGGACGTCTCGGTTTCCGCATGGATCCGCACAACGTCCACACAGCGGGAAAGCACGGTGCCGAACGCGGAGATAAAGCCGCCGCACTCCTCGGCATCCTGGGCGACGACCGGCAGCACGACACGTCCCGCCAGATTGACCGTCACGATCTCCAGACTGTCCTTGGCGACCCCGACGGGCACCTCCCTGAGAGTGCGGATATACGGCGCAACAAAAGCCGCGTCGACCGTTTCGGGGAGCACCGGCACACCGGCTGCCCGTTTATCCGACGCCGCAGCCATGCTCTCGCAAAACCGTCTGACAGCGTCGCCGACGTCCTCCGCTTTTGTGCAGTACGCCGTCTGGAACTCATACAGCCGATCCAGAACGACCAGTCCTCTGCCCTTGTATTTGGCGGGAACCAGCCCCTCCGTCCGCCCGACGACCATGACATAATCCGACGCGTCGTTGAGCTGCATCGTCATGACCGTTTTGAAATTCTGCTGGATCTTGTAGCGGACGGCGTTCACACTGCTCGCCGTGATCACGAAGAAGATACCGTATTTGGTCGCATCGCGGGTCAGCACGGCAAACTCCTCGAGCAGCGCCTCATGCTGCTCCGCAAAGGCGGAGTAATTGTTCAGCACGACCACGATATTGGGGACCGGCTCCTCTCCCCGCCTGCAATACCCGGTATAATCTCCGCCATAGTCCGCAAACCGCGATCTTCTGTCCTCGATCTCCCGATGCAGCATTTTGAAGAAATTCACGGTCTTTTCTTCATCGGACGAGGTGATCACGTCGCCGACCTGCGGCGCCTTCTCGAAAGCACGCAGCGTTTCCGAGCCGAAATCCAGAATATACAGATTCAGCTCGTCCGTCCCGTGATCCTCGATCAGCGTATAACAAAGCGTGGTCAGCAGCGTCGTCTTTCCGCTTCCGGTCGAGCCGTAGATCAGGCAGTTCCCCTCCCGGCTGAGCGGGATCGTCAGCGGCGCCTGCCTCTGGTTGAAGGGATCGTCATACTCGCCGATCACCGGATCCAGTATGTACGCCTGCGGTGCGGTGCCGTATTTCGCCCGGAGCTCCTCCGTATAGATCACCGCCGGAATGGGATCGAGCCACAGCGGCTTTACCGCTATCCGCTCTTCCGCCGCCAGATCGGAAAGATACTTCACGACAGCCACGACCTGCTTGCAGTGCTTCACCTTCGCGGCGGCGGGAGCCTGCGGCTTGACGCTCAGCACCGTTCTGCCGAGATCATCAATAAAGGTCACGCTGTTATCGACGGCTTTTTCCACCGTATCCGCCGGTATATATTCCGCGCCGCACCATGCCGACTGACCGAGCGCAAAAAAGTCGTTGAAACCGACCTGCAGATAAAACCGACCGGTCACGGACAACTCGGCGGCGTCGGGACATTTGATCATATCCTGGCTGTCGGATCTGTCCTGCACCTTTAAACAGACGCGGAATTTACTGTTGCTCCAGATCTGGTCGTCGACAACGCCGCTCGGCTTCTGCGTCGCGAGGATCAGGTGGACGCCCAGGCTGCGGCCGATACGCGCCGTGCTGATCAGCTGCTCCATAAACTCCGGCTGCTGCATCTTCAGCTCCGCAAACTCGTCCGAAATGATAAACAGATGCGGCAGCGGCTGATCGACGACCTTATCCCGATAGAGCTGCTGATACTTATAGATATCCATGGTACCCTCGTTGGATACCTTTCTCGCCTCATTGAACAGCGCCTGTCTGCGCCGAAGCTCGCTCTGGATGGAAACCAGCGACCGCTGGATAGCCGAACCGTCGAGATTGGTGATCGTTCCGGCGAGGTGCGGCAGCTTGATGCCGCGCTCCGGATCCTCAAACGCCCCCGTCAGTCCGCCGCCCTTATAGTCGATCAGGATGAACGCGACCTCGTCCGGATGATAGTTGACGGCGAGCGACAGGATATAGGTAATAATGAACTCCGATTTGCCCGATCCGGTCATACCCGCTACGAGACCGTGCGGGCCGTGAAATTTCTCGTGGAGATCCAGATCGAACAGATCGCCGTCTTCGTCAACGCCGACCGGCGTCTGAAGCGTTTTTGTCGGATTGTTTTCCTTCCACCGGGCAAGCGAATTTAAGTGCTCGACCTTTCCGACGCCGAACATTTCAAGAAACGTCATCATGGACGGCAGGATATAGCTCTGGCTGTTCAGATCCAGTTCAATATTGGCAAGTCGCGCGGCCAGATGCCCCAGCATCGCCTCATTGACCTTTTCTGCCGTGAACCGTACCCTTTTTCCCGATGTATCCTCTCTGTCGACCAGTTCGGAACGTTCCCCGTCAACGTGGATGATCGTTCTTGTCTCCTTGAAGAAAGCGTTCGGGCGTTCATCAGCCACCATGAGCGTAAAGCCGACGTTGCTGCTGTAATTCAGCAGATTGCGGATCGCCTCGCACCGCTTGCTCAGCTTTGCCGAGGTCAGCAGGATGACATAATACGGCGTATAGGCAAAATAGCCCGCCGTATTTTTCTCCTCTCTTGTCAGAATGTTTTTCTCAATATAAGAGGACAGTTCCTTGACATCGTCCGCCGATGCCGCAAAAAAGCGGGTCGTTTTATCGTTATTCCAGAAGTGCGGGATATAGCGGGCAAAATTCCAGTTCGCCGCCTCATCCTCTTCGGTGATCAGCATGATCTTCAGCTCGTCATAGCTGTGCAGAGCCGCCATCTGCAGGATCAGCGCCTTCAGCAGATTTTCCGTCACGGCTTTCTCGCCATACAGACCGACAGCAAGATTTTCCGCAAGAGACAGTCCGACCGGCACGCCGGTCAGCTGCTTCGGCGTTTCCGCAAACGACAGCATGGCATTTTGAAGCGCGTCGTCCTCCATGGAGAATTTCTTCTCCGGGCAGTGTACCTCGGCATCCAGCGGAAGATCGCCGACACCGAGACGCAGCCGAAGAAAATCCGTCTGTCCGTTTGCCCGCTCCCAAAGGTCGCTTTGCCTGCCGGCGATACGCTGCATGCACTCCTCCGACCCCGGCATGTTCTCGTTAAGGATACCGACCTGTTCATCCGCCATCGCGCGCACGGCATCGCCGATCCGGTTCAGATAGGCGAGATATTTGCTCTGCCTCCTCTGTTCCTCTCTTTTCTTCTCCCGCTTTTCATATTTTTTCGTCAGCAGCGGCCACAGAATCGTGCCGAGCAGCATGCTGACCGACATGATCACCGTCGGCAGCGCCTGCGTGATCTGTCCGCCGTTTGCCATGGTATTCGCCACGGCCAGCACGCCGGTGCCGACCGAGGTCATCCCCATTGTGAGCGACGGACCGAGCATCAGTGCCAGCGGCACCGTGTCCGTTTTCTGCGGAGGGGGCGGCGGATCGATCGTGATCTCCTCGTGGCAGATCTCCCGGTGAAAACGCGGTGAGCGCGAAAAATACTGCTTTTCGGGAAGCTCGGGTCTCTTTGCCGCCGGGTCCCGCTTCTGACCGCCGTATACCTGCAGCGCATCCGAACGGATCGTCAGCCGGCAGTCGGGGTTATTGACCGCAAGAAACCCTTTTCCCACGACAATCTTCAGCCCCATGATATAGATGCAGTCTCCCGGCTGCAGCTTCTGGGTCCCGGCACGCAGCCCGTTGACATAGGTGCCGTTTCTGCTCCCCTCGTCGGAGACCGACCACTCTTCCCCGTCATAGACCAGCTTGGCATGGGTGCCGGAGACATACCGGTTGTCAAAGGCGAACTGGTTAGCTGCCGTTCTGCCGACAGAAAACACTGCCGCTTCGGTCACGGAGATCTTGGTGAGCGTCTGACGGGTCGGGTCGACCGGCTCCGTGAACAGCACCACCTGTTCGTCCGAGCCCTCCACGCCGAGGCGCAGAAAGATCGAATCATTCAGGACAGCCGAGGGCGTTTCGCAGTCGTTGGCGCCGTATATACGGACCTTCCGGTTTCCCTTGAGCACCCACACGCCGTCCACAGCCTCAATATCGACCAGCCGACGCCGTTTTCCGCTTTCATCCAGATCGGTCAGCCAGTATCTGCCCTTGACCTTGTTCGGCAGCGTCAGGCTGAACATCTGCCTGGCTCTCATCAGATTAACGATCACTTTTTTGTTCCCCCGTAATAATGCTTATTCTCCCTCATATGCCGTTCCACAAACATCATCTGTTCGACAATATTCGGATATTTTTTGGCGATCCGCTTATTTCCCTGATCAAAATCGTTATTGGATTTGAAGAAGAACACCGTGGCGAGAAACAGCGTCCATGTCATCGGCTGACGCTGCCGCTCGATCAGGGATATCGTCTGACGGCTCACGCCCACTTTATTAGCCAGCTCCGTCTGCGAAATACCGATCTCCTTCCGCAGGAAGGGAAGCGCCTGTGTCAGGGTCGCGATCATGTTTTGCTTTTCTTCGGCAAACGGATCATCATAAGGCACATTTTCCCCTCACTTCCCGGATAAACTCTCATCTAACAAAACCAATCGATTGCTTACAAACCGAGTGTATCATGCCCAAAAAGGGAAAGTCAATGCGGATCGGCAATCCGATGACAAATGGTTTTGCAAAAACTTTGCCATTTTCCAGAAAAAGGAATTTTCGTTCCGTCATGCTTTATAAAGCAGGCGGCAAAAAGACCGAAAGTGCCGGAAAATGCCGCTATACGTTTTCCGGGCGGACCTTTCGGGAAAACGGCACGGCGTAAACCCGCCGTCTGCCGCTTTGCTCTCCCCGGAAATGCGAAAAAGGCTTGACAAACCGAAGCAGCGGGTCTATACTGTATCTGATAAGACAAACAGGCAGAGACGGGGAAGAATCCGGTTTCGCCTGCCGCAAAAACAGAGAGCGCGCCCCGGGGATGCTCCGGCTGAAAGGGCGTGCCGCGGCAGAGACCGGCAGGCCGCCCCTGAGCCGCCCGTGTGGAGCGGGTCGTATCGCCGGCGTTAACGGCAGGAAAGCGGCGCTGCTTTTTCGGCAGTGCAAGTTGGGTGGTACCACGGAAGCCTCCGTCCCAGATCGGACGGGGGCTTTTTGCTTTTTTCGGGAAAGGAAGGAATTGATCATGTCAGAAAAACCGTTTGGCGTCAACGAGCTGCGCGAGGCCTATCTCCGCTTCTTCGAGAGCAAGGGGCATCTGCGCCTCAAGAGCTTTTCGCTCGTGCCGCAGAATGACAAGAGCCTGCTGCTCATCAACGCGGGCATGACGCCGCTCAAGCCCTATTTCACCGGCGCCGAGGTGCCGCCCCGCAAGCGGGTGACCACCTGCCAGAAGTGCATCCGCACCGGCGACATTGAAAATGTCGGCAAAACGGCACGCCACGGCACCTTTTTTGAAATGCTGGGCAACTTCTCGTTCGGCGACTATTTCAAGCACGAAGCCATCGCCTGGTCGTGGGAATTTCTGACCGAGGTCGTCGGGCTGGATAAAGACCGCCTGTATCCGTCGGTGTACAAGGACGACGACGAGGCGTTTGACATCTGGAACAAGGAGATCGGTATTCCCGCCGACCGCATCTACCGCTTCGGCAAAGAGGACAACTTCTGGGAGCACGGCGCGGGTCCCTGCGGTCCCTGCTCGGAGATCTACTACGACCGCGGCGAAAAATACGGCTGCGGCAAGCCCGGCTGCACCGTCGGCTGCGACTGCGACCGGTATATGGAAGTGTGGAACAACGTGTTCACGCAGTTTGAAAACGACGGCGAGGGACACTACACCACGCTTGAACAAAAAAACATCGACACCGGCATGGGACTGGAGCGTCTCGCCGTCGTGGTGCAGGATGTGGACTCTATTTTTGACGTGGATACGCTGCGCGCGCTGCGCCAGCGCGTATGCGACATGGCGCACAAGGTCTATGAGCAGAAGCATGAGGATGATGTGTCCATCCGGCTCATTACCGACCATATCCGCTCGGCGACTTTCCTGATCTCCGACGGCGTCATGCCGACAAACGAGGGGCGCGGCTATGTGCTGCGCCGCCTGATCCGCCGCGCGGCGCGTCACGGCCGTCTGCTCGGCATCGAGGGCGCGTTCCTCGCCGATCTGAGCGACACGGTGATCGAGGGGTCGAAGGACGGCTATCCGGAGCTCGGCGAAAAGCGGGAATTCATCAAGACCGTGCTGCAAAACGAGGAAGCACAGTTCGACAAGACCATAGATCAGGGCCTGCGCATTCTGGCGGATCTGACACAGGGCATGCAGGAAAGAAACGAAACGGTTCTGTCCGGCAAAGAGGTATTCCGTCTGTATGACACCTACGGCTTCCCGGTCGATCTGACCCGCGAAATTCTGGAGGAAAAGGGCTACACGCTCGACGACGAGGGCTTTGCCGCCGAAATGCAGGCGCAGCGCACCCGTGCGCGCGACGCTCACCAGAAGACCAACTACATGGGTGCGGACGCAACCGTTTATGACGAGCTGGACACGGCGCTGACCTGTCGTTTCATCGGCTATGACCGCCTGACCGCAGAGGCCGCGGTCACGGCGCTGACGACGGACACGGAGATTGTCTCCGCTCTGTCGGCGGGACAGCATGGCACAGTGTTCACCGATGAGACCCCGTTTTATGCCACCATGGGCGGTCAGGAGGGCGATACCGGCGTCATCACCGGCGCAAACGGCCGCTTCCGTGTGGCAGAGACCATCCGCCTGCGCGGCGGCAAGGTCGGTCATGTCGGCACCGTGGAGGAGGGCACGATCGGCATGGGCGAGACGCTCACGCTGACCGTGGACGCAGAGCAGCGCACCGCCACCTGTGCCAACCACTCGGCGACCCACCTGCTGCAAAAGGCGCTCAAAAACGTGCTCGGCGCGCATGTAGAGCAAAAGGGCTCGCTTGTCACGCCGGATCGCCTGCGCTTTGACTTTGCACATTTTCAGGCGATGACGGCGGAGCAGCTTGCCGAGGTCGAGCGGCAGGTCAATGCACAGATCCGCGCCGATCTGCCGGTCGTGACACAGGAGATGACGCTCGCCGAGGCCAAAAAGACGGGCGCGATGGCGCTGTTCGGCGAAAAATACGGCGAGACCGTCCGCGTGGTCTCCATGGGTGACTATTCCAAGGAGCTTTGCGGCGGCACGCATGTCGCGCATACCGGCGCGATCGTGCAGTTCAAAATCCTGTCCGAAAGCGGCATTGCCGCCGGTGTACGCCGCATCGAGGCGCTGACCGGCGAGGGCGTGCTGCGGTATTACGGCGAGCTGGAAGCGCGGCTCGACCGGTTGGCCGCCGCGCTGAAGGTCAAGACGCCGGAGCTGGAGGGCAAGGTCGCCCACCTGCTTACGGAGCTGAAAGCACTGGAAAACGAGAACGGCGCGCTGAAAGCGAAATTGGCACAGCAGTCGCTCGGCAGCGTGACGGAACGCGCGGCAGAGGTAGACGGACTGCGCGTGCTGGCCGCGCCGGTGGACGGTCTGGATGCGGGCGCGCTGCGCGAGTTCGGCGACAGCCTGAAAGACAAGGGGCTGGACATCGTGGTGCTCGCAGCGCAGAAGGAGGGCAAGGTAAGCCTTCTTGCGCTCGCCTCGAGCGCGGCGCGTGAGCGCGGCGCACACGCGGGTCAGCTCGTCAAAGCCGTAGCCGGCCTTTGCGGCGGCAACGGCGGCGGCAAGCCGGACGCCGCCATGGCGGGCGCCAAGGACGCCGCCAAGGTGCCCGAAGCGCTGGCGGCGGTGCCGGAGCTTTTAAAGACCATGCTCAAATAAGAAAGGAGAACCCGAAATGGATTGCCTGTTTTGCCGGATCGCGGCGGGAGAGATCCCGAGCCGCAAGGTATACGAGGATGACCGGATGCTGGCGTTTCACGATATCGCGCCGGTCGCACCGACACATATCCTGCTGATCCCGAAAGCCCACATCGGCGGTGTTGACGAGCTGACGGCGGAAAACGCCGATGTCGTGGCGCACATTTTTGCCATGATCCCGAAGATCGCCGCCGAAGCGGGGATCTCCGCCTATCGCGTGGTGACAAATAACGGCGAGGAGGCGGGACAGACGGTGCGCCATCTGCACTTTCACCTGCTCGGCGGCCGCACACTGGGGGAAATGGGCTGATGCCGATGACCTTTCTGATCGTCGACCTCGAGTGGAACGGCGCATGGTCAAAGCGGGCGCACGGGTATTTTAACGAGATCATCGAGATCGGCGCCGTACGGCTGACCGAGACCATGGAGGAGACCGGACGGTTTCACGCGGTCATCCGGCCGCAGGTGAGCAAAAAGCTCTCGACGATCGTGACGGATCTGACCAATATCACCGAGGTGGAGCTGTCCGACGGCACATCCTTTTATAAGGCGATGGCGGGACTGCGCCGTTTTGCCGGTGAGGGCGACCGCGTTTTGGTGACCTGGAGCACCACGGATCTGTCCGTGCTGATGGAAAACTGCCGGTTTTTCACCGGCGACGACCGACCGTTCGGCTTCACCCATTATGCCGATCTGCAGGCATACTGCCAAAAGCAGCTCGGCATTGATGCCTCCCGCCAGCCGGGACTGGACAGCATCTGTGAGCGGCTCGGCATCAGCGAGGAGGGCTTCTCGCTGCACCGCGCGCCGGACGATGCCTGTCTGACGGCGGAGATCTGCCGCCGCATGTATGAACCGGCAGCATTTGCCCCATATGTGCGGAGGATGGACGAAGAGTTTTTTGCCCGCGCCCGCTTCAAGATCACCCCGATCACCGATATACACAGCCCGCACCTCCCCGCCTCTGTCTGGGAATTCACCTGCCCGGACTGCGGACAACCGCTGCGGCCGCTCCGCCGCTTCACGGTGCGCGGGCGGGCGTTTATGGCAGACATGGTCTGCAAGCGCTGCAAAAAGACCTACACGGCAAGGGTGCAGGCGCGGTTGAAATATGAGGGACCGGACATTCGCCGGAGACTGAACGAAAAAAAGCCGCACGAGGAGGAAGCCAAACCGGCTGACCCGCCCGCGGCGGAATGATCCCGCAAAAGTAACCAAAGCGGCTCCGTCTTCTGTTCAAAGCGGGAGACAGAGCCGCTTTTTTGTCGGCAAAGCCGTATGCTTTTCCCCCTTTCGGACACACTAACGCGGAGAAACGGAGGGGATGGAAAGTGAAGCGGCAGCAAGCTCACAGACCGACACGTTTGGAAGCCGCCAGAGAGCGGGTCACGCCGCTGCGCCCGCGCCTTTTGCTTTTCCGCAGCGGCGAATTCACAACAGTGCTGTCGGATGTCGGCTTCGGCGCGGGTTATTTTGGCGGACAGGCGGTATACGGCGGCTTTGACGACCCGCTGCTTGCGCCGGACGGCGTGCGGGTCTGGCTTGCGCAGGGCAGTCATCGCCTGTATGCCGCCGCCATGCCGGATTATGCCCGCGCCGAGCGGGAGCTTTTGCAGGGAAGGCGCCGCTTTCACGCTGACGGCGAGCAGGCACACTACACCGTATCCGACGAAGCATGGGCGCTGACCGTAACGGCTGCGGCAAAAAACGGCGGCGAACGGCGGCAGCTGACGCTCCGGAATATCAGCGGCAGTCCGCGCACCGTATCGCTCTGCGCCGCAGTGACGCCGACCTTTACGGGAGCGACCGTCCGTTATCCGGACGGTATCGCCATCCACGGCGATACGGCGCGGCTGGCGCTTTGGGCAGCTCCGGCGGGAGCCGACTGCCTGCTGACCGGCGGCAGGCGGCTGCGCGTGCGTTTTCGCATCACTCTGCCGCCCGGCGCACAGTGGGAGGGCACATTCTGGCTGACCGGCGGCGAAAGACCGCTTAACAGCACCCCGCCGGTCAGGCTGCTGGAGCCGTGGCTGCCGCCCGAAGCCGAACAGCTGGGCAGACGGCTGCTGCCCCAAACGGCGACCGCAGCATTTATCCGCGCAGCCGAAGCGGCGGCAGCGGAGCCGCCCGCCGAGCTGCCGAAAACGCCCTATTTTCACCTCAGCATACCAAACGAGCGGCGGCTGCCCGTCCTGCGGGAAGCGCTGCGGCGGATTGACCGCTGGACACACGAGGGCATCCCGACCGGGCTGTGGATCACGGCGCCGCCGTCCATGCAGCCGCAGATCGCACGGCTCTGCCGCCGCTTCCCCGCCGTACCGCATATCGTAACGGAAAAGGAGCTGCCGCTTTTGCGGGCGCTGTCCTGCGGCGATATCGGAGAACGGGAGCGCCGTCTGCGCATTGCGGTGCCGTTTGCCCCGCTGCCGCTGACGGCTTTGCCGGGCGAGAGCCTGCGCCGCCCGCGGCTGTCCCTGCCGGTTCCGGGCGTGCTGCCCGGCAGTCTGCAGCTGGTTTGGCAAAACGGTGACCGCCTGTTTTCCCTCTTGGGGGCGCATGCCGGGCAGACGTACGCCCTGCCCGCCGCAGGAGGGGAGATCGCGCTGACCGTGCGGCAAACAGCTGCTCCCGGCAGCTGCCGTTTTACCGTATCCCTCCTCTGCCGGACGCGATCGCCCGTCAACACCGCGCTGACACTGTACGCGGAGCCGCAGCTGCACACGCCGCAGGACCGCGCGCTGACCGCCTCCCTCTGGGAGCCGGAAAGCGGCACGCTGCAGCTGATCCACCCGTTTGCACCGCAGCAGCCGCTTTGGCTGTCCGGCGGCGCGGGTGCTATATACACCTGTGAAAGAGTCGCCTTTCTGACTGCAAAGCACGGGAACAGAGTGGCCTGTCCGCTCCCCTCCCCCGCAGCCGCTGTGACGCGGGAGCTGCCGCTCCTGCCCGGTCAGGAGACGACAGCCGTTTTCGGAATCGGCTGGACAGAGCCGCCCACCGGCGCTTTTGTATGAACTCTCCGTGATTTTTTGCCGAAACGGTTGACGGCGGCGCAACTCTGTTGTACAATATTTCGGTATAGACCGTATTTTACCGGCGGACGCCGGTGTACATAAGAAAGGACGGATCCCATGGACTATATCTCTTTTCCGAATCTGGGATGGAAATTCTCCCTGTCGGATACCCTGGCGCAGTTTACTCTGTTCGGGCAGGAACTCACCATAAAATGGTACGGCGTGCTGATTGCCGTCGGATTTCTGCTGGCGACGATCTACGCCCTCTCCCGGGCAAAGGAATTTGACCTCGATGCCGACCGCATAATCGACGTGGTGCTGGTCAGCACGATCTTTGCCTTTATCGGCGCGCGGCTCTACTATGTGTTTTTCAGCAGCGAGCATCGGGCGGAATATCTCGCCGACCCCATCACGATCTTGTACATCTGGAAAGGCGGGCTCGGCATCTACGGCGGCATTATCACAGCGTTTCTCACCGGCATCTGGATGTGCCGTCTGCGCAAGGTCAACACCTGGGCGATGTTTGACATGGCTTCGCTCGGCTTTCTGATCGGTCAGTGCATCGGACGCTGGGGCAACTTCTTCAATCAGGAGGCGTTCGGCGGCAATACCGATCTGCCCTGGGGCATGTCCGGCTCGAAGATCGCCGCGGGGCTGTCCACAGTGACGGATTATGATCCCTCTCTGCCGGTCCACCCCACGTTTTTGTATGAATCCCTGTGGTGTCTGCTCGGCTTTATCCTGCTGCACATTATCTCCAAAAAGGCGTACCGCTTCAAGGGCGAGCTGTTTGCCGGCTACCTGATCTGGTACGGCACAGGGCGCTTCTTCATCGAGAGCCTGCGCACCGACAGCCTGTATTTCGGCACAATGAAGGTATCGCAGCTGGTGGCTGTTCTGGCGGTCATCGGCGGCATCGTGACGCTGCTGCTCCGCCGTGCCGCCTCCCGCGAGACCGCGCGGGATCTGTTCGCTTCGGAAAGCCTTGTGCCTGCCGACGGCGGGGAAGCTGCCGGGGATACGGCAGACGCGCCTGACACAGCGGAGAGTGCCGATGAGCCGGATGCGGCGGAAGCATCCGATGCACCGGAGGAACCGGAAGAGCCGGATACGCCCGATGTCCCGGACGTGCCCGACGAGCCGGACACACCGGACAGCGCTGCGGGCACAGAGGAAAAGGAGTGAATCCGATCCATGGCGATCCTGTTGGACGGTAAAGCGACAGCGGCTGCCGTGCGGGCTGAGGTTGCCGCCGAGGCGGCGGTGCTGAAGGCGCAGGGCATCACGCCCGGACTGGCGGTCATTTTGGTCGGTGACGATCCCGCCTCGCAGATCTATGTCCGCAACAAAAAGAAAGCGTGCGACGAGGTCGGCTTCTATTCGGAGGAGATCCGCCTCCCGGCGGATACCACAGAGGAGCAGCTGCTGGAGACCGTGCGGGCGCTCAACGCCCGGACGGATATCCACGGCATTTTGTGTCAGCTTCCGCTGCCCGCCGGGCTCGACGACAAAGCGGTGATCGCCGCCATCGACCCCGACAAGGATGTGGATGCCTTCCACGCCGTCAACGTGGGGCGGATCATGCTGGGAGAGGCGCGGTTTGTCCCCTGTACGCCCGCGGGCGTAATGGAGCTTTTGCACCGCGCGGGCATTTCCGTCGCAGGCAAGACCTGTGTGGTCGTCGGGCGCAGCAATATTGTCGGCAAGCCGATGGCGATGCTGCTTTTGCATGAGCACGGCACCGTGACCGTCTGCCATTCCCGCACCGCCGATCTGGCGGCGGAGTGCCGCCGGGCGGATATTCTGGTTGCGGCGGTCGGCAGGCGGCGGCTGATCACTGCCGATATGGTCAAGCCCGGCGCCGCGGTGATCGACGTGGGCATGAACCGCGACGAAAACGGCAGGCTCTGCGGCGATGTGGATTTTGAACCGGTGTCGCAGGTGGCGGGCTATATTACCCCGGTGCCCGGCGGCGTCGGTCCGATGACGATCGCGATGCTGATGAAGAACACATTGACTGCCGCCAAGGCGGCGCTTTGAGTCCGCCGGAGGTAAAAACGGCAGAAAGTCCCGGTTTTTCTTGACTTTTCAGGTCAGGGCGGGTATAATAAATTGGATAAGAACAGCGAGATCCGAAGGGAGAATAACACCAATGGTCAAACAAACCGTGATCACCAGTGCCGGTCTGAAAGCTCTGGAGGCAGAGCTGGATGAACTGAAATCTGTCAAACGCAACGAAATTGCGGAAAAAATCAAGGTGGCGCGCTCGTTCGGCGACCTGTCCGAAAACAGCGAATATGATGAAGCCAAAAACGAACAGGCGATCATTGAAGCCCGCATTGCCGAGCTGGAGGTGCAGCTCAAAAATGTGCGCGTGCTGGATGAGAGCGAGATCAACAGCAATAAGATCTATGTCGGCTCTACCGTCAAGCTGCGCCATGAGGGCACCAAAAAAGAGATCACCTATAAAATCACGGGCGCCACGGAAGCCGACGTGAAAAACGGCCGTATTTCCGACGAGTCTCCGGTCGGCGCTGCCCTGCTCGGTCATGAGACCGGCGACACCGTTGAAGTGGAGATTCCCTCCGGCACCGTGTTTTACACCGTGCTGGATATCTCGCGCTAAGCCAAAGTACAGCGGGGCGGACACGGTAATGACCGTGCCCGCCTTTTACAGAGAGGAAGATAACGATCATGAACGAACCGATGCCGAACCAGGAGGAAATGACGGCACAGCAGCTCAGCGAGCTTTTGCAGATCCGCCGCGACAAGCTGACCGGTCTGCAGGAGGCGGGCAAAAACCCTTTCGCGATCACGCGCTATGACGTGACGGCGGAAAATGCGGAGATCCGCGCGGATTTTGACCGGCTGGAGGGACAGACCGTCCGTATTGCCGGCCGCATGATGAGCCGCCGGATCATGGGAAAAGCCAGTTTCTGCGACGTGCGCGACGATTCCGACCGGATGCAGGTGTATGTCCGCCGCGACGATGTGGGCGAAGAGCCGTACATGGATTTCAAAAAATCTTGGGACATCGGCGATATCGTCGGTGTGGAGGGACGGGTGTTCAAGACCCAGACCGGTGAGATCTCGCTCCACGCGACCGGGATTACGCTTTTGTCCAAGTCCCTGCTGCCGCTGCCGGAAAAATTCCACGGCTTAAAGGATACCGAGGCGCGCTACCGCCAGCGGTATGTTGACCTTATCATGAACCCCGAGGTGAAGGACACCTTTTTAAAGCGGTCGCAGATCTTAAAGGAGATCCGCGCTTATCTGGACGGCAAGGGCTTTGTCGAGGTGGACACCCCGATCCTCGTGCCGCTGGAGATCGGCGCGTCGGCGCGTCCGTTCGTCACCCATCACAACACGCTGGATATGGATATGTATCTGCGCATCGAGACGGAGCTGTATCTCAAGCGGCTGATCGTCGGCGGTATGCACCGCGTGTATGAGGTGGGGCGCATCTTCCGCAACGAGGGTATGGACACCAAGCACAACCCCGAATTTACCACCATCGAGCTGTATCAGGCGTTCACGGATTTCCACGGCATGATGGATCTCGTTGAGGAGCTGAATACCGCTCTCGCAGAGAAGATCTGCGGCAGCCGTGTGATCAGCTATCAGGGCAAGTCCATCGACATGGGACACTGGGAGCGGCTCACCATGATTGACGCCGTCAAAAAATACGCCGGTGTGGATTATCGCGACTGGGCGACCGACGAGGATGCCCGTGCCTGTGCGAAAGCACACCATGTCGAGGTGGAGGGCACGGACACCAAGGGCAAGGTGCTGGCGGAGTTTTTTGACGCCTTTGTGGAGGAGAACCTGATCCAGCCGACCTTTATCTACGATTACCCCGTCGAGATCAGCCCGCTGGCCAAGCGCAAGCCCGACGATCCCGCTTTCACCGAGCGGTTTGAATACTTTATCAACGCGACGGAGTTCGGCAACGCGTTTTCCGAGCTGAACGACCCTATCGACCAGCGCGCCCGTTTTGAGGCGCAGGTCGCCGCCAAACGGGCGCAGGAGCCGGGCTGCCGCGCCGAGGTGGACTACGATTTTGTTACGGCGCTCGAATACGGCATGCCCCCGACGGGCGGTCTCGGCTTCGGCATTGACCGTCTGGTTATGCTGCTGACCGACAGTCCCTCTATCCGCGACGTGCTGCTGTTCCCGACAATGAAGAGCCTGAACTAAATAACCCTTCATAATTCTTCATAATTCTCGATAATTTGAGTTATGAACGGGTTTAC
>CAKUMQ010000046.1 GCA_934667845.1 uncultured Eubacteriales bacterium | reverse complement strand
CCTTCGGGTGGCGCATGGCAATGATATCGGCATAGCAGGAGATGACCTTCGCGGTGTCCGCTACGCTTTCGCCCTTTGAGGCGGAGGAGCTTTGCGCCTCGGAAAAGCCCAAAACGCTGCCGCCCAGCTCCAGCATAGCCGCCTCAAAGCTCAGGCGCGTTCTGGTGGACGGCTCGAAAAACAGGGTGGCGAGCTTTTTGCCCCTGCATTTTTCGCTGTATTTTTCGGGAGCGGCGATGATGTCATTCGCCACGCCGATCAGCTCCTCGATCTCGCCTGTGGTCAGCTCGGAAATATCGATCAGACTTCTCATTTACAGGATCATTCCTTTGCACCGTTGATTTTCAGGTAGTCCTTTATGCGCTGCACGTTTTCGCGGTTTTTTGCATCCTCTTCGAGATACGCTATAATATCGTAAACATTGACCACCGCATAGACGGGGAAGCCGAATTCTTCGCCGACCTCCGCCATGGCGGATCTTTCGGTCTGTCCCTTTTCGCAGCGGTCCACCATCACAAAGGTCGCGGCGACCTTGACACCGTCGAGCTTCGACAGGATCGCCATACTTTCCCGGATCGCCGTGCCCGCGGTGATAACGTCCTCGACGATGACTACCTCCTCGCCTGCCGCGGGCTTATAGCCCACAAAGACGCCGCCCTCGCCGTGATCCTTTTCCTCCTTGCGGTTGAAAAAGAACGGCACGTCAAGTCCGTTTTCGGAAAGCGCGACCGCGACCGACACCGCGATCGGGATGCCCTTATAGGCGGGACCGTACAGCACGGTCCTTTTATCGCCTATTTTCTCAAAATACGCCTTGGCGTAAAACTCGCCCAGCTTGCGGATCTGGTCGCCGGTCTTGATCTCGCCCGCGTTGATAAAATAGGGGATCTTTCTGCCGCTTTTGGCGGTGAAATCGCCGAATTTCAGCACACCGGCATTTTCCAAAAAAGCGATGAACTCGTGCTTGTAGCTCTGCATAGTTTTGTCTCCTATCCTATAAATTCCCGAACACACCGCTCATACGCCGCCACAGGGTCGGCAACTGCGGTGATCGGTCTGCCCACCACGATATAGTCGCTGCCGATCTCCTTTGCCCTTTCGGGGGTGGTGACGCGCGACTGGTCGCCCTTGTCGCTGTCGGCAAAGCGTATGCCGGGCGTTACGGTCAAGAACCCGCTGCCGCAGGTGTTATGTACCGCCGCCGCCTCGAGCGGAGAGCATACCACGCCGTCAAGTCCCGCCTGCCTGGCGTTTTCGGCATAGTGCATGACCACATCCTCCATTTTGCCCGGGATCAGCAGATCTCTGTGCATAGCGTCCTCGTCGGTCGAGGTGAGCTGGGTCACGGCGATGAGCAGCGGGCGCGTGCCGTCCGGGCGGGTCAGCCCCTCGAGCGCCGCAGTCATCATCGCCGCCGTGCCCGCCGCATGCAGGTTGCACATATCGACCTCGAGGCGCGACAGCACCGCCATGGATTTTTTCACGGTATTCGGAATGTCATGCAGCTTCAAATCGAGGAAAATTTTATGCCCCCTCGCCTTGATCGCCCGAACTATCTCGGGTCCCTCGGCATAGAAAAGCTCCATGCCGATCTTGACAAACGGTTTTTTACCCTCAAATTTGTCCAGAAAGTCAAGGCAGGTCTGTTTGTCCGCAAAGTCGCAGGCGATGATCACGTCTTTACCCATTGTGCGCTCCTCCTATGATACTGTTCAAATTTTGTATGCCGTACTTGCCCATTTCCCCGGGCAGATCATCAATGATCTTTTTACAGGCGCAGGGGTCGATCAGGTTGGCTGCCCCCACCTCAACGGCGGCAGCGCCTGCCAGCATAAATTCCAGCACGTCAGCCGCGGAGGATATGCCGCCCATGCCGACGATCGGAATTTTGACCGCCTCATACACCTGATACACCATTCTCACCGCCACGGGCTTGACCGCGGGGCCGGACAGCCCGCCCGTCCTGTTGGCCAGCAGCGGCTTTTTTGTCCTCAGGTCGATTCTCATCCCGAGCAGGGTGTTGATCAGCGATACGCCGTCCGCCCCCTCCGCCTCGCACGCTCTGGCGATCTCGGTGATGTCCGTCACATTGGGAGAGAGCTTGAGGATGACCGGCTTATCGGTCACACGCCGCACCGCCTTTGTGACTGCCGCGGCATTTTCGGCGCTCGTGCCGAAGGCCAGCCCGCCGCCGTGGACGTTCGGGCAGGAGATGTTGATCTCAAACCAGCCGATCCCCTCCTCGCCGGTAAGCATTTCCACCGTCGATACATAGTCGTCCACCGAAAAGCCGCTGACATTTGCCATGACCGGCTTTTGATAGACCGACCGGAGCACTTTCAGCTCATGACTGAGTACCTTTTCTGCGCCGGGATTTTGCAGTCCCACCGCATTTAACAGTCCGGAGGGGCACTCGGCGATCCGCGGCGTGGGGTTGCCGAAGCGCGGCTCTTTGGTGGTTCCCTTCAGCGAGATCGACCCTAAGATATTGATGTCATAAAACCGCGTGAATTCATAACCGAACCCAAAGGTGCCGCTCGCGGGGATAACGGGGTTTGCAAGCGGTATGCCGCAGAGGCTGACAGATGTATCTACCATTCGATCTCCTCCCTCAAAAACACCGGTCCCTCGGTACAGACGCGTTTCGGTCCGTTTTTGGTTTTGCAGGTACAGCCCATGCAGGCGCCCGTGCCGCAGCCCATACGCTCCTCAAAGCTGAACTGGCCGCCCGTTTTGGCGGCGGCATCGACGGCTTTAAGCATCGGCTTCGGCCCGCAGGTATAAAAATAGGTGTACTGCGCATATGCCATCGCGGCATCGACAAAGCCCTTCAGCCCATAGGAGCCGTCCGCCGTCGTAACGGCGACATTGGCACCTAAGGCACGGAATTCGTCCTCCAGAAAGATCTCCGCCCTTGTGTTGAAGCCCAGGATCACATTTACGGTCTTGTTTTCGGCGATCAGCTTCCGGCAAAGCCCGAAAAGGGGCGGAACGCCCACACCGCCGCCGATCAGGAGAGGGCGGTCGCCCGAGGGCGCGGTGTCGTAGCCGTTGCCGAGTGCGATCAGAAGATCCAGCTTTTCCCCCGTCTTGATCCGGCTCAGCGCCTTTGTCCCGTCGCCGACGACCTTGTATATGACGGTCAAAGCCTTATCGTCCCAATCGCACAGGGAGATGGGGCGGCGCAGATAAAATCCGGGCACCTTGATATTGACAAACTGCCCCGGCGCGGTTATGGGGGAGGTATCGCCCGCCAGCACCAGCTTATACACCGCGGGTGCTATCGGTTCGTTGCTTAAAACTTCATAGAGAGCCTGTTTCATAAAACACCTCTTAAGCGTCTATTGTGGATATGCCGAGGGTGGTCTCTTCGAGCACGTCGAGCAGCACCTTGACAGTATCCAGCGACGTAAACATGGTCACGTTGTTTTCGACCGCGCACCGGCGGATCTCATACCCGTCCGACAGCACGCCGGAGGAATTCATATCCCGCGTGTTGATCACATAGGTGACATAGCCCTGCCGGATCGCTTCGGTGATCTCGCGGCTTCCGTCACTTAGTTTGCCTACCGCATGGGTGCGTATTCCGTTTTGCTTCAAAAAGTGCGCGGTGCCTGCGGTCGCCTGAATATTAAAGCCCATGTTGTAAAAGCGGCGGATGAGCGGCAGCGCCTCCTCCTTGTCCTTGTCGGCAATGGTCGCCAGCACGGTGCCGTAGTTCATGACGTTCATTCCGCTGGCCTTCAGCGCCTTGTACAGCGCGCGGGTCAGCTTGTTGTCATAGCCGATCGCTTCGCCCGTGGACTTCATCTCGGGGGAGAGATAGGCGTCCAGCCCGCGCAGCTTAGAAAACGAGAACGCCGGGGCTTTGACATACCAGCGCTTTTTCTCCTCGGGGTAGATCGTGTCAATCCCCTGCTCTTTGAGGCTCTTGCCCAGAATGACGAGCGTTGCGATATCCGCAAGGCTGTAGCCCGTCGCCTTGGAAAGGAACGGAACGGTTCTCGACGAGCGCGGGTTGACCTCGATGATAAACACATGGTCATGCTTATCCACGATGAACTGGATATTGTAAAGCCCCACGATGCCGATCCCGAGTCCTAAGCGTCTGGTGTAGTCAAGTATGGTCTCCTTGACCTCGCGGCTGATGCTGAACGTGGGATATACGCTGATGGAGTCGCCGCTGTGGATGCCCGTGCGCTCGACAAGCTCCATAATACCCGGCACGAACACATCCGTACCGTCGCAGATGGCGTCCACCTCAAGCTCCTTGCCCGAAATGTATTTGTCCACGAGCACGGGCTTGTCCTCGTCGATCTCCACCGCGGTGCGCAGATAGCGGCGCAGCTGCTCCTCGTCTGCGACGATCTGCATGGCTCTGCCGCCCAACACAAAGGACGGACGCACGAGCACGGGATAGCCGATCTCGGCGGCAGCCCTGACGCCGTCCTCGATCCTTGTCACCGCTTTGCCCTGCGGCTGCGGAATATTCAGCTCTCTCAGCACCTTTTCAAACCGGTCGCGGTTTTCGGCACGGTCGATCGCCTCGCAGTCGGTGCCGATGATCCTCACGCCGCGATCCTTCAGGCTCTCCGCCAGATTGATGGCGGTCTGCCCGCCCAGCGACGCGATCACCCCTACCGGCTTTTCCAGATGGATGATGTTCATCACGTCTTCGGTGCAGAGCGGCTCAAAATAGAGCTTATCCGAGCAGGTGTAGTCGGTGGAAACGGTCTCGGGGTTGTTGTTGATGATGATCGCCTCATAGCCCGACCGCTTGATCGTGGTCACGGCGTGTACGGTGGAGTAGTCAAATTCGACGCCCTGCCCTATCCGGATGGGACCCGAGCCTAAAACGATAATCTTCTTTTTGTCCGACACGACCGATTCGTTTTCGTCCTCATAGGTCGAGTAAAAATACGGAATATAGCTCTCGAATTCCGAAGCGCAGGTGTCGATCATCTTATACACGGGGAACATGCCGTGCTTTTCTCTGATCTTATAGATCTCCTCGCCCGTCATCCCCCAGAGTCTGCCGATAAACTCATCCGAAAAACCCAGCTTTTTGGCGGTATACAGCGTGTCGGTATCGCCGATATGCTCTTTGAGCCTGTTCTCGGTCCTGACGATATTTTTGATCTTTTCCAGGAAAAGCATATCTATTTTTGTGGCGTTGCAGATCATGCCTATATCGGTCTTGCGGCGCAGAAGCTCGGCGATGGCGTAGATGCGGTCATCGGTGCCGTCCTTGATATAGCTTAACATGTCGTCGTCCGAAAAGCTCTCGAACTTTTTCATGTACAGGTGGTTTACCCCGATCTCCAGCGACCTTGCGGCTTTGAGCAGGCTTTCCTCGACCGTTCTGCCGATGCTCATCACCTCGCCGGTGGCTTTCATCTGGGTCGAGAGCTTATTGTTTGCCGAAGAAAATTTATCAAACGGGAAACGCGGCATCTTGGTGACGACATAATCGAGCGCCGGCTCAAAGGAGGCGGGCGTGTTGGCGATTTGAATCTCGTCAAGATGCATTCCCACCGATATCTTGGCGGAGACGCGCGCGATCGGGTAGCCGCTCGCCTTGCTCGCCAGAGCGGAGGAGCGCGAAACGCGGGGGTTTACCTCGATGAGGTAGTAGTTGAAGGACAGCGGGTCAAGTGCGAACTGGACGTTGCAGCCGCCCTCGATCTTCAGCGCGCGGATGATCTTCAGCGCGCTGTCGCGCAGCATATGGTATTCCTTGTTGGTCAGGGTCTGCGAGGGGCAGACGACGATGGAATCGCCCGTGTGGATCCCCACGGGATCAACATTTTCCATGTTGCAGATGGTGATGGCGGTGTCGTTGGCATCGCGCATGACCTCGTATTCGATCTCCTTATAGCCCTTGATGCTTTTTTCCACCAGCACCTGATGAACGGGGGAAAGCTCCAGCGCGCCTCTCAGGATCTCGGCACATTCCTCCGCGTTGTCGGCAAAGCCGCCGCCCGTGCCGCCCAAGGTAAAGGCGGGGCGCAGAACGACGGGATAGCCGATCTCCTCGGCGGCTTTCAGCCCCTCCTCCGTGCTCTCGGCGATGATCGACTGCAAGACCGGCTCGCCGATCTCCTCGCAAAGCTCCTTAAACAGCTCCCGGTCCTCGGCGCGCTCAATGCTGCGGCTCGATGTCCCCAAAAGCTCGGTATTGCATTCGCGCAGAACGCCCTTTTTCTCGAGCTGCATGGCAAGGTTCAGCCCCGTCTGTCCGCCGATGCCGGGCAGCACCGCATCCGGGCGCTCATAGCGGATCACCTTTGCCAGATATTCGAGGGTCAGCGGCTCCATATACACCTTGTCGGCAATTGAGGTATCGGTCATGATGGTCGCGGGGTTTGAGTTGCACAAAACGACCTCGTAGCCCTCTTCCTTGAGCGCCAGACATGCCTGCGTGCCGGCATAGTCAAATTCCGCCGCCTGACCGATGACGATAGGTCCCGAGCCTATGACAAGTATTTTTTTGATATCGGTTCTTTTAGGCATGGTGATCTTCCTCCATAAGCGCAGTGAACTGATCGAACAAATAGGCGCTGTCCTGCGGACCGGGCGCGCTTTCGGGGTGATACTGCACGCTGAACATTTTGGATGTCTCGTCCCTGACGCCCTCTACCGTGTGATCCAGCAGATTGATGTGCGTGACTTTAAGCCCCGTGTTTTGAAGGCTTTTTTCATTTACGGCATAGCTGTGGTTCTGCGAGGTGATCTCAATTTTCCCCGTTTCCAGATTTTTGACCGGGTGATTTCCGCCGCGGTGGCCGAACTTCAGCTTATACGTCTCGGCGCCGCAGGCCAGGCAGATCATCTGGTGTCCCAGACAGATGCCGAATATCGGATATTTGCCCCGCAGCTTTTTGACAAGGTCGATCACGGGGATCACATCCTCGGGGTCGCCCGGGCCGTTTGACAGGAAAATGCCGTCCGGCTTCATCCTCTCGACCTCGGCAGCGGAGGTATTATAGGGCATGACCGTCACGTTGCAGCCGCGCGCGTTTAACGAGCGGATAATGTTGAGCTTGATCCCGCAGTCGATGGCCACGACATTGTATCTGGCGTTTGCCGTCCGCGCATAGCGGCGCTTTTTGCAGCTGACCCTCGCCACCGCGTCGTGCGGAACGGGCGTGCCTTTGATCCTTTCGATCGCCGCTTCTGCCGGCGTGTCGGCATTGGTGATCATGCCGCGGCGCGAGCCGATATCCCGAATGCTTCTTGTCAGCTTTCTCGTGTCGATCCCGGCAAGCCCGGGGATCTTATACTCCTCCATGACCTCGGAAAGCGTTTTGGTATAGCGGAAGTTTGAGGGCAGATCGTTATATTCCCTGACGATCAGACCGCCTATCGTCGGGAGCTTGGTCTCATAGTCCTCGTCGGCTGTGCCGTAGTTGCCGATCAGCGGATAGGTCATGACGACCGCCTGATCGGTATAGGACGGGTCGGAGATGATCTCCTGATACCCCACCATAGAGGTATTGAACACGATCTCGCATACGGCGTCGCCCGCATAGCCGAAGCCGGTGCCGTAATACTCCGCGCCGTCCTCCAGCACTAATTTTCTGTGATATTCCATACCACTTTACCTCCGCATACTGTCAGTAAGTTTCTGCCTGTAACCGTCATGCCGTCAAACGGCGTGCTTTTGCCCTTGCTTTTGAATTCCCGGGGGTCGACCGTGTATTCGCTCTGCAGATCGTAAATGCATACATCCTCGGTCTCGGGCAAGCCAAACCGCCGCCGCGGGTTTATCGCCATCAGCTCGATCAGCTTTTCCAGCGGGATGATCCCGGTCTTCACAAGCCCGGTATACAGCACGGGAAAGGCGGTCTCCAGCCCCACAACGCCCATCAGGCTGTCTTTTAGCCCGCGCGTTTTTTCCTCGGCACTGTGCGGCGCATGGTCGGTGGCGATCATGTCGATCGTGCCGTCGCAGATCCCCGCGATCAGCGCCTGCCGGTCCTCCTCGCCGCGGATCGGCGGATTCATTTTGAAATTGCCGCTTTCCTGCAGATCGCTGTCGTTAAACACGAGGTAATGCGGCGCGGTCTCACAGGTCACATCCACGCCGTCCGCCTTGGCGCGGCGTATCAGCTCCACGCTCTCTTTGCAGGAGATATGGCACACATGGTATTGGCAGCCGGTCTCCCGGGCAAGCCGCAGATCTCTTTCGATCGGCTTCCATTCGCTCTCTGAGCAGATGCCCCGGTGACCGTGCAGGCGCGCATACGCCCCCTTGTGGATATACCCGCCGAAAAGCAGCGCGTTATCCTCGCAGTGCGCGGCGATGATCCTGTCCAGTGTCTTGGCTTTCTTCATGGCGGCGCGCATCATCTCCTCGCTCTGCACACCCCTGCCGTCGTCGGAAAAGGCGATGCAGCCGGGCGCCAAAGCCGCCATATCGGTCAGCGTTTCCCCCTTTTCGCCCACGGTGATCGCCGCATACGGGTGAACGCGGATCACCGCGTCCCTCCCGATGATGTCCAGCTGCTCCCGGAGGTGTTCCGGACTGTCCGGCACGGGATCGAGATTCGGCATCGTGCAGACATCGGTATAGCCGCCCCTTGCCGCCGCAAGCGAACCCGTTTTTATGGTCTCCTTGTAAAAAAATCCCGGTTCTCTGAAATGTACATGCACATCACAGAAAGCCGGGAAAACATAGATCTGAGGAAAAGCGGAAAGAAAGTCGGCGCCGCCGACCGATAAGGTGTAATTCTCCTGTTGTATTTTGCCGTTTCGGTAAACAAAAGCATTTTTGATCCGCATACTCTTACTCCTATACATAAAAAAAGCCTGCTTTTTGGGTAAAAAGCAGGCAGCAAGCGCAGGAAAGCAGACTGATACACAGTCGTTTATACCAATCTTGCCGGCGTCACAGCACCCTGCTTAAAGATCTTTGTTATCGGTATTCTACCACATAAAGCGGATAAAGTCAATAGTAAAGTGGGCACGGCAAAAATTATCGTTCTCCGCCCGCGGTCAGTGGATCCGCTTTAACGCTTCGCTGTTGGATTCCGCCACGATATAATGCGGGCGGCGTTTTACTTCCAGGTAGGTCTTGGCAAGATACTGCCCGATGATTCCCATACAGAACAGCTGGATCCCGCTGACAAACACGATAATACAGGCAAGCGACGGCCAGCCCGACACCGGATCACCGAAGATCAGCTTGCGCACAATGATAAACACAATCGCCAGAAAAGAGATCAGCGTGAAAAACAGCCCCACAAATGAAGCGATCGACAGCGGGATCTGCGAGAAATTAACGATCCCGTCGAGCGAATACTTGAACAGCTTCCAAAAGCTCCACTTCGTCTCTCCCGCTACCCGCTCCACGTTTTCATACGGCAGCCAGCAGGTCTTAAAGCCGATCCAGCCGAATATTCCCTTGGAAAAACGGTTGGTCTCCCCCATGGCGACGATCGCCTCTACCATTTCGCGTCTCATCAGCCGAAAATCGCGCGCGCCGTCCACCACATCCACATCGGAGATGCGGTTGATCAGCCGATAAAAAGCGCGGGCGAAAAACGAACGGATCGGCGGTTCGCCCTTGCGCGTTACGCGGCGGGTCGCCACGCTGTCGTACCCCTCCTCGCGAATACGCCGCATCATTTCGGGGAGCAGCGACGGCGGATCCTGCATATCCGCATCCATCACCGCCACATATTCGCCGCGGGCATGGCAGAAACCGGCATACATCGCCGCTTCTTTGCCGAAATTGCGGGAAAAGGACAGATAGATCACGCGGCTGTCCTTTTCCGCCAGCTCCTTCAGCACAGAAAGCGTGTTATCCTTTGAGCCGTCGTTGACAAACAGCAGCTCAAACGCATACGTCTCCATCTGCCGCGTGACCTCATCAATCGCCGCATACAGGCGGGGAAGTGCCTCCTGCTCGTTATAACACGGAATAATCAGCGAGATCAGCGTCATGCGTCCTGCCCCTCCTTCGGCCGCAGCAGCGACGTCTCCCCCTCAGAGAGACCGTCGCGCTTGAGCATCGTCTCCATCACCTGTATTTCCGCGGAAATATCCAGCGTCTGCGTACTGAACAGCTCGTCGAGCTGCTTTTCATAGGCGGAAAGCAGGGTATCCAGCATTTTTTCAATGTGCCGCATGGAGCGGCTTACCGAATCGGTCTTGATCTCCTGCCGGTCAAAATCGGCATAGACATTGAGAATTTTCAGAGTCGTCGGCAGATAGTAGTTGAGAAAACGCCGCGCTTCATGCCGTTTTTCGGGCTGCTTTTCCAGAATGACCAGGATCTGCACGGTGATCTGCTCCATCCGGTCGATCTTGGCAGAGATCGTCGGGTCGGGAATGCGGTCGTTGACCTCGCGGATCTGCCGGATCTGCTCCTCGACCCGCGCTAACACATCGTCCGTCTCGCCCTTTTGCTCCTCCACAGGCAGCTCGCCGCCCGGCAGCAGCAAATAGCCGTTTTCATGCGCGCAGATACTGCCCGGGAAATACCCGCGGAAGAACATCTCCCGCAGATCCTTTTCGACACGCCCCACGGAACAGCCCGCCGCATCCGCCAGCATGGCGAGAGACGCGGTCTTTTGGTCGCCGATCACGCTGTAATACGTCTTGCAGTGCCGCCCGAGGCGATGCAGCGCGGCGCCGTGGATACACATGCCCGCTCCCGTCACAAGCGGCGTGACGGCAAACGCGAGCGAGCGGAAAAATTCGGCGGTGAATAAACCGTGGCTCAGTCCGACGGGCAGGGCGATCAGCCCGGGGATCAGGCAAAGCACGCCCCACACCCAAAAAGAGGTGGCGGAAGAGCTGATCCGGTCGTTTTTATACACCGGCACCGTCGGCAGATAATTCTCCGGAAGCTCCCACACGCCCTCGTTTAAATCAAAGCGGCTGCCGGGAAAATAGCCGCGGGAGGACAGTGAGATCAGGTCGCGGCGCACGCGGTCCTCTGACCGTTTGAGCCGCTTGGCGAGCACGGCAAACGGAACCGACCGTTCCCCGCCGCGCGCATATTCCAGCTGCTTATATTTGCGGGTCATCCGCAGATCACGGCAGCCGTTGACCAGCATCAGCGCACTCAGTCCGCCGAAGATTGCATGTGCGGCAATCCCACTCACGGGGAGCGCGACACCGAGCGCCAGCAGGCCGAAGCCCACAAGGCACCGCCCGGCACTCTGCACGGTCTGCCACTTCGCCTTTCCCGCTTTTTTCGCGGGCGTCGCCGCAGAGGAGGAGACCGAGGCGGGCGGACGCGGCGGCACATTGGCTGCAGAGGGCGGCACGGGCGGCGGCGTATACACCGTCTGTCCCGGCGACACCGTGCGATAGGGCGTGGAGCTGACGCTGCGCGGATCGACCCCCGCCGTATGGGTGTCAATGCGGATCGCGGGAAATGCCGCGCAAAGCTGATTGATCAGCGGATACAGCCGCGCCCCGTCAGTAAACAGCACCGTCGTGGCGTCAAGCCCCAGTATGCCATGCGGCGACCCGTACCGCAGGATAAACCGGATATAGCCCATTTGCTGAACCGCCGTCATCAGCTGAATCTCGATCTTCTGGATTTCCTCCATCCGGATGCTCATATCCGCAAACTGCGTCACGCGGTTCAGAGCGGAATTGTGCCGGTGCAGCGCGATGGTCTGGGTGTCAAAATCCCACGTCATCTCCGCACCGACGCCTGTAAATACCTGTCTCACCGTTTTTCTCCCTCCCTATTGCCGATCCTGCCCTCTGTGAGCGGCGGAAACGCCCTCTCCCAATCCGCCGTCGTTTGCAGGTTCTCACCGCTGCACCGCTCGGTCACCGTAGGCAGCGACATTTCCTCCCCCTGCTGCGGGCAGACCGTCCAAAGCCGCCCGACGCCGGGGGCATCGGCAGCGGCTGTCAGCGGCAGCAGCGCCGGTGCGGTCACGATTGCGTCGGCACAGCGGCAGCGGCAAAAGCTGCGGCGCAGCGCCCGCAGGGCATACGGCGCGACCGTTTCATCTGTGTTGGCAAGGCGCGCTTTGCCGATGCGCCGCAGACACTGCCACGGCACACGAGCGCTTTCGTCATAAAAGGCGTTGTGCGTCAATCCGCAGGGCAGCGGCTGCCCGCCGGGACGGGTCTTAAGCGACTGCAGCTCCACCCGGTAGCCGCGGGACAGCAGCCACTCCGCCAGCCGCAGTGCCGCCGCGTTTTCGCTGCGCTTGGCGCCGTAATCCACGCCGAACAGCACGACGCGCCGCCGCTGCATCTCGCCGAGTGCCGCATACATCCTTTGCTGATAGACGCCGTCGGCGATATCCGCATAGGGGATGTCGCGCGGCAGGCGCCGACGGTAAAACGGCAAAACGCCGGACGACTCGCCGAGAAGCCGCAAAACCAGCTCCTCCGGCGTAAAGCACGCCCCCTGCATCAGCTCCTCCGGGCGGCAATAGATCTCGCGCTTTTCCAGATAGCGGTCTATATCCGGCAAAAACAGCACCACGGGACGGCCGAGAAAGGAAAAATCAAAGCCAACAGAGGAATAATCCGTGACCAGCAGCCGATTTTGCAGCAAAAGCGCCATCACGTCGCAGTCCGACTGCCGCACGATGCGGACAAGGGGTGCGACCTCCTTTTGCAGCGCGAGGATCTCCTCCCCCGCCGCCTTGTCAAACAGGTGGTGAATACACAGCGTCAGCTGCTCCTGCCGCTCTGTCAGATAAGCCGCCAGACGCTTGTCGGTCAGCACCGCCCGTACGGTCCGCAAAAACGCGCGTACCGTTTCGGTGTCGGAAAAATATTCTCGCCAGGTCACAAACCACAAAATTCCCCGCAGCTCCTGCCCCGCCTCCTGTTGGCTGAGCAGCCGCCGCGCCATCTCCTGATAGCGGGGGTGAAAGGCAGCAAAATGCAGCTGATACGGCGCAAACCCGTTTTCCTGCACGATCTCGTCCGCGATCAGCGGATTATATACCATAAACCGCAGCAGGTGATTGCCGTAGCTGTCTCCCGTATAGCCCAGCTTTTTTATGGCTGTCGTGCCGTGCTGCAAATACACAAGCGGCTTTTTCAGCCGGAACCGGATCTTTCTGCCGAAAAGGCGGTCGGGCAGAATATCGCGCACGCTGAACGAGACCAGAAACAGATCCGCCGCGCGATAGAGCTTTAAATGGCGGTATGAATTTTTCCACACCACGCAGCTTTGCTCCTCCGCCGGCAGCGTGCGGACAAGCTCGCGGTGCGCCGCCGTATCCGTCAGTACAAAATACGCCGCGATGTCGTCCCGCTGCGCCGTGATATACTGCCAGAAATAAAAGGCGTTGTTGTTCGCGGTGGTCGCCTCATTTTCCCCCAAAAGCCAAATGAAGGGACAACGGTTCTCGCTCATAGGACGCGCCCTCCTTTTCCGTTGCCGTTATTCTTTAGTATAGCACATTATCCTCTCTCATGCAATCCCCCGCCTTTGAGAAAGGTCCGCAGATCCTTAAAAAAGCAAAGGATCTGCGGACCTTATGCGGGGCACTGCGGTGTGCCGCATGCCGTTTTCGCTGTTTCAACCGAAAAGCTGATCGCCCGCCGCCTGTATTTTTTCAGTCAGCGTATCGTCGAAGTCAGCAAAGCCTTTCAGCGTGACCGCCTCTCCGGTTATTGATCTGAGCCAGGTATATGCGGCGGTAAGTCTGCCGTAGTCAAGGGACAAATGACCGCCATCACGGCAAAGGCTGCGCCCGCCGTTTTTGTAGTCGAATTCCGGCACGGTATCTCTGAGCTTCTGGAGCATGGCGCCCGTCGGAATGACCGGGATACCGAATACCTTTTCTACCATTGCGGTGCAATCCTCTATCCGGCGGAACATCTCCGCCTGATCTCTGTCGTAATCGGCAAATGCGTCGAGAGCGCTGTCGGTCTCATACGCCCAGGTCTGATGAAAGAACAATTTTGCATCGGGCTGATTTTCACGGCAAAAGGAAAGGAGCTTTTCCATATACGGGAAATAGGTCTGCGGTCTGCCGCTGTCATAACTGCTCTGCTGCACGGTAACGATATCAAACACATCCGAGCGGACGGCATCGCTAAGCGAGATCTTTGCGATGCCCTCCCCGCCGTTCGGCTCAAGATCGTATGCGGCTTCACCGCTGTCCAGACACGCGCAGTGGCGCAAAAGGTTGCAGCCGCCTATGTACAGGTTCACCGTTTCAAGGTCAATGCCGTTATACTTTGCCAGATCATGCAGATACCTGTGCGCATCCTGCGAAAAGCTATTGCCTATGGATAACAGTTTCATAAAAGCATCCTCCTGTAAGCCGATCGCAAAGATCGGACCATTCCGTTTAAAGCATCCGTCAGGACTACGCATAGATTTTAGCACACTTTCTATATATAGGCAAGATTATGGGCAAGAAAAATTTGCGGCTGCGCTTCACACTCATTTTCACATCATCCGGGAATGCCGGGCAAGGTCGATGCTCCGTACAGGTATCGGCTCACGCCTCAGGTATAAAAACGAACCGGGCGGGCCATAAAAGTCATCACCCGCCCGGTATTGTTTTCTGCGTTCCGTAATCAAAGCTCACCGTCGATCACGCAATAAAAAAGACGGATAAAGCGGGGATGGCTCTATTCCGCCAAAGCGTCCTCCACGGCATCCGGAAAATGGATCAGCGACAGACCGCCGTCGTTGCACAGACCGACAAAGCGCTCTGCCCTTTTCCGGTCGAAAAACACATCCGAAAATTTCAAAAGGATCTCGCCTCCGCCACCGACCGCTTCCACTCCGTAAACCGTATGTACCTTTCTTTCCTCGTCCTGTACGGTGCCTTTTCTCATGCGATAAGTAACCATTCCCTGTGATCCTCCCGTCCTCCGTTTTATGTTCCCGTTAAGCCTTTTGGGTCCCAAATCCGGTTTACCGCTTCCTGTCTGCCGATCCGCGCATATCATTTGTATCCGCAATCCCTCCTGAAATGCACCGACAATATTGACAAACAGCTTTGCAGGGTGTATAATAAAATGTGCTTTTCGTTTTGTTATTCTTTTGATGCGGGCTGGGGAATATTTCCTCTGCTTTTGCTTCCGGCAATTTCATCATAGTACGCGACCCATAAAAATTCAATACGCAAGTTTGCAAAACAGGTACTCAAGTTTGCATTTGAGAAACCGATTATGCAGGCTCATCTCTGCAATGCCTGTCATCCCTGAGCTTTGCTCAACCGAATTTGCTTTTTTACTTATCATTTTTATCCAGTCGGGTCCTGAAACCGGAATCTTAAGCGTCAGAAGATACGCTCACGCTTACAGACACTTATTTTGGGAAGGTGGAAATAGGAATGATAGAAAAGTTGAGAGAACTGAAGAAAAAATCCCACATGACCAATCAGCAGATAGCCGAAAAGAGCAACATTCCCGAAAGTACCGTTGCCAGGATCTTTTCCGGCAAAACGCCCAATCCCACCATGGCCACGGTGATCTCGATGGCGCGGGCGATGGGCGGTTCCGCCGCCGATCTTTTAAACGACGGGGAGGATAAAGACGCGGAGGAATACACGCTCGATGAAAGTGCGGAAATTCCGTCCGCCTCCGACGATAAAGCCTCTGCCGTCCCGGAGCTTGCCGAAAACGCCTCCCCTGCGCAGATCGCGCTGCTTTCGGATGATGCTGCGGTGCATGAAAAGATGTATGAGGATATGATCAGCTTATACAAAGAGGCGATCCGGAAAAAAGATATCTGGATCTCCCGGCTGTTCTGGTGTATAGCGGGCATTATCCTGTTTATTCTGTTTGTACTGATATTTGATATTCTGCATCCGTCCTTCGGATTTGTTAAATATTAAACACATATATACGGTAAAATGGGTTGCTGCACACGGTTTTCGTGCAGCAACCCATTTTTGATCCCCCATCCGGCGGTTTTATTTTCCGGTCTGCAGCTTCCAGCCGACGGTCTGCTTCTTTCCGCCGACAAAGTCCGCATAGATGCCCGGCTCCCCGATCAGCTGCTCATGCGTGCCCTGCTGCACGATGCGGCCGCGGTCGATGACCAGAATCTGATCGGCATGGCGCACAGTCTTTAAGCGGTGCGCGATCATGATGATCGTCTTGTCCCGCGTCAGCGCCTCGATCGCCTTTTGCAGCCGATCTTCATTTTCGGGATCGACATTCGCCGTCGCCTCGTCCAGAATGACGATCGGCGCATTTTTCAGCATCGCGCGCGCAATGGAAATGCGCTGCTTTTCGCCGCCGGAAAGGCTGGCGCCGCCCTCGCCGATGACGGTATTATAGCCGTTTGGCAGGCTCTCGATAAAGTCGTCGCAGCAGGCCGCTTTGGCGGCTGCAACTACCTCGTCATGCGCGGCGTCCGGTCTGCCGAATTTGATGTTGTTTTCAACGGTATCGGCAAACAGGTAGACATTCTGAAATACCACACTGATCCGATCCATGAGGGATTCGAGGGTGTAATCCCGGACATCATACCCGCCGATCCTCACACTGCCGCTGTCCGTATCCCAGAAACGGGCGATCAGATTGCAAAACGTCGTCTTGCCGCTGCCGGAGGGACCGATGACCGCCGTGGTGGTTCTGTCGGGCAGCGTGACGGAAATATCCCGCAGGATCGGCTTCTGCTCATAGGAAAAGCTGACGTGATCAAAAACAATGTCGTGCCTTGCGGGGATCAGCGCCTTTCCGTTTTCGTCCATGCAGGGCATATTCTCGGTCGCCTCGGTGCGATCGATGGCGGCAGCCGCCAGACGCAGCATGGACACACCCATGCCGAAGCTCTTGATCTGATTGAACACGAGAAAAGACATCACCAGCACCGTCAGCGCGTTGGCAATACTTATTGCGCCGTTTATCCACAGCAGGACGGCGGCAAGCATCATGCCGACGCCGGCGATCTGCAGAACCGCCTCCTGGATCGCGGTATACGGCGTGAGGATGTTCGCCACGTTCACATTGCTGCGGCGGTTATATTCCAGCGCATCCTGCAGCTTTTTGTCGCCCCTGCCCGTGAGGTTGAAGGATTTGACGACGCTCACGCCCTGCACCGTCTCCAAAACAGCTTCGATCAGCGCGGTCTGCGATCTCTGCGTATCATCGGCGATCACCGCCGACTTTTTTTCCATCGCGGAGACGGCGCAAAGGTACAGCGCAATGCCTGCGAGGACGATCAGCCCGATGCGCCAGTCAAAGACCAGGATCAGCACCGCAAACACAGCGGTCGTGATCAGTCCGCCGAGGATGTTCACCAGCACCATCGGCACCATGCTCTCGATGCTGCCGACGACCGTCGTGCATACGCCGGAGAGCTGCCCCAGACTGTTATCGTTGAAGAAGCCCATCGGCACGCTCTTTAGGCGGTTCGCAATGGCGATCCGGCGATCCGCCGCCATAAAATAGCCCGCATGCGTCTGCAGCATTTTGGAAAAGCTCGCGGTCACGGCGCCGCCGAATATGGCGACAAGCTCGCAGATAAGCGCGATCCATGCGGTCTTGCCGCCTGTTTCGCCGCCTGTCAGCGCAAGCACGACGAAATAGATCGCCGCCACCTGAAACATCTGCAGCACGGCATTCAAAAAGCCCACTGCAACAGATCGGTTGATATTTTTTGTCTCGTTTCCGGCGAAATGCCAGATCTTGCGGAATGCTTCGATCATTCTGCGTCACCGTCCTTTGCTCCGATATGCGCCTGCCACATGCCGCGGTAGAGGGCGCAGTTGCAAAGCAGCTCCTCATGTCTGCCCTGCGCTTCAATGCGCCCATCCTTCACCACGGCGATGTTGTCTGCGCCCGTGATGGTGGACAGCCGGTGGGCGATCACGATGACCGTCTTATTTTCCACCAGCTTTGCCACCGCTTTCTGAATGACGGCTTCGTTTTCGGGGTCAATGTAGGCGGTCGCCTCGTCGAGAATGATGATCGGCGCGTTTTTCAGCATGGCGCGGGCGATGGCGATACGCTGCCGCTCGCCGCCGGAAAGGTGCGCGCCGCCTCCGCCGACCATGGTATCAAATCCTTTTTCCAGATCGCCGATAAAGCTGTCGCAGCCCGCATCGTGTGCCGCCGCTTCTACCTCGGCGTCAGTCGCGTCTCTTTTCTCCATACGGATATTTTCCCGGACGGTGTCGTCAAACAGATAGTTGTCCTGTGAGACGAACGCCACCTGATCATAAAGCTCACGGAGCAGGATTGCCTTTAAGTCGTGGCCGCCCATCGTGATCGTGCCCTGCTTCACGTCCCAGAAGCCCGCGATGAGCTTTGCCAGCGTCGATTTGCCGGAGCCGGACGGACCGACAAGTGCCGTCATGCTGTTTTGCGGGATGGAAAGGGTAACGCCGTGCAGGATCTCCTTGTCGTCGTGGTAGCCGAAGGAGACATTTTTGACCTCGATGCGGTGATCCGCGAGATCCACGCTTTCGCTGCCGTGCTCCTGTTCTTCCGCCTTGAGAATTTCATCCACCTGGGAGACGGTCGTGCCGACCTGTGCCAGCGTATCGACGAAGTTGAACGCAGCCACGATCGGCGCCGCCATGCCGAGCGCCAGAATGATGACCGTGACAAACGTCTCGATCGTGAGCGTGCCGTGGGTATAGAACAGCCAGGCGAAGGGCAGGACTGTCAGCATCTGCGCCGGGAAGAACGCATACGCCATCGACATGCCGAGCTGACTGCGGCGCATCCAGTTATAGTAATACTGCGCGTTGGCGCGCACCTTATCGGTGAGTTTTTGGTAGGAGGCCTTGCCCTGATTGAACGCTTTGATGACCTCAATGCCGTTTATGTACTCGATCATCGTGCCGCTCATTTCGGTCGTCGCCTTGACTGCGCCCTCATAATCCTTGGCATAGCCGCCCATGACCGTCATCATAAAAATAAAGGCGACGGGAAACACCGCCAGCGACAAAAGCGCCAGCCGCCAGTCGAGGATGAACAGATAGACGACCGTCAGCACGGGCGCAACGATATTCGCCGTCATTTCGGGGAACAGATGGGCCAGCGTCGTTTCCATGCTGTCCACCTGATCGACAATGATCTCCTTGAGCTTGCCGCTTTGGGTGTCCATCACCGTGCCGAGAGGCAGGCGGGGCAGCTTGGCGAGGAGCTTTTGTCGGATGGTCTTCAGAATGCCAAACGTCGCCTTGTGGGATATGCCGAGCGCACTGTTGTAGAGCACCGTGCGGATCAGAAAGCCGCCGAGCGCCGCGGCGAGCCACGGCAGATATGCCGAAAACGCCGTCTCGCCCGCAAGCAGCAACACAATGATCTTTGCCGCGGCGAAATACGGCACCATGCCGCAGGCGACGCCGACGACGGCGAGGATCACCGCCGTGATGAGCCTGCCGTGTTCCTTCTCGCCAAGCGCCCAGATCCGCCCGACCGGGCTTTGTTCCTTCATGAGTCATGACCTCCTTTGAGTTAGCGGCGACTAACCGCTGGGCTTATCAAAAGGCTGTCGGTCAGGACAGCCCTTTTGTCGTTTATTGCACGACCTCACCGAAGATCTCGAGAAATCCGGCGCGGTGATACCGGCTTAAAAGCGCGATGTATTCGGAGGCCTCTTCGCGGCTCATCCCGTGGCGAATGATCTCAAACAGGCTTTCAAACCGCGAGGTCGTGACGATGTGCAGCAGCTTTTCCGTCATGGCATCACCGAATTTGTCGGGGCAGCCGACAGCCTCCATATATTTATAGGTGTATTCGACCTCGATGCGCACCAGCTCATCCACAAAGCGGTGATACCTTGTGCCGTAGGATGAGTCGAGCAGCAGACGGAATTCGTCTAAATGTGCATACATGTGGTCGACCAGCTCCGCTGTGCCGCCGTCGGCATATTTCGGCATGGTTTCTGCCTGCTCAGCGGGGGACATTTGGTGGAACCGCTCCTGAATACGGATGAACTGCTCGGTCATTTCGCTGAGCACCGGCTCGACGATGGCGGAAAACAGCCCCTCCTTGTCGCCGAAGCGGACATAGATGGAGTTTGTGCTGGTATCCGCTTCTGCGGCGATCGTGCGCAGAGAGGCGTCCACATAGCCCTTATCCAAAAATTCCCGCTTGGCGGCGGCGATGATCCGCTCTGCGACGCCGGCGATCTGTTTTGCCACGCACTTCACCTCTTTTGTATGAATAACACCGTTTCATAACGCCGTTATTATATGTCGAAGAAAGGGAAATGTCAATAGCCATTTTGAAAAAATCACCGTAAATTTTTGGGGCGGAATACAGACGCTGTTCGCTCTCCGCAAACAGGCGCGGCGGTGCTTCGGAGCGTGATGGCGGCACATACCGGATCGCTGCCGGTCAAACGGTAAAAAAAGCGGCTGACATTTTGCTTGCAAATTTCGCGGTTTGCTGATATACTGATATCGGCAGTTAGCACAAGCTAACTGATATGTGCGTATTGACCGCGCAGACTGAAAAAGGAGAGAAATCCATGGCAGCATTCTGGGGGATCCTGATCCCGTTTCTCGGCACATCGCTCGGTGCGGCGTGCGTATTTTTTATGAAAAGATCGCTCAGCGATACCGTACAGCGCGCACTGACCGGCTTTGCTGCCGGTGTGATGGTGGCGGCATCGGTGTGGAGTCTGCTGATTCCCGCCATCGAACGGTCGGCGGACAAAGGAAAGCTCGCCTTTCTTCCTGCCGTTCTCGGCTTTTGGGTCGGCGTTCTGTTTTTGCTTGCCCTTGACCATATCATCCCGCATCTGCACGCCAAAAGCGGGCAGCCGGAGGGACCGAAAAGCCAGCTTCAGCGCACGACGATGATGGTGCTGGCGGTGACGCTCCACAATATTCCGGAGGGGATGGCTGTCGGCGTGGTATATGCGGGGTATCTCTCCGGCGATACCCAGATCACGGCAGCCGGGGCACTGGCTCTGTCACTGGGCATCGCCATTCAGAATTTTCCGGAGGGGGCGATCATCTCTCTGCCGCTGCGGGCGGAGGGAATGAAAAAGGGAAGAGCCTTCCGGGACGGCGTGCTTTCCGGTGTGGTCGAGCCGATCGGAGCTGTGCTGACCGTTTTGGCGGCGCGTATGGTTGTTCCGGCCCTTCCGTATCTCCTGAGCTTTGCCGCCGGGGCGATGCTTTATGTCGTGGTGGAAGAATTGATCCCGGAGATGTCTCAGGGGGATCACTCCAATATCGGCACCGTGTTTTTCGCCGTGGGGTTTGGCGTGATGATGATGCTGGACGTGGCGCTCGGGTGACATGGACGCGCCGCGCTTTGCCGGCGGACAATATCGGCGTACATATTTAAAAATGCGCCCCGAACGCTTTTGACTGCGCCTGTTTTTCTGTACGTCCGGCGGATCAGCCGCGTTCTTCCGCACCCGTAAACGGGTTTTTGCAATGGGGCGGCACCGAAAAGTCAGGCAGCATGGTTTTTGCCCCTCATCACCCCGAAGAAAACCGCCGCACCGATCACTATGCCGATAAAATTGCCGATCAGATCGTCCGCGTCAAAGCTCCTTCCGAAAAACAGCTGCGCCGTTTCACAGCAGACCGGTAT
>CAKUMQ010000045.1 GCA_934667845.1 uncultured Eubacteriales bacterium | reverse complement strand
TGGCGGTGAGCCTCTTTAACGGCCTGCAGGTCAATCCCGATAACCGCACCGCATCGGTCGAGGCGCTGCAGGAGGGGCTGTCCGCCTCTAAGACCGTCGCCACGCTGCGGGACGAGGAAGCCGCCGAGGAGACAGAAGAGCCGGGGGCAGACGAGGAGGCGCCCGCTCCCTCCGGACGCGGAAAAATGATCGCCCTGATCGCGCTCGGCGTGTTTCTCGTGCTTGCGCTGCTCGGCGTGATGATTTTGTATATGCTCTTCCCCGAGCGCTTCTCCCCCTCCGGAGACAACTCGTCCGATCCTTCCGCGACGATAACGACGGTCTCACACTCCGGTTCCGAATCGGAAACGAGCCGCACGGAATATACGTTCCTCTATTCCGTCCCCTCGCTGGAAAACAAAAACTACTATGACCTGCTTGAACAGACGCTCGACGGCGAGATGAAGCTGGAGGTCAATTATATGGTGTACAGCGACAAAAAAGCCGCGGGCACCATTATCTCGCAGGAGCCTGCCGCCGGTTCGCGCGTGGAAAAGGGCGCGACGGTCAAGGTCGTCATCAGTCTCGGCAAGGAAGAACTGACCGTGCCGGATCTGACCGGCTGGACCGAGGCACACGCCCGGCTGTATCTGGAGGCGCTCGGCTTCCGCGTCGGCGAGAGCATCGATCGGCTCGTCTCCGAGCACCCCTATGGCACGGTGGACAGCACAGATCTCGAGACAGGCTCCAAGGTCAAGCCCGGCACCACGATCTGCCTGTATATCAGCAAGCAGCAGCCTGTTGAGGAATCCTCCGAGCCGTCCGGCGAAAGCAGCGACAGCTTCTGGTTCTGAGTTTTCCGCCCATTACCGCCCGCCCGTATCGGCGGGCGGTTTTTCAAGGAGGTATACCCATGTCTGCCTATATAACGCCGCCCCGTGCGGTACTGTTTGACCTTGACGGCACGCTCGCCGACACACTGCGCGACCTCGGCGGCTGCACCGATCAGGTGCTGGCGGCGCACGGCTTTCCGCCCCACACACCGGAGGAATACCGTCATTTTGTCGGCAACGGCATCCAAAAACTGATCGAGCGGGCGCTCGGCAAGGCGGCGACGCCTGAGCTGACCGCGGAGCTGCTGGCGGAATTCCGTGTGCTTTACGACCGCGAGTGTCTGCACTATGTCTCGCTGTATCCCGGCATCGTCGATGCTGTCCGCACGCTGCGGGAACGGGGAATCGCGCTTGCCGTCGTGACCAACAAGCCCGAGCCGCAGGCACAGAAGATCGTTGCCCGCCTTTTTCCCGCCGGCACCTTTTCCGCCGTCTACGGCAATGTGGACAGCCGCCCGCGCAAGCCCGACCGCACCGTGGTCGATCTGGCGCTTGCCGCGCTCGGCACAGCGCACGAAAACGCCCTGTTTGTCGGCGATTCCGACGTGGATGTGCAGACCGCGCACGGCGCCGGGCTGCGCTGTATCGGCTGCACATGGGGCTTCCGCGGGGAGGCGGAGCTGAAAGCCGCAGGCGCCGACAGACTTGCCGATTCCGCCGATGAGCTTGCCGATACAGTCCTGCGCCTGTTTGAGCTGCCGCGCGAAGAATGAAAAATGGCAAATCAGTAATTGACAAAGTGAAAAAAGTGTGATATCGTAAGGACGTACACACTGTGATCAGGTCATATTTTCACGATAAGAGGAGGTTTTCCTATGTTCTGTAAAAATTGCGGAGCGCAAATGGACGATAACGCCGTCGTATGCGTGCGCTGCGGCGCAGCCAGGGGCGTCGGCACGGCATTCTGCTTCAACTGCGGTCAGCCCCTGCTGCCCAATGCGGCTGTCTGCACGCACTGCGGTGCCGCCACGGCTCCGGTAACCATAATACCGCCCGGCTATCAGCAGAAGTCCAAGATGGCTGCCGGTCTGCTCGGCATTTTCCTCGGCGCTTTGGGTATCCACAACTTCTATCTGGGTAATTCCAACCGCGGTATTATTCAGATCGTGCTGACGTTCATTACCTGCGGCGTCGCCGGTCTGTGGGGCTTTATCGAGGGGATCATGATCCTCTCCGGCTCCATCAAGACCGATGCGAAGGGCGTTCCGCTGAGCGATTGATCGGTCGGCGCAGCTGCTTTGGCACTTTTCTCCCGCGGCAGACGGAAAGTCTGCCGCGGGAGTTTTTCTTTTCCGTTGTTTTCCTCCCGCTTGTTCACAGATTCGTTGCACATTCTCCCGATTGCCATGGTATACTGAAAGATATTTTTCGGTACAGCGCCGCCGTACCCCGGCGCAAGGGAGGTCATCCGCATGTCTGCTTCGCCATTTTCCGAGCCGCTTTTTGCCGGTATCGACATCGGCAGCACCACGATCAAGCTCGTATTATTAAACGGACGCGGGCCGGTATACGGCGAATACCGCCGCCATCACGCCGATATCGCGGCGGCGCTTTCCGCCCTTCTGCAGGATGCGCGGGAGACCGTCGGCAATGCCGTATTGCTGCCGCGCGTGACCGGAAGCGGCAGCATCAGCCTTGCCAAAAAGCTCGGCATCGGCTTTGTGCAGGAGGTCGCCGCCGAGGCGGTCGCGCTGCGCACGCTCGCCCCGCAGACGGATGTCGCCATTGAACTGGGCGGCGAGGATGCGAAGATCCTCTATCTCACCGGCGGGCTGGAGGAGCGGATGAACGGTGTCTGCGCGGGCGGCACCGGCTCGTTTATCGACCAGATGGCGGCGCTTTTGAAAACCGACGCTCCCGGTCTCGACGCACTTGCCGCCGGATATACCCATCTGTATCCCATTGCCGCGCGCTGCGGCGTATTTGCCAAAAGTGATATTCAGCCGCTGATCAACGACGGCGCGCGGCGGGAGGATCTGGCGGCTTCGGTGTTTCAGGCGGTCGTCAACCAGACGATCAGCGGTCTTGCCTGCGGCAAGCCCATCCGCGGCAACGTCGCCTTTCTCGGCGGTCCGCTCCATTTCCTCCCCCAGCTGCGGCAGGCGTTTATCCGCACGCTGAAGCTGACGCCCGCGCAGATCTATGCGCCCGACAATGCCCACCTGTTCCCGGCGACCGGCGCGGCGCTGTCCAAAGAGCCGGTCGAGCCGGTCACGCTGTCCGAATTGCTCGACCGGCTGCAAAAGGCGGGCGACATGCCGTTTGAGCTGCACCGTCTGCCGCCGCTTTTTGAAAGCGAGGCGGATTATGCCGCCTTTACGGCGCGCCACAGCGCCCACCGCGTCTCCCGCCGTCCGCTTGAAAGCTATGCAGGCGACTGCTTTCTCGGCATCGACGCCGGTTCCACCACGACAAAGCTCGCGCTTATCGCCGAGGACGGCAGTCTGCTTTGGTCTTTCTACGCCAATAACGACGGCTCGCCGATCAAGACCGCCGTCCGCGCCATGGGCGAGCTTGCCGCTCTTATGCCCGCCTCTGCCCACATCCGCCGCGCCTGCTCGACCGGCTACGGCGAAACACTGCTGAAAACGGCGTTCTGCCTGGACGACGGCGAGGTGGAGACCGTCGCGCACTGCACCGCCGCCGCTTTTTTTGATCCGGAGACCGACTGTGTGCTGGACATCGGCGGACAGGACATGAAATTCATCCGCCTGAAGCACGGCGCGGTGGATTCCGTGCTGCTCAACGAGGCCTGTTCCTCCGGCTGCGGCTCTTTTATCGAAAACTTCGCCGTCTCGCTCGGCTATACCGCGCCCTCCTTTGCAGAACAGGCGCTGTTTGCCCCGCACCCGCTCGACCTCGGCACCCGCTGCACCGTGTTCATGAACTCCAACGTCAAGCAGGCGCAGAAGGAGGGCGCCACCGTCGCGGATATTTCGGCAGGACTTGCCTACAGTGTCGTGAAAAATGCGCTGTTTAAGGTGATCAAGCTGACCGACGCCTCCTCACTCGGACGGCACATTCTCGTCCAGGGCGGCACCTTCTGCAATCACGCGGTTCTGCGCGCGCTGGAAAAAACCGCCGGAGCCGAGGTCATCTGCCCGGACATCGCCGGTCTCATGGGGGCGTTTGGCGCGGCGCTCATTGCGCGGCAGCGGTGCGGCGAATGTGAGGACAGCACGCTGCTGCCCTTTGACCGCATCGCCGCGCTCACCTACACCACGACCGTCACCCGCTGCAAGGGCTGCCAAAACAGCTGTCTGCTGACGGTCAACCGCTTCCCTGACGGGCGGCGGCACATTTCCGGCAACCGCTGTGAGCGCGGCGCGGGCAAAGAACCGGCGCAGACGGAGGCCGTGCCGAATCTGACCGCCTATAAGTATCAGCGCATCTTCGATTACACGCCCCTGCCCGCCGAAAAAGCGCCGCGCGGCGTGATCGGTATTCCCCGCGCGCTGAACCTGTATGAAAATTACCCGTTTTGGGCGACGCTGTTTGCGGTGCTCGGCTTTTCGGTCGTGCTCTCCCCGAAAAGCTCCCGCCGGGTCTATGAGAGGGGCATGGAATCCATCCCCTCCGAAAGCGAGTGCTACCCCGCCAAGCTGGCGCACGGACACATTCAGTCGCTGATCGACGCGGGCATACATACCATATTCTATCCCAGCGTATTCTTTGAGCGGCCGGAGCCGGGGGCGCAGAACAAATACAACTGCCCCATGGTCATCGGTTCGCCGGAAAATATCCGCAACAACGTTGAGGATCTGTCGGCGCAAAACGTCCGCTTTATCCATCCGTTTCTCTCCTTCGGCGACGAAAAAGCCGCCGAGGATCGGCTCTGCACCGTGTTTGCGGAGGAATGGCAGATTCCCGCCGACGAGGTGCGCACCGCCTGCCGCAAGGCGTGGGCGGAACAGCTGCGCGCCAAGGCGGATATCCGCGCCGAGGGCAAACGGGCGCTCGACTGGATGGAAGCGCACGGCCGCCGCGGCATTGTACTCTGCGGCCGCCCCTATCACGCCGATCCGGAGATCCACCACGGCATCCCCGAGATGATCGCCTCCTACGGCTTCGCCGTGCTGACCGAGGACAGTCTGCCCGTTTCGGATTCCCCCGAACGCCCGCTGCGCGTCACGGATCAGTGGAGCTATCACTCCCGTCTGTACACCGCCGCGCAGTTTGTGCGCAGCCGGCAGGATCTGGAGCTGGTCCAGCTCAACTCCTTCGGCTGCGGGCTGGATGCCGTCACCACCGATCAGGTGGCGGAAATTCTGGAGCCGAGCAACAAGCTGTACACCCTTCTGAAGATCGACGAGATCAGCAACCTCGGCGCCGCCCGCATCCGCGTGCGTTCGCTGATTGCCGCCATCCGCCAGCGGGAGGAGCGCGGCGTTGTACCGGCTCCCGTTCCCTCGGCGTATTCCCGCGCGGTGTTCACCCGCAAAATGAAGCGGGAGGGCTACACCATCCTCGCGCCGCAGATGCTGCCGATCCACTTTGAGATGGTACAGACCGTGTTCCGTCGCAAGGGGTACCGCGTTGAAATTCTCGGCAACGACACTCGCGCCGCCGTCGATGCGGGACTGCGCTGCGTCAACAACGACGCCTGCTATCCCTCGCTGATTGTGACGGGGCAGATTCTCGATGCCGTACGCTCCGGCCGCTACGACACCCACCGTCTGGCGATCATTATGTCCCAGACAGGCGGCTGCTGCCGCGCCACCAACTATATCGCCTTTATCCGGCGGGCGCTCGATCAGGCGGGCTACGGCTATATCCCCGTAATCTCGCTGAGCCTCAGCAAGCTGGAGAAAAACCCCGGCTTTTCCATCACCCCTGGCCTGCTCTACCGCGGCGCCATGGCGGTGGTGCTCGGCGACGTGCTGATGCAGTGTCTCTACCGCACCCGTCCCTATGAAGCCGAGCCGGGCGCCGCCGATGCGCTTTGCCGGCAGCATCTCGACCGCTGCAAGGCGGCGCTTGACGGAAAAGTGTTCACCGTTTCACGCTACCGGCAGCTCTGCCGCGACATTGTCGCCGATTTTGACGCCCTGCCGCTTCGCGATGTACAAAAGCCGCGGGTCGGCATCGTCGGTGAAATTCTGGTCAAATACATGCCGCTTGCCAACAACCACCTCGTGGAGCTTCTGGAGGCGGAGGGCGCAGAGGCGGTCGTGCCCGATCTGCTGGACTTTTTCGCCTACTGCTTCTACGGCAACCTGTTCCGCAGCGACGTTCTGGGCGTGCCGCGCCGCGCCGCGCGGCTCTCTGCCGCCGGTATACGTCTGCTCGATCTCCTGCGCCGTCCGGCGACGCGGGCGCTTGAACAAAGCCGTCGTTTCACCCCGGCACAGTCCATCTACAAGACCGCAGAACTGGCAAAGCCCTACCTCTCGGTGGGCAACCAGTACGGCGAGGGATGGTTCCTGACCGGCGAAATGGTGCATCTGATCCACAGCGGCGTGAACCGCATCGTCTGTATCCAGCCGTTCGGCTGTCTGCCGAACCATATTGTCGGCAAGGGGGTCATCAAGGCGGTGCGCCGCAATCATCCGACGGCGCGCATTGCCGCTGTCGATTATGACCCCGGCGCAAGCGAGGTCAATCAGCTCAACCGTATCAAGCTCCTGCTGTCGGACGAATGATCCGTGTATAAAAAGACTGCGGCCGCAAAAAAAACGGCCGCAGTCTTTTTTGTCAGTGGTCAGCGCATCATGCCGCCGCGTCCCGAACCCTCTCCAAACGCCGTACCGCCCGGCAGATCCTCCGCCGCAGACGACCCGTTCGAGGAATTCATATCCGGCAGGATATCTCCGGACGACGACTCCGAGCGGCGGGTCGTCTCCGCCGTCGTCATCGACGAAGACATCGACGACTGCTCCGACGAGTCCGGGTGACTCCCGATTTCGCCGTCCTCTCGGCGGCAGCCGCAGAGCGTGCCGCCGATCACCGCCGCGGTCAATACCGCAAAGCATGCTTTTTTAAAGGATATCATATGGCTTCTCCTTTCCCACCCATTTTCGCACGTCATGCCAAAGGCGGGGCGGAATCCCCGCGCTTTTTGCCCTGCCCGCAAACGGCAAAGCGGCAGAACTGCCCGTCGGACCGTCCTGCCGCCTTGTGTTTTTTCGGGATTTTCGCGCGGTCTGTTTTCCGCAGCCGACCCGGTATGACGCCTTGTTAGCCTGTCCGCAAGCGGCGGAAAACATGCAAAAAAGCGTGCGGTAATTTTTTCATTTTTTATGACAGCGGAACCGACACCGTCTCTCCCAGCGCAAAGGAATACAAAAGACATTCCGCCACCTCGGCGCCGCGAATCTGCCGCAGGGCATAGGCATACCAGAGAAGCTGCTGCCGGTAGCGGTCACAAAGCTCCTGCGCCTCCTGCACACGGTCGGTCTTATAATCCACGATTACCAGTCTGCCGTTTTCCTCAAACAGGCAGTCCGCGATGCCCTGCACCACAACCGGTTCCTGCCGCGCCTGCGGCGGCAGCGCTGCCGCACGAACGGGATCGAGCTGCTCCGCCGGGACAGTCACGGTGAACGGATATTCCCGCAGACAGAGGGGGGAAGCCGCCATCCGCCGATAGAGCGGGCTTTGGAAAAACGCGCGCAGGCGGGGACGGGACAGGCTGTCCGCCTGCTCCTTTGACAGAAACCTCTCCTCGGTCAGGCGGCGTATCTCACCCTCGAGATCCGCTGCGGCATCGGCATAGCGCGAGAGCTGCATAAACTGATGCATTGCCGTGCCGCGCTCTGCCGGCGTCAGCCCGCTCTTGCCGAGAAATGCCGGACGCGAAACAGAGACCAATGCGGCATCGGCGTGCCGGTGCGACAGCGCCGAAGCCGCCGCCTTGGCAGGAATCTCCCCGAGAGTCCGATAGGGATACTCATACGCCATGCGCGCGCAAAGCGCCTGCACGAGCGCGGCGTCCGCCTCCGGACGGGGCGGAAGCGTCTCTTCCTCCGCTTCGTCGAGCGGGGGCGGCGGCACAAGCTCGACCCGCCACCTCTGCGCCTCCTCCAGACACGGCGGCGGATCCTGCCAGCCAGCCGCCTGCCGCAGCACTCCGCCGGAGGGATGCCGCAGCATCGCCGCCAGGATCCAGTCACTCATTCCGGACGCATCCAGTATCAGGTGCGCCGGCAGCGTCGGACCATCGCCGAGCGAAGCCGACAGCTCGGAGAGCCGCTTGTCCGGCTTTGTGACCGACGTCACCAAGATCAGCTTCTCCTTTGCCCGCGTCAGCGCCACATACAGCACGCGCAGCTCCTCGGTGCGGCTGCTGCGGCGCACCGCCTGCCGCACGCCCACAAGCGGCAGCGTTGTATGCTCGACGAGTGTCTCCGGATCGCGGCGGATCATGCCGATCCCGCATTCCGCGTGCAGAAGCACCTTGCTTCTGGTGTATTCGTTGTTGAAGCTGCCGCCCAGCCCCGCAACAAACACGAACGGGAATTCAAGTCCCTTTGACCGGTGAATGCTCATCACCCGCACGGCATCCGCCTCTCCCGACGTCAGCGCCGCAGACGGCAGCGAGGATTCCCGCTCCGACATCCGATCCATATACCGCATAAACGCCGCAAGACCGCGCTGTCCGTTTTGCTCGCAGCGCGCGGCATATTCCTGCAAAAGCCGCAGATTGGCGACCCGCCGTTCGCCGTGCGGCCGCGCCGCCTCGCGCAGCAGCAGCCCCGTCTCCTCATACAGGCGGGCAATCAGCCGATCGGCAGGCGAGGCGGCTGCCAGGATCCGCATACGCTGCAAAAGCGCCGTAAACGCCGCGCATTTTTCGCCGAGCGCATCCTTTTGCTGCGCCGCCCTGCGCAGGGCAAGCCACAGCGGCTCATGCGGCGCCGCTGCCCGGATAACCGCCAGATCGTCGGGCAGCAGTCCACCGACCGGAGACAGCAGTGCCGCCAAAAGCGGCACCTCCTGCAGGGGGTTGTGGATCAGGCGCAGCAGCGACAGCGCCAAAAGCACCTCGGACGCCTCGAAAAAGCCGCCGCCCTTGTCGGTGACTGCCGGAATCCCCTGCCGGATCAGCTCGTCGGCATAGGCGTTGCCGTGGGCATTGGCGGCGCGGAGCAGGATGCAGAAATCGCTGTATCGCGCCGGACGCTCGCCGGTCTTTTCGGTCACGGTCAGCGTTTGGCAAAGCGCGCGGATGCGCTCCGCGATCAGCCGTGCCTCTGCCGCGTCGCGGCTGTCCTCTGCCTCCGGCCGCCCGGACACGATCCACAGCTCCGGCTCATACCCCTCCCGCGGCGCATACTGCTTAGCGCCGGGGACAAGCTCCTCCCGCTCATCATAGACAATGCCGCCGGTCTCCCGCATCATCAGCTGGCGAAACAGCGCGTTTACGCCGTCCGTCACCTCGCGGCGGGAGCGGAAATTATGTCCGAGCAGAATCGTGCCGGGAAAGTGGTTGCCGTCAAACTGCGGATAGCGGTCACGCCGCCCCAAAAACAGCTCCGGCATCGCCTGCCGGAAGCCGTAGATGCTCTGCTTGACGTCGCCGACCATAAAGAGGTTCTGCTCCTGCCGCGACAGGGCGGAAAACAGCGCATCCTGCGCGGCGTTGGTGTCCTGATATTCGTCCACCATGATCTCGTCATACTGCGCCGACAGCTCCTGCGCCAGCGGCGTCGGCGTCATGGTGCCGTCCTCCTCCGGCGTGACGAGAAGCGACAGCGCCAAATGCTCGAGGTCGGCAAAATCCAACAGGTCGCGCTGCCGCTTTTTCTCCGTAAAGGCGGCGGAAAACCGGCTGACCGCCCGACAGAGCGCCTCGATAAGCGGCCGCTGTGCCGCCCGGTCCTCGGCATATTCCGTTTCGGAGCAGCAAAGCAGCGACGGCAGCGCCTTCATCCGCTTTTTCAGCTGATTCCACTGCGCCTGTACGCGGTTTTTCAGCGCCTCATCCGCCGGCTTGCGCACGGCGCGCAGCGACGGCTGCGGCAGCGCCGCGGCAAGCCGCTGCCGCTCGTCCCAGCTTAAGGCAGAGAGCCTGTCCGACAGCTCCTCAAGTGCCAGCGCCGCCTCCTGTATGGCGGGAAGATAACACGCCGTCAGCTGCTCATCCGACTGCGCCGCCGTCATCGCCGACCGGCTGACGGCAAGGCAGCTGTTCACCTCCGCCGCAAACTGGGCGGCGGCAATGCGCCCCCACGGCGTTTCGGCGATCGGCAAAAGCTGCGTATACGGCTTTTGCAGCTCATCGAGCCACCTCAGGGGAAACGGATGTGCCTGAATACAGTCATAGAGCTTGCCGATCGTGTCCGCAACGCCGGCGTCGCTGCGCCCCGAGCCGAGCAGCGCCGACAGCTCGCGAAACGCCGTGTCCCCCTCGGCATACAGCTGCTCAACGGTCTCGGTCAGCGCCTCCTCGCGCAGCAGGCGCAGCTCGCCCTCCTCCCCGACCTTGAAGCGGGGCGACAGGGCAAGCCGGTGAAACTGCTCGCGCACAAGCGTGGTGCAGAAGCCGTCCACCGTGCTGATGGCGGCGCGGGGCAGAAGCATCTGCTGCCGCAAAAGGCGGCTGTCGGTCGGATTCTCGGCAAGCGCCGCCGAGAGCGCCGCAGTCAGGCGCTGCTTCATCTCCGCCGCCGCCGCGCGCGTAAACGTCACGACCAGCAGCCGATCAATATCGACCGGATCCTTTTCCCGGATCACCTTTTCAATGATCCGCCGCACGAGCACCGTGGTCTTGCCCGAACCCGCCGCCGCCGACACCAAAAGCGTCCCGCCGTCTGCATAGATACACTGTTCCTGTTCCTTTGTCCACTCCGTTGCCTGCACGGTCAAGCCTCCCTGCGGCGGCATGTTCCTATTTTGCGAAAAAACACAACAAACTCCGCCTTTTATCTGAATTTACACCATTGACATTTGTTTTTTTGCGTGATATACTTCTCCACGCCGACAAAAAGGTAATCTGCCGAAACCAAACGGGAGGTCTCATCCATGATGACCGGTATCCCCCCTTATCTGCTGCTTGTCCTCTCCATGTCCGCGACGCTACTCGGCAGCTGTCTGCGCAACCGCTTCGGGAAAAGCGACGGAAAATCCTCCGCCAATATCTCTGCCTTTTCGCTGCTGACGCTTCTCTTCGTTTTTTTCGAGCTTCTGATCATGGCGGAAAGCTATGCCTGCTCTCTGTTCACCGCCGCGCTCGGCACGCTGTTCGGCTTGCTGACGCTTGCGGGAACGATCGCCGGTACACAAATGCTCGCCTGCGGTCCGATGGGACTGTCCACCGTGATCGTCACCTCAAACATGATCGTACCGGCGCTGTCCGGAGCGATCATTTGGCATGAACAGATCTCCCCGCTGCAGGGCGTGGGCATTGTGCTGATGCTCGTCATGCTCCCGCTGGCTGTCAAGGGCGACCGCGGCCGCGCCATTTCGGTTCCGTGGCTGATCCACTGTGCCGTCGGCTTTCTGGCAGGCGGTGTGATCGGCATTTTGCAGAAGATACACCAGTCCTCCCCTTTCCGGCAGGAATCGGATGCCTTTTTGCTGATCGCGTTTGCGGTTTCCGTCCTCGGCAATGCTGTTCTGTTCCTGATCGGGCGAAAGCGCGGGCAGCGGGTCACCTGCTCCTTCTCTCCCCGCCGCCAGAATTTCTGGCTTGCCGCCGCGGTCAGCGTCGGTGTGACGCTCCCGAACAAGATCAACCTCTATCTCTCGGGCGCCATGAACAGCGCCGTTTTTTTCCCCATTGTCAACGGCGGCGGACTGCTGCTATCACTTTTGGCTGCCGTGCTCATTTTCCGTGAGCGGCCGACAAAGCGGCAGTGGGTCGGCATGGCGATCGGCATTCTTGCCGTGCTGCTGCTCGGACTGTAAGCAAACAAGCGGATCGGGTGCTGTCCCGACCCGCTTGTTTTTTTGCGGCGCAGAGCCTTATTTTTTCTCGGAATAATACACGACCTGTCCCGGCTCGACGGAATGGGTGAGCCAGACGTTGCCGCCGATCGTGCAGCCGTCGCCGATCGTGGTGGAGCCGCCGAGGATCGTCGCATTGGCATAGATGATCACATGGCTGCCGATATTCGGATGGCGCTTGATATTCTTCACGGGGTTGCCGTTTTCGTCCAGCTCAAAGCTCTTCGCCCCGAGCGTCACGCCCTGATACAGCTTCACATGGTCGCCGATGACCGTGGTCTCGCCGACGACAATACCGGTGCCGTGGTCGATAAAGAAATATTCCCCGATCGTCGCCCCCGCGTGGATGTCGATCCCGGTCTTTTCATGGGCGTATTCGGTCATGATGCGGGGCAGCAGCGGCACCCGCAGCGTATACAGAAGGTGCGCCATCCGGTAGATGGAGATCGCATAAAAGCCGGGATAGCACAAAAGCACCTCTTCGCGGCAGCTCGCCGCCGGGTCCCCGGCGTACAGGGCCTCGATATCCTTTAGCAGCAGGTGGCGGATATGCGGCAGCTCCCGTATGAAGGCGTCGCAGAGTGCCTCCGGCTCGCACCCCTGCGCGTCGCCGCCCGCAAAGCGGCACGCCGCGTCGATCTGACGGGTCAGCCCCGCGGCAATATGCGCAAGCTGCTCGCCGACTGACGGCACATGCCCGCCCTCGCGGCGGTAATACCCCGGGAACAGCAGGGTCTGCAGCTCTTTAAGCAGGTCGATGATCGCCTTTCGGTCGGGAACCGACGCCGCGTCGTGCGGCCGGATCTGCCCCGCCGGATCCGGCGCCAGCAGCGCCGCCTCGATCTCGGAATAGTCCATTCCTCAAAGCCCCTTTCACTCTATACAGGTCGTTATTCTCAGTCTATGCCGGCATCCGGATACCCGTGCGGCTTTTCGCCGTTTGGCAGCAGGAGCCGCCGCAGGATCGGCAGACACACGCCCCCGATCGCCGCGCCCGCCGCACAGCCCGCGGCGGTCAAAAACGGGCAGAGACGCCCGATGCTCTCCGGTGTCAGCACGGTCAGCGCCGCCAGACACTGACCGAGGTTGTGCGCCGCCCCGCCGGCGGCACTGACCCCCACCACACTAAAGCGTCCGCTTTTGCGGCAGAGCGTCATGCACAGCAGGCTGCACACGCCGCCTGCCAATCCGAACAGGATGGTCGACGGGGCGGAAAACGTCAGCCCCATCAGCCCGATGCGCAAAAAGGATACCGCCGTCGCCGTCGGCAGCCCGTCAAGATAGAGGGCGATCACGACCGGCAGATTCGCAAGCCCCAGCTTAAAGCCGGGCAGTGCGGCGGGAGAGGGCAGAAAAGCCTCCAGATAGCTGCACAGAAACGCCAGCGCGAGCAGCAGCCCGTTTTTCGCGATCCGTCCCGCCAATGCGCTCCCTCCCCGGTGTATATCTAGGCTATAACGGCATCCGGCGCTTCGCCCGCGCCCTCCACCGTCATCGTCAGCCGATGCGGCAGACAAATGATCACATCGCCGACCCGCGACACAGCGGCATGGCGGGCGCAAAGCCCGTCTTTGCAGTCCGCTTCAGCAATTCTCGCCGCGCCGTCGCTGATCACCAGGCGGTTTTTCCCTCCGTCGTAACCGGTCAGCCACACCTCGCGGTCCTCATCGAGCGGATAAACGGCGACAGCTTTGCCGTCCACCGCAACGGTCACGCTTTTGCCCTGCCGTCCAAACAGCATTCCGATCCCGCACAGCAGCGCCAGACAGATCACCGCCGCGATCAGCACCGCATCGGCGCGGCGAAGCGACAGCTCGCTCCGCGATACCGCGCGGCTCACGGCAGATACGCGGAAAAGCCCGCGCTGTACCGCCAGTTTTCCTCGTTATCCAGCACCACGGCCTCCACGCCGTCGAGCGCATCCGCCAGCGCCAGCGCGTCATCGACCGGCATCACGAACAGCGCCGTAGACAGCGCATCCGCCTGTCCCGCGTCGGCGCAGATCACCGTCACGGCGCGCATATGCCGCGGCGGATAGCCGTCGGCGGGGTCGATAATATGCGCATAATCCACCCCGTCCACGCGATAGGTGCGCTGATAGTCGCCGCTGGTGGAGACGGCAACATGCGCCCCGACGCGGATATCGAGCGTCTTGGTGTCATTTTCAAGCGTATGCGCAATGCGCACCTTCCACTTTGTGCCGTCCGGCTTTTCGCCCATCGTGCGCACCGCGCCGCCCGCGTTGATCAGTCCGACGCACCCCTCTGTCTCCAGAAGCTGCGCCGCGCGCTCGACCGCCAGCCCCTTGCCGACCGCACCGGCATCCAGCGATGCCCCGGCGGCAAGCGCGGCGGTATCGCCGCTGCGGGTCAGGTTATCCGGCGCGCTGAGCCGCAGCGCCTGTGCCAGCGCCCGGGCATCCGGCAGCACCGCCGCGCCGCCGTTTTCGGCTTGCTCGCGGCAGTCGTGCCACAGCCGCAGCGCCGGTCCGAGCAGCAGATTCAGCCGCCCGTTTGTCTGCCGGTATCCCCATTCGCCCAGATCAAGCAGCGCGCAGACGCGCCCATCTAAAGTGACCGCACCTTTTCCCGCCGCCGCATTCAGCGCCGCGAGACTGCCCTCTTTTGCAGGCTCCGCCCCGTAAATATTGAACAGCTGATGGCAGACGGCAAGCTCATCCCGGCAGATGCCCTTCAGCCGCTCAAACGCGGCGGCGCTGTCGGTATACGCCGTGAATGTCGTCACGGTGTCGAACAGGTCGTAAGCCGTTTCGGAATAGGCGGGAGTCTGCGCGCGGCAGCCCGTCAGGCGCAGCAGCACCATGACTGCCGCCAACAGCCCGCCGATCCGCCGCATACCGTCCCCTCCTAACAAAAAGCGCGGTATCCCCGCGCGTTTCACTCCGCTGTTTCCCACGGCAGGCGGTCACCCGGCTCCCGCAGGTAGCCGAGCACATCCGCCACGCCCTCGCCGTTGACCGAAGAGACCCGGAACACCGTATGGCATCCCGCCAGCCGCAGCCAGCGCTCCGCGCGGTCGGGATCGGCATCCGGGCGGTCGATCTGTGTCACAATACCGATGACATCACGGTTGCACGCCGCGGCGCAGCAGGGCGGGTACAGCGAATACGGCTCCCGCGCGCTGAGCAGCAGCGCCACAACGTCCGCCTCATAGGAATACAAAGCGAGCGCCCGCCCGAGCACGCCGTTTTCGGCGTATTCCCCGGGCGTGTCGATCAGCACGTCAAAATGGTTGATATACTGCGTTTTATGATAGTGGATCGTCTCGCCGCGCAGCGCCTGCGTCAGCGTGGTCTTGCCGCACTCACTGCGGCCGACCAGCATCAGCTTTTTCATCAGGTGCGGGTGAGCGGGCAGACCGTAAACCCGAGCGTGTCGCGGCAGTACGCCGTCAGCGCGCCGACCGCCGCCTCGACCTCGGACACCAGCCCGGTCAGGATCAGCGTACCGCTGAAGCGGTCCACAAAGCCCAGCTCCACGCCCGCCGTTTTAATGGCGACATCGCCCGCGATGATCGCGGTCTCGCTCGGGCTGAGCGTCACGATGCCGATCGCGGCGCGGTGATAATCCACTGCGGGATCAAGCCCCAGCTTGCGGTAGATGATCGGATCGGGATTCGCGATAATGTGCGCAAGCGTGATCTGCTTGCCCGGCACGATCTCCTGTACGATCCGCATTTTATCCTGTAATTCCACCTGTGCGACACCTCCGATACAGATAAACAGTATAGCACAATTTGCCCCGCTTGACAAGTGTTTTATGCGAAAAGCGCTTTACTCCGCCGCCGATCTGTGCTATACTGGCAGATGAAAAATCAAACAGGCGGTGATCTCTTTATGAAACACATTATTCTGCTCTGCGACGGCATGGCGGATCGTCCCTTTGACGGGCTTGACGGCCACACGCCCATGGAGCTGGCGCACAAGCCCGCCATGGACGCTTTGGCGCGCAAAAGCGAGGTCGGACTGGTCAAGACCGTGCAGGACGGCATGAAGCCGGGCAGCGACGTCGCCAATCTCGCCGTGCTCGGGTATGACGCACGCGAGGTCTACACCGGCCGCTCGCCGCTGGAGGCTGCCAACATCGGCGTGGAGCTTTCGGATACCGATCTGGCGTTCCGCTGCAATCTGGTCACACTTTCGGGCGGCGGAGACTATGACGCGCTGACCATTGAGGATTACTGCGCCGACGATATCTCCACCGCCGAGGCGGACGAGATCATTCAGGTGCTGCAAAAGCATTTCGGCGGCGGCAAATTCGATTTCTACACCGGCACAAACTACCGCCACTGCCTCGTCTGGCACGGCGGGCGGGAGGATCTGCCCGAGCTGACGCCGCCCCACGACATCACCGGCCGCGTTATCGGCGACTATCTGCCGAAGGGCGAGGCGGCGGCTCCGCTGCGTGCCATGATGGAGCAGAGCGTCGCACTGCTGTCCTCGCTTCCGGTCAACGAGGCGCGCCGCGCCCGCGGTCTGCGCCCTGCCAACGCCATCTGGCTCTGGGGACAGGGCAAGCGCCCGCAGCTGCCGGATTTCACCGCCAAAAACGGGGTAAAAGGCTCCATGATCTCCGCCGTCGATCTGCTCAAGGGCATCGCCCGCATCGCGCATATGCGCGTCTGCGATGTGCCGGGCGCGACGGGCTACATTGACACCAACTATGAGGGCAAGCGCGAAGCCGCCGTCCGCGAGCTGAAGGACGGGCAGGATCTCGTTTACATTCACCTTGAGGGACCGGACGAGTGCGGTCATCGCGGCGAGGCGCAGAACAAGATCCGCGCCATCGAGGACATCGACGCCCGTATTCTGGTGCCGCTGCTCAAAGAAGTCGCCCCGCTCGGCGATTTCGATCTGCTGATCCTGCCGGATCACCCTACACCGCTGTCTATCCGCACCCATGCCTCCGAGCCGGTGCCCTATCTGCTCTACCGCAGCAGCGCGCCCCGCACCGACGGTCCCGACCGCTTCACCGAAAGCGCAGCCGCCGCGACGGGCATCACCGTTCCGGTCGGCTATACGCTGATCGACCGTCTGCTGCACGGCTGACCTTTTTGACACAGCAAAACAGCCGCCCCACCTGTCACGGTGCCGGGCGGCTGTTTTCCGTTTTTTCGCTATCCGACGGCAGAAATCCCTCAAAGATCACGCCGTCCGCCCTTTCCGCCGCGCGGCGAAGCGCCGACGGCCCGGTTACCGTCCACACGATCCGCTCCGCCCCCAGCCGACAGCAGAGCGCAACGGCGGGGGTCGGCGGGCGGCGGCAAGAAACGGCAAGAAAATCCGGCCGCGTCAGCACATTGCTGAGCAGCGTCCCCAGCAGCAATAGGGGCAGCACCGGCTTATCGCCCCGGCACACGCTGCCGACCAGCTGCCCGCGCGCCGCCTCCGGCCGATGCCGGCGGTACCACCAAAGCACGCCCGGGTAAAACGACTCCACGCGATACGCGCCCGCGTAATCAGAAAGCACCCGATCGGCGGCGCGGCAGAGGGCGGCAGCATTTTTGGCGTTCGCCTTATACTCGATCAGCAGCGGAACCTGCCCGTTCACGGTCTGCAAAAGCTCTGAAAGCGTCGGAATTTTTTCCGCCGTCCCCATAAGCCGCAATTTTGACAGCTCCGCAAGCGTATATTCCTCCGGCCGTCCGGAGCTGCCGCACAGGCGGGACAGCTCGCCGTCGTGAAAGCAGATCACCTCACCGTCCGCCGTCAGCCGCACATCCGCCTCGATCCCCACGCCGTGTCTGACCGCCGCCGCATAGGCGGCAAGCGAATTTTCCGGCACGCCCGCGGCGGCATCGTGCAGCCCGCGGTGAGCGAGGAGACAGCCGGAAAACGCGGCCGACTCCGGCGGTGTCCGCCGCGCGGGACGCAAAAGCCACCCCCATACCGCGATCGCCGCCACGCAGCCAAGCAGCCAACCGTTCATTTTCCCGCCCCCTTTGTGCGCTCAGTATACCGCGTTCACCGCTTTCCGTCAAGTCCTCACCCGGGCGGACATGCAGATTTTCCCGCCCGAGTAAAGGATTCTGCGGATTTATATTGATTATTTTGCCGGAATGTGCTATACTAGTCAATGATAGTCGGTCAACAGGGAGGGAAATGCGCCATGAAACGGTCCAGAACACTGGCGGCTGCCTGTGCAGCGACGCTGCTCCTGACCGCCTTTTCCGGCTGCACCCCCTCCCAACCGGAGGAATCCGCGCCGTCTGTCCCCGAAAGCTCGGCGGAGGAATCCGTATCCGAAGCCGACCGCACGCTGTCTCTCTGCTGCAACGCCGAGGACACGTTCGATCCGTTTCTGACCGCATCCCGCGTCAATCTGGATCTCACCTCTCTGTTATACGAGGGACTGACCCGCGTGGACAGCACCATGACGGCGTCGCCCGCGCTGGCGGCATCCGTACAGGCTGCCGATAAGGCCGTGACGGCAGTGCTTCGGGCGGACGCCCGGTTTTCCGACGGGTCAGCCGTAACTGCCGCCGACGTGGTCAGATCCTTCAACCTTGCCAAGCGCTCCGCGCACTATGCCGTGTTGCTGCAGAATGTGCGCTCCGCCGCTGCCGCGGCAGACGGAAAGTCCGTCACCTTCACGCTGACGGCGGCGGACATCGGCTATGCCGCCTGTCTGAGCTTCCCGGTCGTCAAATCGGGAACATCCACCGCCAAGGCGGGCGCCGCGCCGATCGGCAGCGGGCGCTACCGTGTAGTCGGCACCGAGCGCCTTGACCAGAACCCCCATTCTCCGGACAAGGCAAACGTGGTACCGATCCGGCTGGTCTCGGTCTCCGACAGCAGTGCCGCCGTCCACGCGCTCGAAAACGGCACACTGACCTATCTGTTTTCCGACCTCTACGGCGGCAGCATACCGCACACCACGGCGGCGAGCGTATCCGTCGATATCCCCTATCTGATTTTTCTCGGCGTCAATGCCTCCCGCACCGCGCTGCAAAAGCCGGCGGTCAGACAGGCGCTCTCCAGCGCCGTTGACCGCAAGCTCCTGGCTTCGGATGGGTGCAGCGGCTATGCCCGCGAGGCAACGGCGCCCTTTCACCCGCTGGCAGCATATATGCAGGCGGAGGGACTGCCGCTGCTTACCTCCGAGGCCGATGCCGAGGCTGCCAAAGAGCTGCTCTCCGCCGCCGGGTTTTCCACCGGTCTCTCCACCGATAAGGCGGGGGCAAAGCCGCTTTCGCTGACGCTTCTTGTCAACGCCGACAACCCGTTCCGCATCCGCAGCGCCGCACTGATCAAGGTGCAGGCAGCCGCTGCGGGAATTACGGTCACTGTCGATGAGAAGCCGTACGCCGACTATCTGAAGGCGGTCAAAGCCAAAAAATTTGACCTCTATCTCGGCGAAGTGCGTATCCCGGCGGACGGCAGTCTGCACAGCTTTTTCTCCACTGGCGGCGGCACCGCCTACGGCATCCGTTCGGATGCCAAAACCGCCTACACCGCCTACCGTGCAGGCAAAATGACGCCGGCGCAGTTCCTCGCCGATTTTGATAAGGAACTGCCGTTTATCCCCTTAAATTGGCAAAAGGGCATGGCTGCTTTTAAGCGGTCCTGCCGTCAGATAACTCCCGGGCTGCTTGACCCCTACGACGGGGTGGAGACCTGGAAAACGTATTGACAGAAAGGCGTGTGAACCGATATGATTACGATCGAAAACCACCTGGGCACCATTGAGATCTCACAGGCATATTTCTCCTATCTGATCGGATTGGCGGCCTCCTCCTGCTACGGCGTGGCGGGAATGACCAAAAGCGGCACCCGTCAGGGGCTGCGCTCCGTGTTCTCCCGCCGCTCTCATACCGACGACGGCGTGCGTGTCCGCAGCGAAAACGGAAAACTGATCATTGATCTGCACATTGCCGTGATCTTCGGACTGAACATTGCGGCGATCGCGCAGAGCATCGTCAATAAAGTGCGGTATACCGTGGAAGAAGCCACCGGTCTTACCGTGAAAAAGGTCAACGTCTTTGTTGACGAAATGAAGCAGGAATAATTGTGCCGCCTCTGCGGAATAAAGGAGTGCTTTCACCGTGATCCAAGGAAAATTACTGCGCGATGCCGTTATCTCGGCATCCAATACTCTGGCTGCCCAGAAACAGGCGGTCGATGAGCTCAACGTATTTCCCGTCCCCGACGGAGACACCGGCACCAATATGTCCATGACCATCTCCGCCGCCCGCCGCGAGCTTGAGCGGCTCGCCGATCCCACCGTCACCGAGGTAGCGGACGTGACCGCGTCGGCGATGCTGCGCGGTGCGCGCGGCAATTCCGGCGTCATTCTGTCGCTGCTGTTCCGCGGCTTCTCCAAGGGGCTGAAGGGCAAGACCGAAGCCTCCGGCGCCGATCTGGCGGAGGCGCTCGGGCTGGGCGTCACCGCCGCTTACAAGGCGGTTATGAAGCCGACGGAGGGCACGATTCTGACCGTCGCCCGCGAGGCGGCGGAAAAGGGCCGCACCTTTGCCAAGGAGCAGCCCGAGGCGGATTTTGCCGCAGTCTGGGATGTCATCTGCGAGGAAGCGGCGGCTTCGCTTGCGCGTACGCCCGATCTGCTGCCCACACTGAAAAAAGCCGGTGTCGTCGATGCCGGCGGCAAGGGCTTTCTGGTCATTGCCGAGGCTATGCGCGACGTGTTCCACGGCGGCGCGGTGGCTGCCGGCGAGGAAGCGGGCGAAAAGACGGAGACAAAAGCCGTCTCTGCCGCCGGTTCCTTTGAGACAGAGATCACATTTGCCTACTGCACCGAATTTATTGTGCAGCGGAACAAAAATGAAGATCTCGACCCGCTGCGTCTGCGTGCGTATCTGGAATCCATCGGCGACTGCGTGGTTGTGGTGGATGACGACGAGATCATCAAGGTGCATGTCCACACCAACGACCCCGGCAAGGCACTTTCCGAGGGCGTGAAATACGGGCAGTTTGAGACCGTCAAGGTGGAAAACATGCGCATCCAGCACCAAAATGCCGGATGGGCGGGCGAAGAGGCACAGGGACCCACGGCTCCCGCCCGCGTTGAGCCGGAGGAGGAATACGGCTTTGTCGCCGTCGCCGCCGGTGACGGGCTTGCCGCCATGTTCCACGACCTCGGCGCGGTTCAGGTCGTGTCCGGCGGACAGACGATGAACCCCTCGACGGACGATATTCTCTCCGCTATTGAGGCGACGCCTGCCAAGGTCGTCTATGTGTTGCCGAACAACAAAAATATCATCCTTGCCGCCGAGCAGACCATTCCGCTCGCCGACCGCAAGGTGCATGTTCTCCCCACCCGCACCATCCCGCAGGGCATCGCCGCCATGCTGGCGTTTGACCCCGATTCCTCGGTCGAGGACAATCTGATGGGCATGATGCGCGCCGCCGACAACACCTACACCGGTCAGCTCACCTATGCGGCGCGGGACAGCGAATTCTCCGGTCACCGCATCAAAGAGGGACAGACGCTGGTGCTGGAAAACGGCAAAGTCACCTTTGCCGGCGACGACATGACCCACTGTGCGCTGAAAATGACGCGCAATCTGCTCGCCTCCCGCCGCTCCGCGGGACTCGAGACCAGCTTCATCACGATATTCTACGGTGAAAATGTCACGGACGAAGAGGCACAAACGCTCTGCGCCGCCGTGCAGGCCAAGGCGGGCGACGCCGTTGAGGTCACGGCGCTTCCGGGCGGCCAGCCGGTCTACTACTATATCTTCTCCATAGAATAATCGGGTATTCCGATAGAAAACACGCGCGTT
>CAKUMQ010000044.1 GCA_934667845.1 uncultured Eubacteriales bacterium | reverse complement strand
TTGCGCCGAAGATACTTGGCTGGAAGCGGCCCGGGAAAATAGGTAGGCGCCGACACAAGAGAAAACAGGTCATCGGAGTATTCCGATGACCTGTTTTTTGCGTATGCCGGAAAATATGCGCCCGGAATGTTGCACACTGGTGGAATGTGCCCCGGCAGTATGTGCGTGGCGGTATATTGGCAGATGTGCGCTGTGCCCGGCATTGGCGCGCTGTGCTTGGCACAGCCCCCTGCCGTGTGTATGAAAGCTTTCCCCTCTCATGTAGCGGAATGTGCTCGGCACGCGAAAGTCGCTCCGATTTTGTTTATGGCGCACGCGCTTGACGTGGGGAAATTGTTCTGTTTTTATACATGGCACACGGGCTTGGCACCTGGGCGTCCCTCCGTTCGGGCCTGGCGTGCGGAAGCACAGGTGCGTCCCTTTGCGGGAGAAGAGAACAGGCAAGTGCGCGGGGCAGGCGTGGGGATCATCCTGCGTTTTGCGAGGATTGCCCCGTGTCTGAGGAAGATCGTGCGCTTCACATGGGGGAGGATCCGTTTTTGTACATGGCACACGCGTCCGCACGCGCGTCTGTCTCCCCCCCCCGGGGAACGGTCACACGCCTTGCGGAAGTTACCCTGTCCGTCGCCTTCCACCCACGCCCTGCCCCCTGCAGCTTGCTGCTGCTGCTTGTTGCGCTGAGAGCGCCCCCGGGGAGTGAGGGGAGGAGATGAAACTGTAGTCGCCCTACCGCTTATGCGCTGTACTGCGTCCCTCCGTATCATTCTTGGGGGGGGAATCACTGCCTGGCATTTGTTGCACTGTGCCGCCGCGCGGCTATGCTCCGCATGACATCTCCTGTACCCTTGCGGGGTACTCTTCCATTTTTTGCCGTGGCTTGGCGATGATGCGCGGTTTGCCATGGCGTATTCCCCCCGCGTCAAGGTGCGTTCTCCTGTACCCCCACAGGCTCGCCCGCTGGCGTATTAAGGCAGCACCCCGCTGTCCCCTGCAGCTTGCTGCTGCCGCTTGTTACGCAGGAGATGGCGCCCCCCGGGGGGATGAAAGAGACGGAAAGCCCGAAACAGCAAAACGTGCACTTTTTTGCTGCACCGCGCGGCACATCGGTAAGTGCCGGGGACGGTGCGGGGTAAACGGGTATCTGATCCCGACACACGGCAAAGGATTTTTTGCGGGACATTGTAAATAGAGCGCCTAAATTGGGCGAGGACTTTTATGCCGCACGCAGGTCAACAGGATATGGCAGCGTGTGGGTAATTCTGCAATGATAAGTGGTCGGACTGAAAACAGCCTTACTCCGTTTGAAATTCGAAGTAAGGCTGTTTGCTTTGTTGCCGCCCCGTAACAGTTCCTTTTTGTTTGCAGTTTGTCCGTTAACGGGGGCGCATCATGTGTGCCGTGAAATCGTTTCTGCGGCGGTTTATTCACCTGTACCCGGTACTGTCCATAGCGTTTAGATAAGTGTGCAGTTAAAACGTGAGGCGGATTTACGCCTCGGGGAAAAAGGTGGGGGCGTCGGCGGGGAGCATAGCCTCATCAAACAGCAGCTCGGGGTCGGTATCGGCATGCAGCAAAAGCCGATACCGATATTCGCCGAAGCCGGACAGATCCAGTTTGAAGTTGGTCTCCCAGAGATTGTTCATGATCCATGAGCAGACCGGGCGGGTGTTGTCGGTCGGCGCATTTTCACAGAGCCGGATGGGATGGTGTTTTAGCGCACCGAGCGTGACCAGCGGCACATCCGGCGTATCCAGCTGTACCATGCCGCCGGGCAGGCGGCAGATCACAGAGCTGTCGGTCATGTAGTAGTCCATACCGCTTCCGGGCAGCTGGTCGATGCCGGGGCGAAACGCCTCCTGCCCCTTGCGCAGCCAAAGCTCGCGGTCTTTTGCCGCCAGTTCTAAAGGAAGATAGAGACTTTCTATTTCCGTGCAGAGCGTTTTGGCGACTTTCAGAGTAAAGTCAATGCGCGGCAGCCGGCGGAAAAGCGTCAGGCTAAGTCGGCACTCCGTTGTCCCCTCAAGGGAAAAGGTGAATTTCCAGCGGCTGAACACCTCTCCCTGCGCCGTACAGACGGCGCGGGTCATCACGCCGGGGTGCACAGTGGCAGCGGCGCCGCGGATGTTGCGCCCGAGCTGCGCGCGGTCCGCCATGGGCGAGGAACCGGCGGGGGTGTGCTCGTAGACCGGGGTGAAAAAGCGAAACGGTGCATCCGCCAGCCATTCAAGACCGAGCGATTTGCAGAAAAACGAGGTGAAGCCGACGCCGGGCGTCCAGAGAATGCGAAACCAGTCGTTTTCGGCGCAGCAGGGCAGCAGCGCGCGGGTTTGGTCAAACGGCATGAGCAGATCTGCCACATTGTCTGTCCCGGATACGGGATGGCGGGTGTCCAGCGTGGGAAATGCCTGCTGATACAGGGTATAGCGAAGCAGGCGGCGCTCCTGCGGGGCAAGCGTCAGCGTAACGGTGACCGAAACGCCGCGCGGGGTGCGGCTCGTCTGTGCCGGGAGCGATTCGTTTGTAACTGTATCGACAACGTCGGCGGCGCCGTCCGCACCGTCGATTTCCCAGACGGCGGCAAGCGTACGCGTGCGATCTGCGGGGTTGACGGCGATCACTTTGCCCGCGGGCGCATAGGTGTGGATCTTCCCGCCGTTTGCGCTGACCGCCAACTGATACAGCCGGGTGGCAGCTGCGTGAGCGCGGGCGGCGTAGCTGATCTTGCCCAGCTCGAGCGTGGATACGGCGGTGTCGAACGGATCGGACACCGATGCCGAATGACCGAAGGTGTGCTCCGCATACAGCAGAAGATTGACATCCGCTTCCTCGGTCAGCGCGGGGGAGCGGTCAAACACAGCGGGATCCAGCGCCTGTGCGGCATGCATTTTCTGCTGTGCCGCGCGGTACAGCTTTGTGGCATACGGCTCGGAGCCGATGCCGCTCGCCCACCAGTCGGGCAGATCGCCGCGCCAGGCCGGTGCATTAGCCAGCTTTTCGGCAATCTCCGCATACAGCTCGTCTAACGTGACCATACGCACCTCGACAGCCGCCTCGGGAGAGTGGGCATATGCCTCTATGCGCCGCAAAACAGCATCGTTCGGCGGGGCGTTGTCGGTGAAACGCCCGGATACACTGGTGATCAAAAAATCGTAGGGGTAGCCCGCGGCTTCGACGTCGTGCAGATAGCGGTGCAGGCGGCGGGAAAACCGACGGTCGGGATCCGGCTCATTGTCCTTGCCGACATACATGTGCGCAAAGGGAGCGTCCGCCGTGTCCTCGGTCAGCCCCAGCACGTTGCCGAGGTTATAGTGCTCGCCGTTCCAGCAGAGAAGCCGCCGCCCGTCCCCGGCCTCCCAAAAGAAGGCGGTCTGATTCTGATACAGCGGGTAAAACCCGTGACAGGTGTGGATGTTCATGTACAAAAACTTAACGCCGATGTCCAAAAGCGCGTTGCGCTGCCCGAGCGAGATGCCGTTGATGTCGGCGCACATGGCACAGCGCAGAGCGATATCCTCGCGCGAAAGCGCGGCGGTCATTTGACGCAGGCGGCGCAAAAGCGCCCGGTCGTCCGCGAGGTCGCAGAAATTGAGATAAGAACCGGACAGGCCGATCTTTCCGCTGCGCACCAGGCGGAAAAACGTCTCCCGCTCGGCTGCGGTCGCTTCCTTGAGAAAGCGCTCCACGCAGAACAGCGTCTCGCAGTTCCAGCGAAAGGCGTCATTCTCCGGCTTTTGCAGCAGGGCGATCGCCTGCCGGATATGATCGCTTTGCAGTGCGAGGACATTTTCCTGCAGATCGGTGTAGCCGATGTCGGTGTGCGAGTGATGGACGACGTAAACGGTGCGAATTTTCGGGGACATAGCGAGCCCGCCTTTCCGATAATACAATACGGGAAAAGTATACGTCATGGCGGCGGCTTTGTCAATCCGGCAAGGTAAGCGGATAGGCAGAAAAATTGTCAAAGACAGCCTCTCCGCTTTCAACAAAAAAGCCGGGGAAACACATATCCGGCAAAGAAAGACCGACATTGAGCAGTAGTTCATTATTCCAATAAACCTCTAGCGTATTATCAGTCAGCAGTGCCCGAAGCTGTCCGCGGGGGTTGTCGGTAAATCTGCGTGCAGTGTACAGTTGCCCGTCTGACAGACTTTTGACAGCAATTTGTCGCTTGTTCGGCTCAATACTTACGCCTATGGAACGTGCTTTGTACGGATCCGTCGGTTTTCCGTTTTTTTCGGCCTCATAAAAGGAAAAACCGCATCCCGCTGCGTGCCCGACAATGTCGGCACACAGTTCCCAATAGGGAGCCGTATGCTTGATAAGAGCCAATTGACGTCCCTTTTCGGTCGATCTGCCGTAAAGCAGCTTGTTTGTTTTTTCAAATGCCCCGCTGCGGGTATTCCACGCAAACGATGAGGGGGGAAGAAAAAGAGAATCCGAGGAGACCGATGCTTGACGCAGAGCGGAACAGAGATCCTCTGCAAAAAAAAGACGCGGCCGACCGTTTTTGCCGACATCAAGCGTTTTCGGGAGACTCAGCCTGGCATCGCCGCAGCAGGGATCAACATAAAGTACGCGTCGTTTGCCGTTGACCATGACTGTTCGGCAGGAGTAGCCGCTTTCCGGCGGACCCGTCAATAAATATTCAGCAGAACGGTCTTCGGTGAATGGACCGAGCGGGGTATCGGCAAAGGCCATTCCGGTCATGCGGCAGAAAAACGGCTCGTCGGGTTCAATGCGGCCATAGGATTGACCGGTCAGAAAGATCAAGACAAATCGTCCGTCAAAAGGGAACACCTCCGGCATTTCCACTATACTGCCGGGGGGAGCGCGATAAACAATCTTTTGGCTGTGCCAATGAACCAAATCATCGGAGAGGGCTGCACCGATAACACCACTGTGTGTTTTCTCTGCCTCTACAGCGGCAAAATAGCCGCAGTAGCCGTGCTCTAAAGGATATATTGTCATGTCCCGACAGTCAATATTGCTCCATCCGGGAAGAGGAGAGGCAAGAAAAAGAGCGGGATCCGGAGTAAGCACCGAATCCATACAGTCTGTCCAGTTGAAGAGGTCATCGGAAAGGGATAAACCGATTGACTGATCGCCACGTCCGTTTCGTCGTGTGGAAAAGGTAAAAAAACGGTCGTTTTCCGCTACTGTACAGCCGGTGTAACGGTAAAGACGGTCACCCTCGGTTCCCGTTGGCGGCATAACCGGAGAAAGCTCCTGCCAACGGAGAAGATCGGTAGAAACAGCGTGTCCCCAGCCCCTTGGATCCGCTTCACCGTCTGAAATCCTTGTTTGCAGGTGAAACAGGTGGAATTGATTCGTGTGGGAAACGATCCATGCGTCCCACATACGGTCGTGTTTGGGATGATATTTCAGCATACTGTCCGCCCCCGATTAAGCGTGTCATTGAGCGTGAACAAAACTGTATTATGCCCCGCTGTGCGGACGCGGTAGGGCATGCCGGGATACAGGTCGAACAGATTGTCCGACAGCGCGTCCTCACCGTCAAGATCAAGGCAGACCCCCATAACATAGCGGTCGCTTTCAAACACGGTCTCTTCTCCCTCCTGCGTGGCGCGGATAACGGGGGGAGCCAAGCGGTATTCAAAATAGCGGTGAGTCAGCAGACGGTCGCGGGCAAGCTCGCAGCCGTCTTTATCATACAGCAGCGAAAAGGGGATGGGCAGACTGCCGGTCTCGTCCTGTCCGGCGACGGCACAGGGCAGGGTAGTCAGAAGCGTAACACTGCGGGCGGGCAGGCAGACCGACAGCGTCTGTCTGCCCGCTTCCGGCTTGTCCGAATAAAATACGCCGCAGGTCAATGTGCCGGTAAAGGGGGCGTCGGTGTCGTTGATGCCGAGGATCTGCGCGCTGCCGTCCTCTCCCTCCGCGATCACCGGACGGATGGGGGCGAATGCGCGGGAAACAGCATGGAAAGAGGGATTGCGGCGCCCCTCATCGTCTAAGATCGTCCAGCTGCGGGAGCAGGGCCAGCAGTCGTTGAGCATCCAGAATATCGCCGAGGAGGAGGAAAAGGCGCGGCGGCGGAAGTTGCCGATATAGTCGGACAGGCCCTCACTCTGCACATAGCCGCCCGCCGCTATGTATTCCTCCAGCGTCAGCTGCGCAGGCGTAAGCCCGAGCCAGAAGCGCAGATCCTCGTCGGGCGTGGTGCTCTCCCGCATAAACGCGAGCATGTTGTCGTGAGCCTCAAACGCGACGGAATGGGTGTAGTCGCCCTTGCCGTCGGTGATGCAGGCGAGCGAGGGACGGCAGACGGGACCGAGGATGCCGCCCTCGTTCGGAAAACGGCACGCCATCCGGCGATAGTGCCGGTGATCCTTGTCCGAAAAGCCGACATCCCAGGGGTGCTGATCGCCGGCGTATTCCCAGCCGGTATTGTTTTTCGGCGTGAACGGCAGGTCATTGTCGGTATAGGGGCTGGCGGGCTGATAATACTTTTCGGGGTCGTTTTCGCGCAGTATCTGCGGATAGGTCTCCATATACAGCCGATGGCCCCAGGGGGGCAGCTCATTGTTGCCGCACCAGGCGATCAGGGAGGGGTGGGCGGAGAGCCGCCGCACCTGATAGACCGCCTCCTCCCGCAGAGAAGCCGCCATTGCGGGATCCTCCTCGGGCGGATAGGCGCAGGCGGAAATAAATTCCTGCCAGAGCAGGATCCCCTTGCGATCGCACAGGGAAAAGAGGGCGTCCCGCTCATACAGACCGCCGCCCCAGATGCGCAGCATGTTCATGTGGGCTTCCAAGGCGCGGTCGGTCAGCCGGTCGTAGTCGTCTGCGGTGACGGCGGCGGGAAACAGCGAGAGCGGCACGAGGTTCGCGCCCTTGAAAAAGACCGGCTTGCCGTTGATACGGAAGAAGAAATAGTGACCCTTGTCCGGATGGGGCGACTGATCGACCTCGACACGCCGAAAGCCGGTCTCTGTCTGCTTTTCCGCGACGAGCCGCTCGCCGCAGTACAGGCGCAGCGTGACCGGATAGAGCGGCTGCTGTCCGTAACCGACCGGATACCACAGGCGCGGAGCGGAAATGTGCGCCGTGACGGCAAGGCAGCCGGGCTTGCCTGCCGCCGTGACGGTCTGCTGACCCACCGTCATTTCCAGACGGCAATCGGCGGAGGCGTCGGCGTTTTCGGCACAGAACACACGGGCAGTCAGCTCAGCCGAGCCGAGATCGGGGGAAACCTGCTGCGCGACCTGCCACTGGAGCGGGCAGAGTACGGGGTCATACAGCAGCCGCACCCCGCCGGAAATGCCGACGTTGAGCAGACGCGGCGACCAGTCCCACTCCGCCTCATACTGCGGCTTGCGCATCCACATTCGCTTGGTGAGCAGCAGCCCGGCATCCGCCGTGGCGGAATAGCGGTCGCGTATGGGCTTTTCGCAGACGTTGAACAGCCCGCTGTCCAGCCGCACGACCAGTTCGTTTTCGCCCGCGCGCAGTCTGCCGTCGAGCGGGATCGCAAGCGGGCAGAAGGCGTTTTCGTGGCGGCCGATCTCCTCGCCGTTTAAATAGACGATGGCGGAGAGGTCCAGCTCGTCGAATACAAGCACGCTGTGCGCGGAGATCGCCTCCGGCGGCGCTGAAAATGTGCGGCGGTAATACCACACGCTTTCTTCGACCCAGCGCGCTTTATACACGTTAATACCGATACGCGGATCGTCGAGCAGCCCGGCGCGCATCAGCTCCAGATGCACCTCGCCGGGAACGGCGGCGGGGATCCACGCGCCGCCTGCGTAATGACCGGGCAGACGGCGCGGTTTGCCCAAAAATTCCGCGTCGTATCCCGCTTCGCCCTCCTCGGGCTTCAGGACATAGGGCGAGCCGCCCCGCTGTCCGGTGGAAAAACGGATCTGCCATTCGCCGTTTAAAGATAGATCGTACATAGTGGTTGTCCTCCTGTTTTATGCATAGGGTGTATAGAAATCGTTGGTAGCGGGGAAAAGGCTGGCTTCCAGATCACCGATCTGCCGGTAGATCGTCGGTTCAAGGGCGATCTGTGTCGGCGGTGTGTGTTCACGCATCTGCGTGAGCAACTGGCGGGCGGCCTGCTTGCCGATCTCGTAGAAATTCTGGTAGACGATCATGGGCGGCGTGTCGAGAAGCCGCAGATGCAATGCCGTCGGCGTGCTCGACGGGTAGTCAAACAGCACAAGGCGGACAGAGGTCTTATGCTGCGCAACAAGGTAGTCGATCAGCGGCACCACCGCATTGTTGGTGACAATAACGGCGTCGACGGGCTGCAAAAACAACTTCTCGATCGCCTCATGTACAATGCCGTCGATCTCTCCCTCTTTGAGCGCCGGGTCGAAGAAGTTGACGGTGCAGATGTTCAGCCTGCCGTGCGGAAAGCTCTCCAACATGCGGTCGCGGTAGCCGGACAGCCGCTCCTGATAGGGCGGCGAGGAATAGCCGTCCTCGCCGAGATAGGCGATATGCGCGCAGCCCGTGTGGATAAGCTCATCGACGGCGCGGTAGGACTGGCTGTAATGGTTGCAGGAGACATAACTGACGTTCAGTCCCGGGAAAGAGCGCCCGGCGAGCACGACGGGATAGCGGCGCAGGACAAGCTGCAAAAATGCGTCGGAATAGGTGTGCGCCACAACGGGAAAGACGATCATGCCGTCATAACGCTGCTGCAGGCAGTCGTGGATGGCGGATTCTTCCTGCTGTGTGTCGTCATCGGTTATGATATTATATAGGCGGATCCCCTCGGCGGAGAGTACGCGGTTGACGCCTCTGGTGATGGCGCCGAACAGGTGGCTGTCGAGCCGGGGCAGCAAAAGGCCGACGCGCAGCTGTGTTTCCTCCGCCCCGTTTTTCCCGCTGATAAACGAGCCTTTGCCCTGTCGGCGGTAAATGATCCCCTCTGCCTCAAGCTCGTCTAAGGCGCGTTTAACGGGGATACGGCTGGTGTGAAACAAGTTTGCAAGTTGATTTTCGCTTGGTAGCTTATAATTCGGGACGTTGCGGTTCCGCGCAATAAGCTCTTCGAGATGGTTGCGGATCTGTTTATATACCGGAATGGATCTTTGCACAGCGACACCTCCACGGCGGGCAAAATGCCCAAATGCTTTTTGCGTTAGTCTAATAATATACCAAGTATTACAAGTTTGTCAAGAGAAATCGCAAAAAAACTCTTGTCTTTTTCTGCGGAATGCGCTACACTGTTGTCGTAGACAAAACGACGGGCGAAAATATACAAGTTTTCGATAACTTGTATATTTCTGAAAGGATGGCGGGAATGACAGAAATGACAGAGGAGATCCTGCACAGCGCAGAGACACACTCTCCGTTCGCGTTTTCGGGCGGCATGGACGAACAGACCCTGCGGCGGTATACGGCGCGGGCGGTGACCTACCAGACGCTGTGCGACTGCGAGACGGATATCGACGAGGGACTGCGGCTGATAACGCATATCGGCGCAAAATTTATCGGCCGCGCCGCCCACTTTTCCTGGAAAGGGAACTGGACGCGGGAGCAGATCGAGGAGTATTACGCGCTGACAGCACGGCTGGCGGTGCGGGCGCACGCGGCGGATCCGGAGCTGATTTTGCAGGCGGGCGTGTTTGAGATCATCTACCGCGGGACGGTGGAGGCGCAGCCGATCCCGGCAGAGGTGTTTGCGGCGTTTGACCTGCCGGCCGAGCAGCGCTGCTTTGACTGGGTGAGGATGCTGTTTCCTGCGGATTTTACATACGGCGACAACACCCGGGCGCCCTGGGGCGGCAGAGATTATTGGGCACATGAGGCGGCGTGGCCGTTTATCGGCAGCGTGGAAACGCAGATGTATATCTATTACAGCATCACCCGTTGGATCGACGCGGGGTTTGAGGCTGTCCACCTCGGGCAGGCGGAGAAGATGATGGGCTGCCGCCCGGAATACCTGACCGGGTGGGACCGCGTGACGACGCTGGCGCGCAAGTACGCAAAAGCCCACGCCAGACGCGGCGTTGTGCTGTTTGACTGCCACACGGTCTTAGACGGAACGAACATGAAGCTCGGCGACCGGCTGATCGTTGACCTCATCGGCGCGGGCATGGTGCCGTGGGACGACCGGCTGACAGACGGGGTGCGCACCTGCCGTATCGGGGACTACACCGAAAACGGCTGCACATGGATCGGGCGCAGCCCGGGCGGACAGCATCCGCTCGGCTTTACCTGTGAGACCGTGCCGACGATCATCGAGTTTGACAACTACGGCCGTCCGGGTCCGGTGGGCGAGTGGAACGACAACTACAGCCCGTGGGGCTATGACGACATCACCTGGTTTACCCTTCAGCCGGAAAGCTACCGCAACGCCTTTTTGCTTTACTGTGACCGTGTGCTGTCCGGCATCCGCCGCGACCGCCTCGGGCAGACCTATTTCCTCCAGCCGCAGCTGCGCCGCTGCCTTTGCTGCAGCGGTGACGAGCCGCAGTTTATTTACCGTCCCGGCGACGGGTTCGACGCCGATTATTTTGCGGCATTCTGCCGGGAGGATCGCGTCATCGCCGAAAAACAGGCGGACGGGAGTTACCGTTTGATTGCGGGCAAGGAGTACCGCGCCAATGCGCCGTCAGATGCCTGCCCGACCGGTTCGAACCAGGAGGAGACCATCCGGCAGATATTTGCCGGAAAGTGAGTCCCGGCGTATTTTCGGGCCTGAAGTGCGGAGGCACTTTGTATATACATTATTTAATAAGGAGGTTTCCCCGATGAAAAAGATGTTGGCAGCGTTGCTGTCCGTGTGCCTGCTGGCGACGAGCCTGGCAGTCGGTGCCTATGCCGGGCTGACGGCGCACGCGGCGAGCGACAACCCCGACGCGGTACGGCAGATGAAGATCGAGACGTACACGCAGTTTTTCCAGGAGTTTATCAAAAACAATCTCGACGAGAACGGCAAGATCGTGCTTGTGCGTTCTGCCGAGGAGGGCGGCTTGCCGGTCTATAACGAGGCGGATCTGGCACTCCAGGGTACAATACTGGATCCGTGGGGCCGCAGCTGGGCGGATGCGCCGAACGAGCAGAACCACCGCAAGCTGTCCGCCGGTCAGTACATCACCTTCCGGCTGGAGGTGGATCAGAACGCGACGGAGCTTCAGATCAACGACATGTATTTCGCCAACAGCACCTGTAATATGTTCGGTGTCCAGCTTTCCGCCGATGGCTATAATTTCAAGTCGATCGGCGACTACGGCAGCAACACCAAAGCGCTGGAGAGCGGCTGGAAGTGGGATGTCATGGATCAGAGCTGGGGACGCGACGGCAACAACAAGTCGGTCATGAAAGCCGCCAAAGTCGTCAACGGCAAAAAGGTCGTGTATATGCGGCTGGTGGCGGGCTTCAACAACGGCGAAGCGAACGGCACGGCAGATAAGCCGTATAAAAACAAGGACGGTCATCTGATCTACAACAACTTCTATGTTGATGCGATGGTCGACGGCACGCTGTCCCGGCAGATGAAGATTGAGACGTATACCCAGTACTGGCGGGATTTCGGCGAGGCGGAGTATGGCGATGAGAGCGGTGTGCCCGTATACAGCGAGGCGTATCTCGCACTCGGCGGCGTGACGAAGGACGTCTGGGGCCGCAGCTGGGCGGATGCGCCGAATGAGCAGACGAACCGCTATATCCACAACGGCGAGTATCTGACCTTCCGGCTGGAGCTTGACGGGAACGCGGAATCCCTCGAGATCAACGACGCTTACTATTCCAACGGCACCAGCAACATGTTCGGCGTGCAGCTGTCGACGGATAACGTCAACTGGCTGTCGATCGGCGATTACGGCAGCAATACGGCGGCACTCGGCAACGGCTGGAAATGGAGCGCGATGGATCAGACCTGGAACCGCGACAAAAATAACGCCGACATCCTGAGCCGCTGCGCAGTGGAAAACGGCAAAAAGATCGTGTATATGCGGCTTGTCTCCGCGTTTAACAAGGGTGCGTCCACGGATTATTCCGACGGCAACGGTGAGGTCTACTACAACAACTTCTATGTGGATGCGGTCGTGCCGGTACTGGATTCCATCGCCGTGACGACGCTGCCCAAGACGGTTTATGACTATAAAACCGCGCTCGATGTGACGGGCGGCAAGCTGACACTGACCTACCGCTCGAGTGCCACCAAGGTGATCGACCTGACGGCGGATATGGTCAGCGGCTTTGACAGCGAAAAGACGGGTGAGCAGACGCTGACCGTGACCTACGGCGGCAAGACGACCACCTATACGGTAACGGTCAATGACAAGACCGTGACGGCGATCGCGCTCCTCTCCGCCCCGACCAAGACGGTGTATGCCTATGGCGAGGCGCTGGACACCGCCGGCGGCAAGCTCCGCGTCACCTATTCCGACAATTCCACCGACGAGGTGGAGCTGACGGCAGCCATGGTGAGCGGCTATGACAGCGAAAAGGCGGGCGAGCAGACGCTGACCGTGACCTACGGCGGCCAGACCGCGACCTTTGCGGTGACGGTGCGCGAGCAGGCGGTCGTGGACAGCTACAATATCCAGATCGACGCCGGCGACAAGCTGGGCGGCGGCACGTTCACCGAGGCGGAGGTGCTGGTCGATAAGAGCGAGGGCGCGGTCATCGGCGACAAGTTCGGCACGGTGCGCAACCTGCCCACCGCGGACGATTATGTGGTCTATAAGCTGGATCTGGACGATGCGGCGAGCCATATCGAGTTTGCCCACTTCTGGGCGTTTGACACCACCTGCACCATCAGCCTGTCGGCGGACGGCAAGTCGTTTGCCACATGGGCGACCCACAAGGCGGACGGCGCCAAAGATATGTCGATCGGTGCGAAGGATTTTGACTTCACCGACGGCGTTGTGCAGAACGTGCTGAGCAACAACCCCGAAAAGATCGTCTATGTGAAGCTCTCCGGCCCCATTAAAATGGGCAACTTCGGCCTGAAGATCACGACGACGGTCTATCCCTCCGAGATGAAGGAGGTCAAGTCCGCCACGCTGGTCGGCACCGCCAAGACCGAATACATGATCGGCGATCAGCTTGATACCGAGGGGCTGACGCTCCATGTGGTGTATACCGACGACACTGAGAAGGATTTCAAGGTCTACAATTATATGGTCAAGGGCTTTGACAGCAGCAAGCTGAATGACGAGCTGACGCTGACCGTTTCAGTCGGCAAGGCGTCCGCGACCTATACGGTGGCGATCAAGCCGGTCAAGGGCAGCAAGACCGAGGAGTGGGTGGTCGATGCCGACGGTCCGTTCGGCTTTGACATCTTTGATGCCGAGGAGCGCGCCAAGCGCGAGAAGGATTTTGCGGATTCCGGCTTCAGCTGGGAGAACCTGGTCGCGAAGCGCGGCGAAAACACGCAGAAGAGCTCGGAGCTGGTGCAGGATTCCCTGCTGGCGTATACGTTCTTCCCATTCGGTCTGTCGGATAGCACCTGCTATATGAATGTGGAGAGCGAGGGTTATATTACCTACGCCGTGGATCTGAATGACCGCGCCACGAAGTTTGACATTGCCGGTTGGGGCGCCTATCAGAACTGCGATTTCTACGCCTCCAAGGACGGCGGCGAGACGTGGTATCTGGTGGCACAGGTCGGCGAAAAAGAGGTCGGTCTCGGCGGCTTCCTGCTGCCGCAGGCGGGCGTAAATGCCGAGACCTGCGAGGCAAATATCCGCAAGGTGCTGACCGGCAACCCAGAGAAGAAATTCCTGCTGAAGGTCGCCCCCGGCGCCTACGGCAAAGCGCTGTTCAGCAACCTGATCTTAAAATGCACCTACAATGTCGGCGATGTGGAGGATCTTCCGCTGACCGACGAGACGCTCGAAGCGGAAAAGGCTGCCGCTGCCGCGGTGGATGCGCTGATCGACGCCATCGGCGACGTGAAGCTGACAGACGACTGCCGGGAGAAGCTCGAGGCGGCGCGCAAGGCGTATGACGCGCTCGACACCTTTGCCAAGGCTCAGGTGAAGAAGTTCGCCGATCTGGTTGACGCCGAGGAGACCTATGCACAGCTGGCGAAGAAAGCGGCCGACAGAGAAAAGGCGCGCGAGGTCGAGCGGCTGATCGATGCCATCGGCGAGGTGGATTACACGATCGAGGCGCGCGACGCCATTATCGCGGCGTCGGATGCCTACGATGCGCTGACGACGGCACAGAAGAATCTGGTCGAAAATGTCGAAAAACTGCAAAATGCCATGCTCGCCTATTCCGAGCTGCAGGATGCGGCAAACGGCGCGGAGCCGGGACACAGAAAGCCCTCCGCCGATTCCTCCGCAGGCGGCGGGGATCACAACAACCCGGATACCGGCGCGGCGGTTCCCGTCACGCTGATCGCGGTGGCTGCGCTCAGCGCCGGTGCGGTGCTGACGCTGAAAAAGCGCCGCTGAGAGAACGCTGAACCCCCTCGCGTATGCCCGGCCAAGGGCGTGCGCGGGGGGAAGAAAGGAGAAAGCTATGAAAAAACGCTTATGGGTATGCGCACTGGCCTTTCTGCTGCTGACCGCCTCGCTGGCGGGGTGCACAAAGGATCCCGCCGAGAGCGGCACATCCGAGCCGTCCACGGCGTCGGATACGGCATCGGCAGAGGATTCTGTTCCCGCCGACGAGAGTGGTGAGGATGACTCCGGCTCCATGCTGATCGGCACGACCGCCACGCCTGATGAGAGCGAGGACAATGCCACGACGCCGGGAACGAAAGCCCCCGCAGAGTCAAACGGCAAGGATAACAGCTCGCTTGCTACCCAGACGAGGGCGACCCGTCCGAGCGGCGCGCCGACAATTGGCACGACCGTTACGAAAAAACCGATTACGCTGCCGAAATTCTCTCTCGATCCCGACAAAAAACTCGTGCTCTGCATCGACTGGGATCCGAAGAGCAGTTGGGTGGAATCGTGGGAAAAAGCGTTCCGCGCCTGCTATGACCCCAAAAAGGAGATCACGATCGAGTATAAGACTGCGTCTCCGTCGATGAAGGCGTCGAAGCTCGCCATCTGGAAGAATGCAAAGCAGTCCCCGGACGCTGTCTATATCAAGCCCGAGGAGAGTTGGCCTACGCTGATCAACAAGGGGCTTGCCCGGCCGATAGACGGGCTGACCGACCTCTCCGCCGGCTTCTGGGAGGGGGTCAAGGGTACGATGGACGGGCTGAAGCTCAACGGCAAGAACTACGTCGCCGTGTCCAGCGCCTATTCCGGCGGCTACGTTATCTATAACCCCAAGGTATTCAAAAACGCCGGACTGACCGATCCGCGAGACCTTTTGTATAAGGATGAATGGACATATGCCAAATTTGAGGAATATGCGAAAAAGCTGACCCGGCTGAACGCCACGGATGCCTCGAAAAGCACATGGGGCATCTCGTTCCACTATTATGAGCCGTTTTTGTTCGGCGGCGGCAAGGATCTGATCGAGTATAAAAACGGCAAGTGGATCTCGAACCTGAACGATAAGACCATTGCGGCGAGCATTGAATATCTGCGCAAGCTCGGTGACACGGGTAATAAATATGTGCAGACGACCGAAAAGGATATGACCACTATGCGCAGTATGGTGACATCCGGTCGTGTGGCAATGTTCGTGACGGCGGAATCTCCGGGACTGGAGTTTACCAACGACGAGTTTAACAAGGGTACGCTGCGCTATGTGCCGATCCCGCGCTACACCGACAGCAAGACCTACTATGTCGGCGGTGTGGTGGACGGCTGGCTCGTCTGCAACGGAGCGAAGAATCCCGATGCGGGTATGGCGTTTGCCACAGCGGTTCGTGCACTCGGCACACTCAACCTGAATGTGGATGCCGCTGCGGATAAAGAATACCCTGCCGATCAGAAGTACTGCAATGATTATGCCAATTCCGTTGTGACGGTTGTGCCGCAGCAGTTTCGGCGTTTGTCCGGTACGATCAAGTACTGGGATATCTACGGCGGTCCTGTCAAAGAGGGCACCAGCTGGTCCGCGACGGTCGCGGAGTGGGAGCCGAAGATCATGGAGGCTCTGTCGAAGGAATAACGCTTTGAAAAAAGGCGTCCGCCAGCCGGGCGGGCGCCTTTTCGGGCAAATGTCCCGCGAAGGGATTAAAGGGAGGAATCCGTATGAAACGCAGGCTATCGTTTTGTCTGGCACTTTTGCTGCTGATCACTGCATTTTGCGGCGTATCGGCGGGCAGGGTGTCCGCCGCTTCGTCCACCATCGCCGACAGCCGCTCCTTCACCTTCTCGGGCAGTATGTCCCAAAAGGTGCTGCGCAGCTACTGCGCCCATGCCGTCACGCTGTCCGGCTTCTGTGCCGAAGGACTTGCGGCAGATGACAAATTTGACGAGGATCTGCGCATGATCCGGTCGATCGGCGCGAAATTCATCGGGCGCGCGGCGTACTATTCCTGGAGCGGTGTGCTGTCGCAAAAGCAGGTGGAGGAGCATTTTTCTCTGGCAAAGACGCGCGCTGCCGCCGCACATAAGGCGGACAGCGAGCTGATCTTGCAGGCGGGCGTGTTTGAGATTGCCTATAAGACCACGGTCAACGGCATCGCGATCCCCGCTTATGTGTTTGAGGCGTTCGGGCTTCCGGCGGAAAAGCGCAACTTCCGCTTTGACGATATGATCTGGGAGAGCGGGCAGTATGCCTATTCCAAAAAGCACTGGGGCAATCTCGAGTCCTGTGTGCCGAATATCACCAGGCTCGAAACGCAGATGTATTTTTACTGGCAGATCACCCGCTATATCGACGCGGGTTTTGAGTCGGTGCATCTGGGACAGGCGGGCATGATGGCGGATCACAATGCGGATAATTACAGCGGATGGGACCGCGTGACGACGCTGGCGCGCAGCTATGCAAAATCCCATGCCCGCCGCGGCGTGGTGCTGTTTGACTGTCATGTGTCGCTCGGTGAACAGCTGAAGATCGGCGACCGGCTGATCATGGATATTTTTGCCGCCGGTATTGTGCCGAACGAGACCAAGGCGGAGGACGGTGTGCTCAAATGCGAGGTGCTCCACTATAAAAAGAATGCGATCTCGTGGCTTGGCCGTGCGCCGGGCGGCAAGCACCCGCTCGGGTTTACCTGCGACCGGCAGTATACGATTTTGGAATTTGACAATTACGGCGGAAACGGCAAGCCCGGGGTGGCGACACCGTACGCCTTCTATAACTGGGGCTATGACGATGTGACGTGGTTTGCCCTCCAGCCGGAGTGGTACCGCAATCAGTTTTTGGCGGAGACCCAGCAGTATCTGGCGACGGACGCCGATGTGGTCGGCGCGGGCGGCGAGCAGATTTGCTTCATCCAGTTCTCCCTGCGCCGTGTGCTGACCGCTGATGTCAAGCGCATCTATTATCAGACGGCGGGGACTGATCTTGAGCGGATGATGGCAGCGGCGGAGGGGGAAAAGAGCGTAACCTTCATGATTGACAGCATCCGCAAGCTGATCACCTTCACGATCGGACGTTCCGGCTCCTACCGCGCCAACAACCAGTCGGACGACTGCCCGACCGGCTCCAATCAGGAGGCGGTCATCCGCGCCATCATGGCGGGGAAAACGGTGGACAAGGCGCTGTTTGATCACGGCATCGAGAAAAAATCCGCCATGAACCACGGCGGCACTGCCGCGACGACCACGACGAAAAAGGCGGGCGGAAATACGACGACCACCGCCGCCAAGCCGGACAGCGCAAGCTCCGGCGGAAAAGAGAGCAAACCGGCAGTCAGCTCGGCGGCAGGCGGCGGGACGACAAACGCGAACGTTGAGCCGTCGGCGGACAGTGAGGTAAGCGGCGACAGCAGCACCGCCGATCCGACCGTTTCGGCGACAGCCGGTGAGGCATCGTCGGCAGCGGACAGCCAAGCGGATGATCCTGCCGGTTCCTCCGCGCCGTGGTGGGTGTGGCTGCTGCCGCTCCCTGTTTTGGCTGCTGCGGCAGCCGCGGTATGGCTCATCCGAAAGAAAGGACACAGAGTATGAAACGGCGAAACGGAAAAAAGAGGTGGATATTGGTGATCGGTATGATAGGGACCATGCTGTTTTCTGCGCTGTCCGGCGCGGGCGGCGCGGCGGCAGCCTCGCCCTTTGCCTTTTCGGGCGGCAAAATGTCGCAGGATACCCTGCGCGCCTATTGCTCCCGCGCGGTGACGCTGGCGGGCTTCTGTGTGGAGAATACCCAGCCCGACCCGATCTTCGAGGAGGATCTGCGCATGATCCGGCGGATCGGCGCGAAATTTGTCGGACGCTCCGCCTATTATTCCTGGGGCGGCAACATGTCCTATGCACAGGTCGAGCAGCATTATCGTACCGCCAAGGAGCGCGCGGACCGTGTACATAAGGCGGATCCCGAGATTATTCTGCAGGCGGGTGTGTTTGAGATCATCTACAAAGGCACGGTCAACAACACCCCCATTCCGGCGCATGTGTTCGAGGCGTTCGGACTTCCCGCGGAAAAACGGAATTTCCGCTATGACGACATGGTGTATACGAGCGGCAAATTCGCGGTCTCCAACAACTACTGGGGCAATGATTCCTCCGCCGTGCCGAATGTGACCAAGACCGAGACGCAGATGTATTTCTACTGGCAGATCACGCGCTATATCGACGCGGGCTATGAGTCGGTGCATCTGGGGCAGGCGGAGCTGATGGCGTCAAACGACAGCCGTAATTTTGTCCACTGGGACAGGATCACGACCTTAGCGCGTGCCTATGCCGAGGTCAAGGGACGCCGCGGGCTGGTGCTGTTTGACTGCCACACGGCGATCGACTCCGGCGGCATGAAGATCGGCAACCGCTTAATCTGCGATATTCAGGCGGCGGGGATCGTGCCGAACGAGACGGAATATAAAGACGGCGCCTATCAGTGCGAGATCGCCGACTATCACGACTGCTGGCTGCAGTGGATCGGGCGCTCGGACGGCGGCGAGCATCCGCTCGGGTTTACGATCGAGCACAACTACACGATACTGGAATTTGACAACTACGGCGGCAACGGCAACCCCGGCGTCGCGACGAAAAACGCGTTTTACAACTGGGGCTATGATGATATTACCTGGTTTGCCATGCAGCCGAAGTGGTATCGGGATCAGTTCCTGCGGGAGTGCCAGAGCTTTCTGACCACCCACGACCTCGACAGCAAGGGGCGGCAGCAGTATTTTCTCCAGCCCTCCTGTCGGCGGGTGCTGACCGATAAGCCGACCCTGACCTACAAAATTGCCGACATCGACAATCTGGATTACGTCCTGAATTATCTCGAGGAGGAAAAAACGGCGTATACCGTGGACGGGACGACGCTGACGCTGACCGTGACCAAGGACTACCGCGCCAACACGCCGTCGGACGGCTGCCCGAACGGCTTCGGGCAGGAGGACACGATCCGCGAGCTGTTTTTGGGCAAAAACACGACTGAAGACCCCGCGTATACCGGCTGCGTGATTCCCGGCAAAACGACGGCGGCATCCGGTCGGCAGACAACGACAAAAAAGCCGGGCAGCCAGACGACCAAAGCCTCTGCACATACAAACGGCACCTCCGGCAGCGCGGCGTCATCTACGGCTCCCGGTGCGGAACCGGCGGTGACGGAAAGCAGCGGCACGGAAACAAAACCGGGTGAGACGGCGCCGGGCGGGGAGCAGTCGACGGTGACGACGGCGGCTGACCCTGCCGATACCGCACAAAAGCCGTCTGTCGCCCCCGGGCTTTGGATCGGCGGCGGGATCGCGCTGCTGGCTGCGGTCGGCGCCGGTGTATGGTGGATCATCCGTCGGCGCAAATAAGCGATATGCGGCAGCTGCCCGGCGAAAGGAGTATGGATATGGTCAAAAAAATGACGCGCGGCCTGTGCGTCTGCCTGTGCGCCCTGCTGTGGGCGGGATGTCTGCCGGCAGCGAGTCGGGTGAAGGCGGAGCCGCAGTCTGCGCAGACCGCAGAGCAGGAAAAGCCGCAGGCGGCGCAGTCCGACTATACGGCGTATCTGGAGGCACACGGCGGTGAGAAGCCGTCGGACGCGCAGCCGATCACCCTGCGGCCGTCGGCGACAGAAGCGGTCGAGGGGCGCGCCGCCGTGCGGCTGAATGAAGGGACTGCGGCGCTCACGCTGACCTTTTCGGTGCCAGAGGCGGGCTGGTACCGCCCGACGGTATCGTATTGCCCGCTGTCGGAGGGGGCTTCGACCGAGCTGATCACCCAGTGGACGCTCGACGGTGTCGTGCCGTTTTCCGAGGCAGCTGCCGTGCAGCTTTCCCGCGTATTTGTCAACGGGGAGAGCCGTCGGGACGGCTCCGGCAACGATCTGCGGCCGGAGCAGCTTGCCGTGGCACAGTGGTGGGAATCCCCGCTGTGGGACGATTCCGGCTACCATGCCGAGCCGTTTGCGCTGTATCTCGAAAAGGGTGCGCATACGCTCAGCGTGGCGGTGACACAGGGTGAGCTGGCGCTGGAGAGCGTAACGCTCGCGCCGAAGGAGACGCTGCCCTCCTATCGCGAGGTCGCGGCGGCATATGAAGAAAAGGGCTATGCCCCGTCCGGGCAGACGGTGGAATATGAGGCGGAGCAGGCGGGACGCAAATCCGGCGCGGCGCTGTATCCCGATACGGACCGCGCCAGCGCCGCCACCTCTCCCGCCGACCCGTCGTATACACGGCTGAACGTCATCTCCTCGTCGGAGCCGGGCGACTGGCTCGAATGGACGGTCAGCGTCCCGGCGGACGGGCTGTATCAGATCGGTATGCGGGTGATGCAGGACGGCAACCGCGGCATGGTGAGCACAAGACGGCTGTATGTGGACGGCAAGGTGCCGTTTTCTGAGGCGGAATATGTCGAATTTCCGTATGCGGTCGGCTGGTACAACTATGTGCTGGGCGGTGACACGCCGTGGCAGTTTTATCTGACGGCGGGTGAGCATACATTGCGGCTTGAGGTGACGACCGGACGGTTCGCCGCCGCGCTGCGCACGCTTCAGGACATCGTGGAGGAGTTAAATCAGCTCTGCCGCCGCATCACGATGGTGACGGGGCTGAGTCCCGATATTTACCGCGACTATAATTTTTCGGCAGAGCTTCCCGATCTGCGCGAGCGGCTTTCGGCGGTTCGCGACCGGCTGTCTGCCGAGCTGTCCCGCCTGTCCGCCGAGATGGATACCTCCGGCTCGTCCCTCTCCACGGTGGAGGATCTTCTGCGGCAGGTGGAGCTATTTTTGAAGAATGAGCGGCGTATCGCAGCGGATCTGAATAACTTCCGCACGAATATCAGCACGCTCGGCACCCAGATTCTTGAGATGACCGGGCAAAAGCTGACTATGGATACTCTGGTGCTGTTTTCATCCGAACAGACGATGCGCCCGGCAAAGGCGGGCTTTTTTGCCCAGCTTTCCTATGATTTTTCGGCGCTGATCGGCTCGTTTCTGATCGACTACAACGCTGTCGGCGGCGATGCGGAAAAGGACGGCGGACATGTGACCGTCTGGGCGTCCACCGGCCGCGACCAGGCGAACATTCTGCGGCGGCTCATCGATGATTTCACCTCGGAGAGCGGGATCGGCGTGCATTTAAGCCTGGTGGGCGATTCCGCTACGCTGCTGCAGGCGACGCT
>CAKUMQ010000043.1 GCA_934667845.1 uncultured Eubacteriales bacterium | reverse complement strand
ACAAAAACCTTACCGAGGAAGTACAGCAGGCAAAGCGCGAGGGTCTTATCGACGCTTTCTTGTTCGACTCGGTTTCCGAGAACTACTTTGCTTCGGTAATCGACAGCGTTTAAATCAGACAACGACAAAACGCAATATGGCTTTATGCCGCTGATTGACAACAACAGCTATCTGCACGGTCAGTTGGATGAAGACCTGAAGCAATATATACTCATGCATATTGCGATTAACATTTCAAAATTCAGCTTCTGATGATGTTCGGTCCCGGATCACACCGGGGCCGAATTTTTTGAAAAAATTTCTGCAGGAGGCAACAAAAACGGAAATGCGATGTGTTTTTATCTGTGTAAGGCATCCCATGCTTACCTGTACCTTGAAAATTGAACAGCTTATCCTCTACATCCCCGAACCGGGAAGCGGCTATCCGTCTGTGTGGCGAGCAGAACCAAGAGCACTGATATACGGGTGGCTCCCGTATACCGCGACGATCCGGCCGGGCACAATGGTACTCCCGTAACTCGCGACCCGGCCACAATGAAGGCGGGGAGATGAAATTTCTGTGGACCTGTTCGCTGCAGGCGGAGGCAATGGGCATTTTGTTTTTGAATATACCAAGTAAATTATGGCAAAAATACAAGTTGTAAAGATGAACACATGGAGGTGTAATGATTTATGGAACAGTCTGAAAAGAACTTGGCTGAACTGGTGGATATCAGAGATGTCGTGATAGATAAAAGCTTAACGCTGGAAGAGCGTGTGAGGTCTTATGTTGAACAGATCAAGGATCCGTATTGCTTTAAGGTCGGAGATGTCGTTGTTCGGGTATCATACGCAGACAAGGACAAATCACTTACCGACAGCTTTACCTCCATGATCGCTTCAATGTAATGGAAATAATTACTATGTGGATTTTAAGTGTAACGGCTGGATTTTCCCGGTTGTCTGTGCTATAATCAAATACGGACAAAATCAGCGATAACTCCGGCTGTTTATTCGTACGCGAATGATACAGATAGGAGTGGCGCTATGAATAAGATTACAGAACAAACATTCAAGGTTGCCATCTATCTTCGTTTATCGAAGGAGGATGACGACCTTTCGTGCTCTTCGGGAGCCAAAAGCGAAAGCAACAGTATCAGCAACCAGAGAAAGCTGATATATGACTTTATGAAATCGCATCCGGAACTCGAACTGTATGACGAGTACAAGGATGACGGAAAAAGCGGTTCTAACTTTGACCGTGCGGAATTTCAGCGAATGATGAAGGACATCGAGGCGGGAAAGGTCAATTGCGTAATCGTAAAGGATCAGTCCCGTTTCGGCAGAGACTATATTGATGTCGGAAAATATAAAGAAAAGATTTTCCCCAAACTCGGCGTTCGGTTTATCACCATAAACGAGGGCTATGATTCGCTTTCGGCAACCTCTTCGGATGATCTTGCCTTTACGATCAACAGCTTCGTTTATGATTTTTATATCCGCGATATATCTACTAAGATCCGTACAAACCTTACGGTGAAAAAGCAAAACGGAGAGTATGCCGGAGCATTTGTGGCTTACGGATATGTGAAAGACAGTGGCGACAAGAGCAAATTGGTTGTTGATCCGTTTGCCGCAAATGTTGTAAGGGACATATTCCGGTGGAAAATCGAAGGGCTGAGCCCGCAGAATATTGCAGTGCGTCTGAACGGACTCGGCATCCCCTCGCCTGCAGAGTATAAGCGGCTGAGCGGAAGCAAGTACAAAACGAGCTTTCAGACATCCTCAAAAGCCATATGGAGTCATGTTTCCGTAAGGCGTATTCTGAAAAATGAAATTTATCTCGGCGTGATGATCCAGGGGAAACGAACAACGCCGAATTATAAGACCAAGACAGTGGTTACAAAAGCAGAAAGTGAGTGGCTTCGCGTAGAAGGTACACATGAGGCTATTATTTCTGTGCGTGATTTTGAGCTTGTTCAGGAGCTGCTGAAGGACGATACACATTGCCGTGCGGGAGATGTAACCGTACCGGTATACGCCGGCCGCATTTATTGCGGCGACTGCGGCGCTACGGCCGTCAGAAAGACGGTATCCTACGCAGGCAAACGCTATGTATACTATGTCTGCAACGCCAATAAGCACGATAAAACGGTGTGCAGCAGGCATTCCATAAGAGAAGATGTTTTGGACCAGGTAATCTACCAGACGGTCCGGCATCAAATCGACCTGCTGCTGGATGTGGATAAGGCACTTAGACAGTTTGAGAATCTGTCATGGGAAAAGCACAAGCTGAAGCAGCTTGACGCAAGCATCGAAATACAGGAAGAAACCGTTCGGAAAAACAACACGCTGCGTCTCGGAATCTATGAGGATCTGCGGGCCGGCTTGCTGGACAGGTCCGAATATGAATCTTTGAAAAAAGAGCTTGCAGAAAGAATCGACGAAGCAACTGCTGCTATCGAAAAGTTGAACAAAGAGAAACGGGAAATCCTCGACGGCGTTTCAAAGCAGCAGTCCTGGGTTGAACAGTTTCGTCAGTATGAAAATGTGACCGAGCTCACGCGACCAATGGTTATTCATCTGATTGAACGCATCAATATTTTCGAGGGCTCCAATATTGAGATCGTGTTCCGCCATCGGAATCAGATCGAGGAAATATTGCAGTTTATCTCGGAGAAAACCGCAAACAAGAAACTATTGGCTATGCCGATAAGGGAGGTGGGATAGTGGCCAGAGTATCACGAAAAAACGGCGTTTCCGAAGGTCTGCCGAAAGGCCCAAAGCAGAGCGTGTTTCGTACTGCCCTTTATGTCCGTTTGTCTGTCGAGGACAACGGTAAGGCGGATGCGGATTCGATTGAAAATCAGGAGTTGCTTCTGAGAAACTATCTTGCCGAGCGGCCCTATCTCGAACTGAAGGAGGTATATGCCGATAACGGCTACACAGGCACAGATTTCGATCGTCCTGCGTTTCATCGAATGATTGAGGATGTGCGGAAAGGACGGATCGATTGCATCGTTGTGAAGGACTTTTCCCGCTTGGGCAGAAACTATGTGGAGACCGGTGAATATCTGGAACGCATCTTTCCTTTCCTCGGTATACGCTTTATTTCCGTCAGCGACGATTATGACAGTAGCTCGGCCAACGCCGGGGAAAAGCTCGCCGCCACTCTTAAAAATCTGATCAACGATATGTACGCAAAGGACATATCCAAAAAGATCTGCTCGACAATGAAGAATAAGAGGCTGCGCGGCGATTATATCGGCAATTATGCTCCGTACGGCTATCTGAAAGATGAAAATAATCGGAGCCGATTGGTGATCGATCATGAGATTGCTCCGATCGTAGTCGAGATCTTTGAACTCCGAGCTAAGGGGCTCGGATTTGATACCATATGCCGTATACTCAACGAAAAAGGCTATCCCTCCCCGGGGCGGCTGCGCTATGAGCGCGGCATCATAACAAATAATAACAAGAAAGGGAGTGAACTGCCTTGGAATCGCCATGTTCTGAAAGACCTGCTTGTCAATGTGGTCTATATCGGGAATTTAGCGCAAGGACGCAGCGCGCAGTGCCTGTATAAGGGCGAAAAATACCATTGGACAAAAGAGGCGGACTGGGATGTGGTTGAAGGGACACACGAGCCGATCATCAGCATGGAGCTGTGGAATAAGGTGCAGGAGATCAACAAAAAGATCTCAAGCGATGTGAAAAAATCATTCGGACGCTATGCTCATCTGCCCAAGCGTCCCAATCCATACGGTTCGGTTTTAAGGTGTGCCGACTGCGGGCGTGTTATGAAATATGTTCGCAGTTATTCCCGCCCGAAAAAGGACGGCGTGGTCACCGACTACTACAATTATAAATGCCCGACAAACATCGAACTGGGAGACACGGCGTGCTCAAAAAAGAGCATCCGAGCCGATGACCTTGATAAAATCGTGTTGAGCGTTATACGAAAGCAGATGGATTTATTCCTTGACACGCAAAAAACACTGCTCGGCTTGATCGCTTTGGAGAAAGAAAAAGCAAAGCACAGTGTACCGGCAAATCGTGTCAAAGAACTGCAGGATAAGCTGGAGCAAAAGAAAAAGCTGTTTTCCCGGTTGTATATCGACTTCAAGGACGGCATATTGACGCAGCGGGAATATTTGCTTGCCAGAGATGTCTATCAAAAGGAAATCGCCGCATATGAAAGCGAATTGCAGGAGCTTCAGGCAATCAAAACAAAAACCAAGGTAACTGAAACAGGCGCCCGAAAATGGAATCGGCTCATTTCACGCTATGATAAGACGAAAACGGTAACCGAAGAAATGGTCGAGGCAATGGTTGATGAGATCCGAGTGAATACCGACGGCTCTTTGGATATTCGGTTTAAGTACATGCCTGAGTTTGAGGAAATGTTCAAGGAGTGCAAGCGAATCAGAAAGGAGGTTGCCTAAATGCCGAAAAAACAGCTTGCCGTGTATCTCAGGCTATCGCTTGAGGACACCGGCGCGAATGATGAGAGCAATAGTATTACGGCCCAGCGCGGCATCATCGCTCAGTTCATTCAAGGGCAGCCTGAGCTTGCTTCTATGAAGACGGTCGAGTTCGTCGATGACGGATATTCCGGGACGAATTTCGACCGTCCCGGTTTTAAGCGGATGATGGCGATGGTGCGTTCCGGTGATGTTTCCTGCATCATCGTGAAAGATCTTTCCCGGTTTGCGCGAAACTATATTGAAGCCGGCGATTACCTTGAGCACATCTTTCCGTATCTCGGTATCCGGTTTATTGCGGTCAATAACCATTATGACAGCAATCAGTTTATCGGGACAACCGGCGGTATTGATGTTGCCTTCCGAAACTTTATGTATGAGATGTACAGCGTTGACATCTCAAAAAAGGTAAAAACATCACAGCACATGCTGATGAGATGCGGCCGGTATGTCAGCCATTGCCCGTATGGATACACAAAGATCAAAGGGCAAAAGCACCATATGGTGCCGGATCCCGAAACTGCACCCATTGTGCGGGATATTTTCCTGTGGGCTATTGAGGGAAAGAAATCCACGGAAATTGCCCGTATCCTTAACGAAAAGCATATTCCGACGCCGATGCAGCATAAAAAGCTGTCACGGCAAGGTATGGGCAACGATGCGATGTGGAGTCATCAGGCGGTGATCCGAATCATACGGGATTATAAGTATACCGGAGCTATGGTGTCCTTCAAATGCGGAAATGAAACCATTCGGGCCAAAGTGCAAAAACGGTATGCGCCGGAGAATTATGTGATAAATGAGGGCATGCACGAACCCATCGTAACACACGAGGAATATTACGCAGCGAATGATACTTTGCGCAAGGTGAAAAAGACCGATGTTGTCAGAACCGACCGCCGTGACCGTGTTTACTATTGCGGGCACTGCGGCCGCAGACTTCGCAAGACCTTTGGCTCGGACGAATATTACTCCTGCGCTACGCCGTTATATATAAGGGACGCTCCGTGTGCAGGCATTCATTGGAGCCGGACAAATATAGAGGATGTTGTTTTCACCACATACAAACGGCAGCTGCAGATTGTCAGCGAAGAATATCACAGGACAGTAAATGAAAAGCAGCCGGATAAGCTCGCTCCTCTTCGGGTGCAGCAAAAATCCCTCCGCATTCAGCTCGGAGGGATCGGCGGTAAGGTTGCCTCGCTGTACGAGCAATTCCGTTCCGATGAAATATCCCGGAATGTCTTTCTCGAAAAGAAAGGCGTTCTTTCAGAGGATAGGGACAGACTCCAGACGGAGCTATCACGAATCGAGGATGAAATCGAAGGCCTGTTGCAAAAGCGGGAAGAAAGCAACACGGCAATGAACGCGATCAAAAATATCGCCGCTGCAGCGGATGAGCCGGACGATAAGCTCCGGGAAAGAATGTACGATGATATAGACCGCGTCATTGTTTTTGACAACGAAAATCTGAAAATCGAATGGAAGTTTGATGTTGCCTTTCAACTTTTATGACCATGTAAAGGCCAGCCTTAACACCCGAGAAAGCAGCAACCGCCTAGAAAGAGATTGCCTCAGAGTCCAATCCGAAGCAATCTCTGGGTAAGAAACTATATTGTTCAGCAAAACCGCCGACTGGTTCCTCGAAATTTATCGAGAAATATATCTATAAAAATATTGACATTTTAATTTCCGTAGCGTATAATGATAGTGAACTCAGGGAAGGATAGTTTTGAAAGGAGCGTTTTCAATGAGTCAGATGTCTGTTGTAAATATGATGAACGCTATGGTTCCTATTACCCGATTTAATAAAGGCGAAGCCGCAAAAATATTCGATGAAGTGGAAACAACCGGCACGAAGATTGTTGTTAAGAACAATCGCCCTGCTTGTGTCCTTGTTTCTCCGAGTCAATATGAAACTCTGATGGAAATGCTGTCTGATTATGCATTGTATGCTGAGGCTGAAAAGCGTATGGCTGAAAATAAAGACGCTGAGAATCTCTCTCATGAGGAAATGATGAAAGAGCTTGGCCTTACCGATGCGGATCTGGCAGATGGTGAAGTTGATATTGAATAAGGGGCCTTTGAGATGGAATGGAAAATAGAATACATCAAGGAGGCTCAACGGGATTTGAAACGGCTTGATCCGTATAATCGCAAGATCATTTTGAAAGCGATTGAAAAGACAGCCGAGCGCCCATTACCGCCACCTGATGGAATCGGTAAGCCTTTGGGCAACCATGCAACATCAAAATTGAGTGGCTTTTATAAAATCAAACTGCGAAATTTCGGGTACCGAGTTGTCTATTCTCTTGTACGGGATAAGGAGACCATGAAAATCATTGTGATTTCGGTTCGGGATGATGAAGCGGTTTATAAAGAGGCCGAACGCAGAATACAGGAATTACTTTAATAATAATCTAAAAATCGAATGGAAGTTGGATGTTGCCTTTCAACTTTCATGACCATGTAAAAGCCGGCTTTTCGCTGGCTTTTATGCTGTTTTTGTGTTATAATAACGCAAGGGTTAATTTTGTCGAAAGTCCGGAAGCCCTTGATATATAAGGGTTTTTAAGAATTTTTGGATTCTACTTGACACGAGCAGATGACCTCGGCCGTGTCGTGATTCCCAAGGAGATCCGCCGCACCATGCGTATTCGCGAGGGTGACCCGTCACAGATAACATGGACACCGACGGAAAAGTTCTGCCTTGCCCTGTCGGCGCTGCATGAACGGGTATAAAAAGGAAAAAACAAGCGGAAATTTTCCCGCAGATCTCTGCCGGTCTTTGTCCGGATGACACAGCACCTCTCGCTGCAGGCTTTGCCCTGCGGCGGGAGGTGCTGTTTTTTCGGCAGACCCGATACAGAAAAAACAAAGGTGTTTTGGTATTATCGCGGCAAAACGGGGGATAAAAAGTAGAATTATACCAAATGTTATTTGGCTGATACCAAAACATTTCACATGAAAGTGCTAAAATAAAGCCGTGCTGAGAGGAATATATGACAAAACTGTTAAAGAAAGCGATCTTTTTTGTCCGTTCCGCGTGATGCGAAAAAAATAGAAAAGGAGTTTGTGTGTGATGACAAAAGCGAGACTCGGCAAAAGACTCGGCGCGGCAATTCTGGCATGGGCGATCCTGATCTCAATGGCGATGCTTCCCGGCGCGTTTGCCGATGCATCGGACGTTGACGCGTATCAGACCATCGAGGATTTTGAGGGTATGACCGCCGACGCGGACGTGACCCGCTACTGGGCATTGTCCCGGGATCCGGATACGCCTGCCCCGACGCTGACGCTGGCGGAGGGAAAGGGCGAGAACGGCTCGAAGGCTGCGGCGCTCAGCTATAACCTGTGCTACAGCTGGAGCTGGATGCACCTGGCGAGGACCGTTACGGTCAAGGGCGACGGCCTCCGCGTCTGGATCAAAAACGAACACGACCTGTATGTGAAAGCCAACTTTGTGTCGGACGGCGCATATGTCGGCGAATATCAGGCGGGTGTGCTGCTTGCAGGTGAACATATCCTGGGTATTAAGTGGGCGGACGCAGGCTTTACCGAGGGGCAGACTCTGCAGTTCCGTCTGGAGTTCGGAGCGGGCGGCGAGACGCATGCTTCCACGGTGTATATTGACAACATCGGTCTGACGGGCGACGCGACCATACCCGAGCCCGGCGGAGAGGAATCGGGCGGGGATGAACCGGCTCCGGCGGACGGCATCCTGTTCAGGGCTGACCGTCCCAACACCTGGGCGGACGGCGACCCGGCATGGGCGTGGCGTGAGACCATTGACGGAGATGCCCGGTTCAATTATATGTATGGCTGATCACCAGGGATGATCGGCTGATCGAAGGGAAATGACACGGCAGGACATCACAAGGGGAGGAGGGGATGCGGACAGATTCCGTTTCCGAAGCGGAAACACCATGAGCCGCTTCGGGAAGAACTTTTACGGTAAAGAGATGGAATATCGGCACACAGCTTACGGTATTTACGGTCAGAAACAGGAGGTAGAAAATGAAGAAAGTATTGGTGATCACATCCGTTATTGCAGCGATCCTCTGCGCAGCCGGTATGCATGCTTTTGCGGCTGCCCCTGCCGCAGGCGCAAAAACCTATACCAATTCGTTTGGCAGCAAGGACGACCTGGACGATTGGCAGGCGTATTATATTCTGGATGCCGGTCAGTCTCAGGAGGAGGACTTTTCAAAGCATTGGGTGCATGAAAACGGCGCGGTCAAGAGGGTAGATGATATTGTCGAGGGGCAGGGCACCAAGTATGTTGCCGCTCTGACGCTTAAGGACTATACCTTTAAGAATTTTGAACTGAGCGTAAAATACCAGAAGACCGGCGACGACTGGCCGTGGGCAGTTGTCGCGATCCGGCAGAATTTCCCCGGAAAATATTTTCTGGATGACGGTCTCGGTATTTTTGTGCAGGACGAAGGTATGGCGACGTTCTGGGGTGCCGCCGAGATCGGCGGTCCCTTTGAGGAAAGCGCAGATAAAAGCTACCGAAAAAATGACGCGCATGTGATGAAGATCAGGGCAGTGAACGATCTGGTCACCGTGTATATCGACGGCAGGCAGGCGGCGCAAAAATCATTCGTATCTCTGATCCGCGAGGGATATATTTCGTTAATGGCGGTGAATAATACCGTTATTTTCGACGACTTTTCCATAACCCGGCTGGATGACAGCGGAGACCCTGTCGCTATTATCGAGCCGACGACAACAACAAATGCGGCGACCGGCACTACTGCGCGTTCCTCCGCGACGTCCTCCCGGACGGACGGTACACAGCCCGGCGAGGTATCGGATACAGAGACGGTCGGGACAAGTGACAGCACCGCAGGCGTTTCCGACGCGACGACTGCAGGCACGACGGAAGCCGTCGCGACAAAGGCGGTCAGTCTGGAGGATCTGGAAAACGGAAAGGACAGTGACGGCGGCTTTCCGTGGGCTTGGGTCGTGATCGGCGCCGTTATTGTCTTAGGCGGTGCAGGCGCTGCAGTTTATTTTCTGGTCATACGCAAAAAAGCAGGATGACAGACAGAACGCATCAACTGAACAGGAGAGTGAATGCTATATGGTAAAGGCAAAATACGCCGCCGGAGCGAAAAGCATACTGGCTGTTTTGGCGGCGGGTCTGCTGGCGTTGGGATCGCTGATCGGCTTACCGGCGCGGGCGCAGGAGGATACGGCGTTCAATTATCTGACGCTGAATGCCCAGCCGAATACCGATCAAAAGCCGCAGGCAGGCGATCTGCTGTCCGGTCTGGATGAAGCCGGGCTTAATGAAATGGGGCTTGCTTTTGTGGATGACACCGATCCGACGATCCAATACGGTTGGCAGTACCTCCACGAATCCACCCAGCTCACGCCGGCGGATGCCTATAATCACACCTCCCGATATGACGTGTGGTCTCTGGAGCCTACCATAACGTATACGTTTCAGGGAACCTATATTGCCGTCATCATGCAGGCGGGTCCCCGGGTAGCCAACCACTGCTTCAAGCTGGACGACGAGCCCGTCAAAAAGGTGCTGCCCTACAGCAGCGACAGCCTGCATTTTGCCGTGGTATTTGCCGCGGACGGTCTGACGCCCGGCGAGCATACGCTGACGGTCTCCCTGGAGGACGGAAAGGGCACACAGGACTGGTATGCGGAATTTGACGCGTTTATTGTGGGCAGCCCGGTCGCGGAGGGGAATCCCGAGAAACCGGTGCTGACGAAGGATCTGCCCGGCGCGGAGAAGGTGACGGTCGGCGGGCGTTTGGCGCTGCGGTGCCAGGCCAAAACAGAAGACGCAGGCATACTGTCCTATCAGTGGACAAAGGACGGTCAGCCTCTTGCGGGCGTTACCGGACCGGTATATGTCAAGACAGGGGTCACGGATCAGGATGCCGGTGAATATCAGGTGAAGGCGGTCAATGCCATGGGCAATAAGGCAGAGGAATACCTGAGTACGGTCTGCAATGTCACAGTAGAAAGTACAAAATACGTTCCGCAGCTTACCAGCCGCTGGAGCAACGCGAAAAAGATCATCGGGGACGATCCTGCGGAGTTTCTGTCGGATTTCTGCCTGATACAGGATGCGCAGGATCGGTGGCATGCTATCGGCATTGCCGGGCAGGAAAAAAGCGACGACAAGACGTTTTTTCATGCCATCGGTCAGAATCTGACCGACCATTATACCTATACCGACCGTGTGAAAAGTGACGGCGACAAAAGCCTGCCGGATACCGGCCATATGTGGGCGCCGTATGCCGTTCACAGCCCGGACGGCAACACCTATATGTATTATCATCACTATAATGAAAAGGATGCCTCCGTACAGATGAGGGTCCTTGCGGCGACGGACGACACGCTGGAGCACTGGGTGCCGTTCAAGAGCGATCAGTTTAAAGAGAGTAATATTGCCTTTGTCGGCGGCGGCTGCCGTGATGCCTGTATCTTTTATGATGAGGAAGCCGGCTGCTACTTCATGTACTATGCAGACGGTGGTATAAATCTCAGAACGTCGACGGATCTGTTGAACTGGTCGGAGCCTGCGCTGGTGCTGGCGGCGCCGCCGAAGGGCTATACAGAGGCGGAATCTCCCTTTGTGATCAAGCGGTTTGGGTATTACTACCTGTTTGTCAGCGGATTTGACTACGGCCGCGTTGCGGTATATCGCTCGGCGGATCCCCGATACTTCGGCAACGGCATCCGGGATTTCATCGGCGAGCTCAACGGGCACGCGCCGGAGATCGTCACGGTGGACGGCGTGGATTATATCGCCTGTGCGGCGATCAACGAAGCGCCCGCCAACGGTCCCTATCCGGGCGGAAAACCGGTTCAGACCAGCCTTGGCGGCGTTTACTTGCAGAAGCTGGACTGGAAGGCGGAGGAGAATGCCGTGTGGCTGGATACCTCCTTGCTGCAGGAGACCTTACCCTATGAGAAACTGACGGTAGATCCGTCACCCGATACCGATGCTTTCCCCAAAGCAGGCGACGTTTTATCCGGCCTGGATGAGAAGAAGCTGAACCAAAAGGGATATACCTTTATCGATGACACGGATGAAAACATTCAGTATACATGGCGTTATCTGCACCCCTCCACACAAATGACGCCGGAGGATGCCTACAATCATACGTCAAAGGTTAACGGATATGCTTTAGACAGTGTGATAGAGTATGGTTTCGAAGGCACCTCTATTGCCGTCGTCATGAAGACGGGACCGAATGCCTGTGTCAACAATTTCTTTATCGACGGCAGGATCGTGAGATCCATTCTGCCGTATGCAGAGGATCCGCAGTTCTGTGTGGTCTTTGCGGTCGACAATTTGCCGGAGGGCATGCACCACATAAAGATCACTCAGGACGAAGGGCTGAACATCCAGGACTGGTACGGCGAGTTTGACGCCTTTATTATAGGCACGCCGCGCAATGACGCCAAGGACAGCCCTCTGTACGGCAAGACGGCGCTGTATGTGGGCGATTCTATCAGCTACGGCGCCGGTGAGGATACGCATCGCGGGTGGGCAGGTCGGATAGGCGCAAAGTATGCCATGAAAACCGATAACAACTCTGTCAGCGGCACGTCTCTTTCCGTCAGCCGTCCCGGCCGCATCATTACCCAGTTAAAGCAGGCGAAAAACAATACCTATGACTATGTGATCCTCCATGGCGGGGTGAACGATGCATGGGATTCTGTCAAGGTCGGCAAAATGAGCGGTTCTTTTGATCTGGCGAGCTTTGATACCGGCACCTTTGCGGGCGGATTGGAGGAGCTGTTCTATCACGCGGTGCAGTATTTCCCATTGTCAAGGATCGGCTACATTTTCAACTTCCGGATCACTCTGGACAGCGGAAATCTTGCGGATATGTCTGCCTATTTTGACGTGGCGAAACAGATCTGTCAAAAATGGGGGATTCCTTATCTCGATCTTTACAACGATGACAATATCAACACCAATGTGCTGAAAAACACCACAACGGAATATCTGCTTGACCTGGTGCATCCCAACGCTGCCGGTTATAACCTGCTCACACCGTATATTGCGGCATGGATGGAGACGCTTCCCTCCTGCAAAACGGAGATCCCCCTTGAAAACGCCCGACCGATCTTCAGCCTGGATGAGGGCATCTATGACCGCAGCCAAACGGTGGAGATAAGCTCTCCTGTTTCCGGTGCCAAAATTTACTATACGCTGGACGGAAGCTATCCCACGGCGGCAAAGCAGGCCTATACGGCGCCGATCGTTTTGGATGCGAAGTCGTCCGACGGGCAGTATTGTATCCGTGCCGTTGCCGTTAAAGACGGCAGGACCAGTCTGGTTAGCGAGAGCCGGTATACCATTGTGTCCGCTGCAACGGAAGCGGACAGGCTGGATGCGGATTCCATGACGAATTGGAAGGTTACCGGCGGCGGAACCTGGAGCGTTTCCGACGGAACGATCATTCAGTCGGATAATGATACGGATCATAACAATTGGGATCGTTCCCTGACATACACAAAGAGAACATATAAGAACTTTGTGGCGGAGGGAACCTTTAAGTTCGGAACAACGGATGCCGGCGCATGGGGATTTGCCGGATTGGGTGTCAGAAAGCAGTCGGCAGATGCCACACAGAGCGATAGCGGCTCCGATATTTATGTGGCGATCGAGCCTAAAGGGAGAGCGCTCATTTGGGTGCCGGGTACCGGTGAGGTCGGACCGAAAGCAGCCATGATTCCCGACTTTGATATCCACTCCTCTTTCAGATTCAGGATATCCGTATTGGATAATATGATCAGCATGGCAATCAATGACAAACAGATCCTGTCCTTTGCCTCAGACTCCTTCGCTTTGGACGCCGGGTATATTTGCGTACACGCGGGATTGCTGCCGATCGAAGTCAGCGATCTTTCGGTGAAGGAGGTCGAGCCTTATACCGTCAGGCTGGAGAGCGCGATTGCTTCCGTGGATAAAATTGATGCGGTCAACGTTGCCCGGAATACCGCTTTGAGCGATGTTCTTGCCAAACTGCCCGGTACGGTCTCCGTGACGGGAACAGACGGCAACGTGTACACAGTGAAGGTAACCTGGTCGAGTGACGACTACAACAGAAGTTCCCCCGGCAAATATACGTTTACGGGTGCTTTTGTCGATCTTCCCGACGGGCTGGCCAATGCGCTTGACCTGTGCCCGACGGTTGAGGTAAATGTGGTCGACGGTGGGGATCACACCGGCGACAGTTCTGTGTCTGTTCCCGACACAGGCGTTGAATCCCTTGTCCCCGTTATGCTGATCGGAGCGCTTTTGTCGCTTGCTGCGGCAGTTGTTCTCCGGAGGAGAGCAGAGATATAAACACAAAAGAACGGCTGCCGATCTCTCGGCAGCCGTTCCTGCTATTTAGATGATAGGGAAAATGGGAGTCGGACGGGTTAGACAAAATCATCGGGGGATATCAGCGCTTTTTGCGTGCGGCGCCCGCCCTGCCGACGCGATAGACCAGCGCGGTGCGGGGCGGGAGCGTGACCGACAGCGCAAATGCGCCGTTTTCGCCCTCCGCCGCCGTCTCTGCCGTCTGCGGCGCGGTATAACCGCCGCCGAACGCGGGATCGGACGAGTTGAGCACCAGCGTCAGCTGGCCGTTCCCCTCGGGCGGCAGCGTTACGGTCTGCGTGGCAAAGGGGTGGAAGCTGAGTGCAAACAAATACGCGCCGCGGCGGTAGATCAGCAGCTTGTTGTCGTTGTGCAGGCGGATCAGCCGCGGCACACAGGCGTACAGATCGCCGTCCGCAAGCGGCAGCATGGCGCGGTCAAAGGCGAGCAGAAAGCGGTACTGCAGATCCGGTGCATCCGCAAGGCTCCACTGCCGACGGCAGTAGTGGAAGCTGTTGTGATTGCCCTCGCGCGGGAAGTCGATCCACTCGGGATGCCCGAATTCGTTGCCCATGAAGTTGAGATAGCCCTCGCCCGCAAGCGAAAACGCCGTCAGGCGGATGAGCTTGTGCAGCGCGACGGCGCGGCGGATCGGCTCGTTAACCGTGCTGTCCGCCATGTGCCAGTACATCTCCTGATCCGCCAGGCGGAACATCAGCGTCTTGTCGCCCACGAGCGCCTGGTCGTGCGACTCGCAGTAGCCGATATTTTTTTCGCCCGGGCGGCGGGTCGTCATCTCCGCCCACATCCGATCCATGTTCCAGTCCTCGTCGCGGGCGCAGTTCACCGTTTGTATCCAGAAATCGGGCGAGCCCATGGCGAGCCGGTAATCAAAGCCGATGCCGCCCTTTGTGACCGGCAGGCACATGCCCGGCATCCCGCTCATATCCTCCGCCACCGTGACCGCCTGCGGCGACACGGCGTGGATCAGCTGATTCGCAAGCTGGAGATACACGACGGCGTCGCTGTCGGTATTGGGGCTGAAATATTTGTCGTAGCAGTCAAACGCCGTGCCCAGTCCGTGGTCGTGATAGAGCATGGAGGTCACGCCGTCGAAGCGGAAGCCGTCAAAATGATATTCCGTCAGCCAGAACTGGAGATTGGACAGCAGAAAATGCAGCACGGCGGGCTTGCCGTAGTCGAACAGGCGGGTGCCCCAGGCGGGGTGGTCGCCCTGCGGTCCCGCATGGCAGAGCTGGCAGTCGGTGCCGTCAAAGGCGGCGGGTCCCTCAGCGGTGTTGCGCGCCATATGGGAGTGGATCACGTCGAGCAGTACCGACAGCCCCAGCCCGTGCGCCGTGTCGATCAGCGCTTTCAGCTCGTCGGGCGTGCCGAAGCGGGAGGAGACCGCAAAAAAATTCGTCACCTGATAACCGAAGCTCGCATAATACGGGTGCTCCATCACCGCCATGATCTGTACCGCCGTATAGCCGTCCTCTTTGATGCGCGGCAGCACGTCGCGGGTGAATTCCCGAAAGCTCGCGACCTTGCCCTCCTCCGATGCCATGCCGATATGGCACTCATAGATCAGAAGCGGGCGCGGCGCGCGGACCGGGGCGGGATGCTTCCAGACATACGCCCGTGCCGGTGCCCAGATCTGCCCGTCAAACGCGCCGGTCTCGGGATCCTGCACCACGCGGCGGATATACAGCGGGATGCGGTCAAAGCTCTGCCCGTTCGCCGTCACCTGTACCTTCACGCGGGAACCGTGGGGGAGCGCATGGCAGCCGGAGAGCGTGATCTCCCAGTTGCCGTTTCCGATCGGCGTCATCGGGTGGGACTGCCGGTTCCAGCCGTTGAAATCGCCGATCAGGTGCATCGCCTCGGCGGCGGGCGCCCATTCGCGGTAGACCCAGCCCGTGCGGGTGCGGTGGAAGCCGTAAAACAGATGCCCCGTGGCAAAGGCGGTCAGCTCCTGCTTCGGCGCAAGCAGACGGCGGCGGGTCTCCCGCAGGGCCTGCATGCGGGCGTCAATGGCATCCGCATAGGGGCGCAGATAGGGGTCGAGCGACAAAATGCCCCATTCCTTCGTCTTGCTGTTCATGGCAGAAACCTCCCTGTCCGTTTCCGGCTCGAAATGACTTCTGAATGATATCCTTATTATACCGCAAAATCTGCCGAACGGGGAGGGGAAATCGAAAAAATTCCGAAAAAAAGCCCAAAACCCGGAAATCCCCTCTTTTCTCCCGCCCCATTCTGTGGTAGAATAGGGAAAGATAAAATGGTGTCGTCTGCCCGGACGGCGCCGACAGAATATAGGGGGTCTGACCATTGCTGACAGTATCCGATGTGGGCATTCAATTCGGGGGACAAAATCTGTTCACCCATGTCGATCTGAAATTTGCCGACGGCAACTGCTACGGCGTGATCGGTGCAAACGGCGCCGGAAAATCCACATTTCTGAAAATTTTGTCCGGTCAGCTTGAACCGACGTCCGGCGAGGTCATCCGTGACCCGAAATCCCGCATGTCGGTGCTGCGGCAGGATCACTTCGCGTTTGAGGAGTTCACCGTGCTCGACACGATCATCCAGGGCAATCCGCGCCTGTATGAGATCATGAAGGAAAAGGACGCGCTGTATGCCAAGGAGGATTTCTCCGAGGAGGACGGCGTGCGCGCCTCCGAGCTGGAGGGCGAATTCGCCGAGCTGGACGGCTGGGAGGCCGAGACGGAGGCGGGACGCATCCTGCAGGGCCTCGGGCTGTCCGACGACCTGCTGACCGAGCCGATGCGGCTCGTCGGCGAAAAGGAAAAGGTGAAGATCCTGCTCGCGCAGGCGCTGTTCGGCAAGCCGGACATCATCCTGCTCGACGAGCCGACCAACGGTCTCGACATCGCCTCCATCGCGTGGCTCGAGGATTTTCTGATGGACTATGCCGGTACCGTCATCGTCGTGTCGCACGACCGCCATTTCCTCAACAACGTCTGCACTCATATCGTGGATGTGGACTACAATAAGATCAAGATCTATGTCGGCAACTACGACTTCTGGTATGAGTCCTCGCAGCTGATCCAGCGCGTCATGCGGGAGCAGAACAAGAAAAACGAGGACAAGATCCGCGAGCTGCAGAGCTTTATCCAGCGTTTCTCCGCGAACAAGTCCAAGTCCAAGCAGGCGACCTCCCGCCGCAAGCTGCTCGACAAGCTGACGGTCGAAGAGATGCCCGCCTCGTCGCGGCGCTATCCCTTTGTCGGCTTCACGATGGACCGCGAAGCCGGAAAGGAGATCCTCACGGTCGAGGACCTCACCTATGAGACGGAGGGGCGCACCGTGCTCGATCACATCACCTTCCGGGTCAACAAGGGCGATAAGATCGCCTTTGTCGGTCAGAACGAGCTGGCGGTCACGGCGCTGTTCCGCATTCTGGCGGGCGAGCTTGAGCCGACCTCCGGCACGTTCAAATGGGGCGGCACCACGAGCCTGTCCTATTTCCCGCGCGATAACTCCGCCTATTTTGAGGGCAGCGACCTCAATCTGCTGCAATGGCTCCAGCAGTATTCGCAGGACAACACCGAGACCTATCTGCGCAGCTTCCTCGGCAAAATGCTGTTTTCGGGCGACGACGTGTTAAAGCCCGTCAGGGTGCTTTCCGGCGGCGAAAAGGTGCGCTGTATGCTGTCCCGCATGATGATGTTCGGCTCCAATGTGCTGATCCTCGATCAGCCGACGAACCACCTCGACCTCGAATCCATCACCGCCGTCAACGACGGGCTCATGGATTTCAAGGGCAACGTGCTGTTCTCCTCCTATGACCACCAGTTTATCCAGACCGTCGCCAACCGCATTATCGAAATTCAGCCGGACGGCACGCTGCTGGACAAAATGATGACCTACGACGATTTCCTGGCATTCAAGGCGGGGCAGTGATCCCCGTCAGAAAAAGGAGGCATTTCGGATATGCTGCCGTATTCTCCGTACCCCCCGTATCCCCCCTATGCGCCGGTCGTTTTGCCGCCCTCTCCGGCGGAGCTTGAACGCCGCGCGCTGCGGCGGGAGGGGCATTTCCTCGGCACGGGTATGCTGCTGCTGATCTTTTTGCAGCAGATCATCGCCTCGGTCGTTTTGTGGCTGCTGTCGCTGTTCGGGCTAACCGACCTGTCCGCGATCGCGAATGACCGCTACTGGGGACTTGATCACACGGTGTTCCTCTTTGTCTACATGGCGATCTACGCGGTCATGATGGGCGCGCCGATGTGGTTTTCCGCCCTGTGTTTTCGCGTAAAGCGGAACCCTTTCGGCATGCATCAGCGGGTGCGTCCCGCCACCTTTGCCGCGGCTGTCACCGTCGGCATGGGCGGCTGCATCCTGTCCAACCTGCTCACCGGCACATGGGTGAATGTCTGGTCGCTGTTCGGCATCAATATGCCGGAGACCGAGCTGTATACGGAAAAAGGGATAGCGAGTCTGCTGCTCAATTTGTTCATCTTTGCCGTGCTGCCCGCGCTGCTTGAGGAAATGGTGTTCCGCGGCTTTGTGCTGATCGGGCTGCGGCCGCTCGGTGACGGCGCCGCCATTGTGCTGTCGGCGCTGCTGTTCGGGCTGATGCACACCAATCTGCTGCAATTTCCCTTTGCGTTCCTGCTCGGTCTGATGATGGGCTGGCTCGTGATCAAGACCGGAAATATCTGGGTCTCCGTTACGATCCATTTTCTGAATAACGGCATGGCGACAGCGCTGGAATGGGCGTCGCTGTATATGTCCGAGGAAGCCGCGAACCAGCTGACGGTTGCGGTGTTTGCCGGACTGGCGATACTCGGCGTGGCGGTGCTCGGCGTGCTGCTGTTTGGCCGTTCCGCGCTGACGGTGCTGCCAAAGCCGCTGCTGACGGCGCTGCCGGCAGATAAGCGCCGCGCCGCCCTGCTCGGCTCCCCCTGCATGTGGATCGCCCTGATCCTGTTCGGTGTGCTGACGGTGCTCAGCTCCGTGCTCACCTCCGCATGACCGAGCCGGAGAGACAGGCGGCGAAAACGCCGGAGGATTACATGCGGCTGGCGCTCGCGCTGGCTGATGAAGCGGCTGCCGAGGGCGAGGTGCCGGTCGGTGCGGTGGTCGTGCGCGGCGGTGAGGTGATCGGCACCGGGCGTAACCGCCGCGAGGGCATGCGCCACGCCCTTGCCCATGCCGAGCTGGAGGCGATCGACGAGGCATGCCGCCGCGCGGGCGGCTGGCGCCTGTTCGGCGGCGAGATCTATGTGACGCTGGAGCCGTGTCCCATGTGTGCGGGCGCGATTCTGAACGCGCGGCTCGACCGCGTTATCTTCGGCGCGCCCGACCCGAAGGCGGGCTGCTGCGGCACGCTGACCGACCTCTACGCCCTGCCCTTCAACCACCATCCCGCGGTGCAGGGCGGACTGCTGCAGGAGGAGTGCGCCGCCCGCCTGACCGCATTTTTCCGCGCACTGCGCCGCCGTCCCCCGTCGGGACGGCAATCAAAACGATAACGAATAGTATTTCTGCTGACTAAAATTACTTATTGTATATTTACGAAAGGGGGGGAGGGCAGCCATGCGGCGAAAGCTCTACGGCAACACGGTGGAACCCGCCTGTGCGCATTGCCGGCACGGCAAGCGCACCGCGGACGGGCGCGCCGTGCTCTGCCCGCACAAGGGTGTTGTCCCCCTGTATCACCGCTGCCGCCGGTATGTGTATGATCCGCTGCGGCGCATCCCGTCGCCGCCGCCCGCCCCGCCCGCTGCCGCCTCGTTCAGCGAGGAGGATTTCCGTCTGGACTGAAAAAGGAGAGAAGACCGTATGCTGCCCGTGGGATTGATCGGCGCAATGGAATCAGAGGTTGCGCTTTTGCTGAAGAAAATGCAGGACTGCCGCACGGTCACGGTCGGCAAGACCGTGTTTACGACCGGATCGCTCGAAAATGTCTCCGTCGTGATTGCCCGCTGCGGCATCGGCAAGGTCTGCGCCGCCATGTGCGCACAGGCGATGATCGACCGCTTTGCCGTGCGCTGCCTGATCAACACCGGCGTGGCGGGCGGTATTGCCCCGGGGCTGAAGCTCGGGGATACGGTGCTGTCCACCTATGCCGTCCAGCATGATTTTGACGTGACCGCGTTCGGTCATGTGCGCGGCTTTCTCTGCGACGGCGGCGATGACCGTGAGCCGACCCGGTTTGTCGCCGACGAAAATCTGCGGCGGCTGTTTGCCGAGGAAGCCGCCGCCCTTGCGGTTCCCGCCGTTGAGGGCGTGATCGCCACAGGCGACGTATTTGTGGCGGATGCGGCGCTGAAAGCCCGTATTGCCGCGGAATTTTCCGCCGCGGTGGCGGAAATGGAGGGCGGCGCGATCGCGCAGACCGCCGCTGCCAACCGCGTCCCGTTCCTGATCGTGCGCGCCGTGTCCGATCTGGCGGACGGCGAAGCGCCCGCGTCGTTTGACGCGTTTGAAAAGGAAGCTGCCGCCCGTTCCGCCGCCGTCCTTTTGCGCGTGCTGCGGCGGCTGTAAAACAGCGGCGGCAGAAAAAAGTGCGGGAAAATGCAAAAAAAGCCGATTGACCCCTTGCTTTTTCCCGCAAGACATGCTATAATACACTTCGCGGTTTGATAGGATAACCGCATATCCGGGTGTGGCGCAGTTGGTAGCGCGCTTGACTGGGGGTCAAGAGGCCGTGAGTTCAAGTCTCGCCACTCGGACCATAGCGAGTGTTCATAACGGATCTGAGTTATGAACACTCGTTTTTTATGCTTCTTTTTTGAGCAGGGCTGGTACCTGCTCCTTTTTTATGCCGATCGTGCGTTCGAAACATAGTCTGCTCAAAGTAGATCGGCACGTCCGTGCCGGTCTGCTGAGCAAGCACCTGCGTGCCGCTCAGCGTGTAGCGGGTCGTTCCGCCATTTACCGTTTTCTGCGGGCGGATCCCGTCGGTGTTGCACTCTGTGTATGCCCGCGCCGGGGTATCCCGGCGCGGGCACAAAGACATTTTTATGTTACCGAAGCGTAAAATTCGTTCTGATCCATATATCCGTCAATTGAACGCCATCGCAATCCGGATGCACAGACCATTGTTCCCTCATAATTTTCCAGATCTGCTATTGTCAGCCCGCCGCAATCACACCAATATACACAACTATTCTTCCATAGTAAGGTTGAATCAAGTATTTCACAAGTAAATGTTGTGTCAAGCGGGGATAGCCGCAGATGCTGAAGTCCCGAAAACTGCATTTCGACCATAGGATTTTCCGGAAATTGCCGCTGTATGATCACACTTAGTGTTCTGCAATTATTTGTGGGATGCATGGATAAGTCCTCATTTACAAAGGCCCCGCTGTAATATTTCATTTCCTTTATACAGCTGTCATGAAAAAAGCCCATTCTATTCAAAAACTCCATCGCATCCTTAGCGTTTTTGACTTCATACCACATAGCTTTATCCTCTCTGCATTGTCCGTTAAGGAACCGCCCCTGACCCATTCACCCCAAAAAACTGTCCAGAAGGGTATGAAGCTCTTGTTCGTCACAGCTTTTTCGAATCGAAGAAACCTTTCCATCCTTCACATATTCCGCCTCAAGAGCGCAGATCATTTCATAATCCCCGCTCTGATAGGTTATTTTCGCGGCTTCTCCGCAGACCGGCATGGCTTCTCCGACAAGATAGCGATAAAATTTGATCGATTGGAATCTTTCGAGAAAAGCAGCCCTCTCTGTGTCAGAAAGCGTTTTTGAAACCGTATAGTTAAGGCTGCTTTCCGCCCAAACGATGTCTATGCTCTCGATCTGCTCGGCAGATTTTTTCAGCGCATAGCTTCCCCCGCTGCAGCCCGTAAAAGAAAGCAAAACGCATAAAAGCAACGCGGCACATACATATCTCCTCATAAAAGGCTCCTTATTAGATACATATCCATTGAGGATCACAAACGCATACAGGTTTTAGGAATATTCCGGACAGATCTGCGTTTGGGCGACTAAGCACGATACTTGCTGAGAGATTATTTATTCATTTAGATCCAGATAAAAGACAATATCTGAGTTGCTGTTTTTATCTATCACACCACAGTCCTTTAAATGTAAATGTGTAAAGCCCAAGTTCCCTGTCTCTTTGTTTTTTGCTTTAAATTGGTTGACTTTGTCTTCGAATTTCTTTAAAGAATCTACTGTTTTTTTCAGTTCCTGATAGTTAAGTACTATCTCAACACTATCGGTCTCTTTGTTTTTTTCAGCATAAATTTTCATAAGATCAGCCTCCCCATCCGTTATCAAAGATCCAAATTCGTTCACTGTTTGTTAATGTATGCCTGCCATTCATTGCATCATGAATGCTTCCATCTATATTCATTGCTGTGCCATCGCTAAAATGAATATGTGGTAATTGCCCCGAATCCTTTGGATTATCTACACGAACAACTGTACGAGGTGCTTGCCCTCGTTCAACTTGTTTCTGCATTTGATTTGGACTTGTTGGTTTTTTTCCACATGTATTGTGAACTAAAACACTGTTATTGCCTACATAGTAGGTGTGGAATCCTTCAACCTCAAAGTTATATACCTTGATCGGTGATTCCAGTATCTCGTGCTGGACCTGCTCGACGGTGACATATTCGCCGTTGACGAGCTGGAGCCGGTCGCCTGCACGGAGGTTTACCGCGCTGACCCAGCCGCGGTCGGGGGTGTAGAACGGGTGAGTCGGGGTCGCGTCGATCTCGGTGTCGCCGTAGCGCACATGAACGATCTCGTCCGTCTCGTTGACGAACACATCCTCGACCTGTTTGAGCTCCGGATCGCC
>CAKUMQ010000042.1 GCA_934667845.1 uncultured Eubacteriales bacterium | reverse complement strand
GGGAGCGAACGGAATTGCGGCATTTCGGCGTCGATCCGCGCCGAAAACTCCGTTTTGTCCATAGTCGTCCTCCTTAAAACAGACGATCAAAAACCGTTTTCCCTGCGATTACACATAACGATTTTTGACATAAGCAAACCCAACGCTGATACAACCAAAAGAGCAGAAACAAATCCCACACAGAAAGCTTCTCCGGTTTTGGGATTTTCAGGCTTAGCCGGTTCGTCGGACTCCGCAGGCTTAACCGGATCGGTCGGTTTACTTTTCTCCGTAACGGTAAACTCACAATCGGCAGACCCGGTTTCAAATATCACCGTGATCTTATGTCTGCCCGTTGTCAAGGTATTCAATGCGGATGCATTTTGCACTAATTTTTCTTCTCTCTGAAGCCCTGTTTAAGCGGCATCATGATTTCCCCCTCTTTTTATATAGAGGAATCATCGTCTTTCGTTAAAACCTCCTATATTATGATAGCAAATCCCTTGTCACATATCAAGAAAAAGTCACGTATCAAGCAATATAAATGACATAATTGAACCACTTATACATACGAATTTACGCGCTATTTTTCGAAAATCTTCCTTTTCGAAAAAACAATTTCCATCGCGTGTCAGCGGCTATTTTTTACAAATACAAGCGCAGTCAGACATTTTTATATCAGACTTCTGAAAATACAAGGATCTTATCGGCAATGCACAAAGGCACCTTGCCAGACAGGAAAAGACAAAAAATACTATTACACTTATTGAGTCTTATATAAGGCTCCCCCGAAAAAGGGGTTGGTAAGCTTACGGCTCCAATCTATATAAAAAGCCCCTAAAGAATGAATTTCCTGAATGTTTTGTTACCGAACAGCCGGGATAAAATTGTAAACACAGAGAGATATCCCTCTGTGTCCGCTGAACCACAAGCTTGACATGCCGATTGCGGAAGAAGCTCCGCGTGAAAATGCATCGGGTCGTTATTAAATCAGAAAAACCATCTGATAAACGTTGTCCCTATCTTGACACGACCATGAGCGGATTTCCCATTAGACAGGACGACAGAAAAAAACGTACCGCCCGGTTTTGCACCGGGCGGTACGTTTTTTAGGAATAATAGTCTCCCGCCGAAAGCGGCGCTTACAGCAAATACTGCTCCCCGTCCGCCGCAAAATACACCGGAAAGGGCAGCGTGTTCTGCCATGCATTGGCGGCAGCGACTGCGGCATCCATACCGCAGACATGGTGAAAGATCAGGCGCTTTGCGGGGCAGGCCTCCACATGCGGCAGGATCTGCTCCGGTCCGAAATGCGCCAGCTCACAGATCACGGCATCGCTTTTCAGCTGCTTTGCCGCCACCGGAAAATCGGAAGCATCCGGACGCAGATCGCCGGTCAGAAATATCCGCTGCCCCTCCCCCTCCAGCATATAGGCAAAAGAGGGATACTGCTCCCCCATATGCCCGGTCGGAATCGCCGTAACGGCAAGGCGACCGTCGTCGTAGACCACGCCCGCCTGCACCGTTTTCAGCCGGATCCTGCGGTCGCAAAGCTGCTTATCTCCTACCAGAAGCATGGCGCGAAACGCTTCCACCCCCGCCTGCTCCGGCAGATACACATCAAAAGACGCGTCAACAAAATACCAATTCGCCAGGCTGCACAGATGCGGGATCCCAAAGGTATGGTCACTGTGCATATGCGTCACAAACACAGCTCTCAGCTGCGAAAACGGGATACCGCCGCGCACCATAAGATCCGCTACGGGCGCGCCGCCGTCCAGCAGATAAAAGCTGTCCGCACATTGCAGCAGCGCCGCCGAACAGAAGCGGTCGGGCTGCGGCACTCCGTGACTCGTCCCCCAGAAGATCAGCTTCATATCTCTGCACTCCTCTTTCTACACCGGGCCGCCCGCCGCTGTCCACAGAAACAGGGCGGGCTGCTGCGCTTACCGATAGGTATTGTTTTTCACGGTCAGCCCCGTCACACGGAACGCGCTGTCCTCAAATGAGATGACCGAACGGCTCATATACGGCGAAGCCAGATAGGTATTCCCCGATATGGTGATATTCGAGGCGTTGTGGCAGCTGATCTCGCCGCGGTTTCCGTTGTCATTGGCAAGAGCCGTGGGGTTTTTGACGGTGTTGTTCCTCACCGTGACGCGATCCGCCGAGGTAATGTCGAGCAGCTTGCTGGGGAAATCAATAAATGTATTGTTTTCGATCAGAATGTTCTTCATCACCGGATAGGTGGAACGGGTGCCGTTGATATTGGCATGGATCTCGATCAGCGCCGTCCAGTTATTCACATTGCAGCGCTCAAAAGTGTTGTTTTTTACCGTCAGCCCGTCAACGCCGGTGCCCTCCGACCAAAGGCCTGTGCTGATATCCGTCACGATCAGGATCGACGCCCCCTGATTGCGGAAAAAGCGGTTGTTTTCGATCAGCCCGTCGCCGGCCTGCGCCAAAATCCCGCGGGCGCGCCCCTCATGGTACACGTTGCCGGCAATATAATATTTGCTGCTGTTATACCGTGTATTTACCGCGATACAGTTTTTCTGCACGCTCGCCGGCAGCTTTTTGTCCAGCGTAACCAGCGTTCCCTCCTTCTTTTCGATCTTCGCCGTCACATTCAGCGGCGTATAATCGTCTTTCAGGAAGGACAGCGTATCACCCGCGGCAAACGGCATCGTATTGGTCAGCCGTAGCTGAGAATCCCCTGTCCTTGTCTCCACCTGCGCCACGTTGTCATGGACGTTGGTGCCGTCATCTCCGGAAAAGGAGAAATCACAGCCCTCGATCCAAAGATGACCGGAGGTGTTGAGCGCATGGACGCAGTCAGCCTGTGTGGAAAGACGGCGCCTGCTCTCCTCGCCGGGACGCAGACCGATGGTGCAGTCTTTCAGCATCATATGACCGCTGCCGTTACTGAATACAAACCCCATACCGGAAGCGCCGTAGATCTTGATGCGGCGATAGGTGATGTTCTGTGAATTGCTGGTTTCAAAGCAGTGACTTTTGCAGGCATAATTGCGGGTCAGATAGATCTCCCCCACCTGCATGGAAGCGGACTGAGCCAGACCGTATACCCGGATCCGGTTGCCGCCGAGGCTCTCGATGCGGGTATGATTCAGCGGCCCGTGGAACTCCTTGCCGCCTGCCGTGCCGGGCGTCAGCGTTTCGGGGTCATACTGATTCATCGTGTAAAACACAATATCGGACACCTTGACCGTACTGACCTCGGGCAATTCAAAATCAATGCTGTCGCCGTCCTTCCGGATGACCTTCATCAGATTGGCGGGACGATAGTACGCCCAATCCCAGTCGATCACCAGATCCCGCACCTCTACCGTGTCGCACTCCGAAAAATAGAACATATACGGACTGCGGAAGATAAACTCGGCACCCTGACCGTCGATCACCACGTTTTTGGCGCCCTTCATGGTCATGTTGCGGGAGGGGCTGAAGGTGTACACTCCCTTTTTAATCACGATCTTGGTGTTCGGGAACTCCGCGGCATAGGACAGCGCCAGAGAAAAGGCATCGGAATTGTCCTTGCTCGCCGTACTCATGCCGAAAGTCGCGGCGTCGATTACCTTAAGTCCCTTATCCGACGGTGCGCGCACCGTCACGCCGTTGGGGCTTTGACTGACCGTATACGTCATATGGTTTCCTCCCGTTGTCACGGTGCTTGTCCGGTTTCCCTGTGTCGGCACAGACCCGTTGTGACTCGTGGAACGGCCGGACGTCGCCGTTGTTTTTCTGTTATCCGGCTTTGCCGTACCGGTCGTCTCTGTTTTGCTGCCGGAGCCGTCCGCGGTTGTCATCTCCGCAGAAGCGGCGCTTTCCGGCACGGATACCGCCGATTCCCCAGGAGTTTTGTCCTGACATCCCGCCAGCACAGCGCACAGCAGGCAGAAAACGACAGCCAGACAAGATAAACGCTTCATAGTTGACTCTCTCCCTTCATTGTATCTTTATATTTCCGTTTCGATCGTGTTATTGCGGTTATGCAGCGTGCAGCACCGGGTCAGGATCTCCGCCGCCTGTTCATCCGCGCAGATCAGGCGGTTGTTTTTCACCTCCAGCTCCCGCACAAAACGAGCATGGACAAGCGGGCCGCGGGATTTGCGGAACACATTGCCGTCGATCACAATCCGCCCGTGATAATAGGCGGGCGACTGCTCCAGCTCCGGCACGATCTCCACCGCCGCCGTACCCCAGCCGGCGATCCCGCTGTTTTTGCACTCGATCTGATTCCCGGACACCTCAACATCCTCCACCGGACCGGATTCGTACCAGTACCGGCAGTCACCGGATATCCATATGGCGGCGCCGTTGGAATGCAGCTCGTTGCCCGTGATGCGCACATGGCCGCGGCAGGAGATCAGGAAGCTGCGGGCGCGGTTTTTGCCGGTCACACAGCCGGTGATCGTCACATTTTCCGGCGCGCGGTCGATATTCTCTACGCCGTCCTGTTCGGCAATCCCCTCCGGCAGGCGATCCACCGTGACACAGCAAAGCTGCCCGTTGACCCTTTCCGCCGAGACCACGCGGCACTCGCCGAACGGCGTCATATCCCCGCACTTGATCAGGCAAAGCCGGTCGCCGGTATGGTACAGCGGCACGCCCTCCTGCTGATCGTGCATAAACTGCAGATACAACCGATCGCCCTCGATCCTCTGTACACGGGTATAGATGCCGTGCACATTGGTCGCGTCGTCGCACTGACTTTCCATCACGCAATCCTTCATCAGAATATCGCCGGAGCAGTTGACAAAATGCGTGGCATCGGCACATGCCGAGATCAGGCGGCGCTCCGAGGGCTCTACGCGGCAGCCGGTCAGAATCACATTGCGGCAGAGCTGAAAAATAAACGCCATGCCCTCGCTGTGGTGGACCGTCACGTTGTCGATCCGGATATTCCGGCACTCGCTGAAAAACAGCCCGGGATTCTCTCTGGTGGCATGTATCATCACCAATACGTTGCCGGGGCGGATCGCATACGGAAACTCCCGCTCGCGCAGCCGGAGCCGCACGCGTCCGTCCGGCAGCTCCTCCGCCGCATACCCGTGCTTATCCAGATAGCAGTCCGCAGTTTCCGGCTCCAGATCGCCGGTCAGCGGCGAATACTGCATCAGGTTGAGAATACGGCTCACATCCCATTTCCAGCCGGTAAAATGCAGCCGCCCGTGGCAAACATAATATGGAAAACGCGTAGCGTCAATTTTCAAGATCACTTCATGAGCCGATGCCTCCTCCACCAGCCCTTCGGAATAAAACGGGCGGTCAAAATCCACGGTCAGATCCCGGATATGCACATCCTCACACCCGTCAAAAACAGCAGGGGTCATCTTTCCGTGAAACAGCAGCTTCGCGCCGTTGCCCTCGATTTCGATCCGTTTTCCGCCGATAAACGGCATGCCGATGCGCTTGCTGCTCTTGTCGTTGTTGGAAACAAAATAAAACCGTTCGCAGGCGGTATCAGGGTAAAAATCGTAGCTGCCCGGCTCGATCACCAGCCGCCCGCCTTCACCGGCAAGCGCCGCGATCGCCTCCTGCATCGCCAGACAGGCGTCTCCCAGCCGGTCTAAATAGGTATTGAACTGTACAACCTTCATAGTCTCACCTTTCCTCATAGTCCGCAACCGCTTTTTCCTGTTTTGCGACGGACATTCCCCCCGCCCGTGCAAAGCAGGGCGGAGGGAATGCGTTCCTGCGGCGAAACAGCGCGGTTCCGTTGCAGGGGAAATTTATTTTTGTTTTCTGACGACCGTGCACACCGCGGCGGCTGCCGTCAGCACAGCCAGAGCGGTCACAGGGACAGCGACGCCGGTATCCGGATTCTCTCCGTTTCCGCCGTCAGAGGATACCTCGGAGGATTCAGTCGGCGTCTCGGCGGAGGACTCACCGGAAGATTCCGGCAGGACCGGCGCAGAGGATTCGGTGTCGTCGGAGGACTCGCCCGGCTGCTGCGCAGTCAGCTCATCCACCACGGCAGCAGCCGATTTTTCGCTCATCCGATACTCATCGAGATATATCGTCTTACCGTTTGCCGCGGTGGAATCCGCGTCGATCAGGCAGGCGACATCAGAGAGATCCATATCGCCGTCCACAAGAGAACCCATTTGCAGCTTAAACGTGCTGAGGGGCACGATCACATAGCCCTTAAAGCCCGCCGGGATGACCAATCTGCCGTCGCCGCCGTTTTGCTGCTCCTTCGCCTCGCCGTCCGTGCTGACCAGATAATACTTTTTACCCTCGCCGGCATACCAGCGCTCGTGGCTTTTTTCTTCAAACGTAAAGCCCAGCGCGACCTGTCCGTCCTCGGCGGTCTGCGGGTTTTCCGCATAGAACATCAGTGTTTTTCCGGCGCTCAGGTTGGTGTTTTGCATAGTGAGGTACGCCACAAAGGATACCTGACCGCCGTTCGGTCCGCCGAAAACGGCTTTCAGCGCGCTGGAACCGTTTACGCCCTTGCCCGCTTCCAGGGAAAATTCGGCAAACGCGCCGCCGTCCCAGCGGTTGATGACAGACGCCGTATAGCGCTTTTCAAAATTCTGGATCATCAGCGGGTCGATCTCTCCGTCGGGCAGCTCCGGCTCATTGGACTCCTGTGCATCAGAGGAGGCGGGAGGCTCAGCGTCGGAGGAAGCGGGAGGCTCAGTATTCGAAGAAGCAGGCGAGGATCCGTCGCCGTAACCGCGCACGGAATCCACATAGTACACATTTTCGGCAAAATCCGCGCAGTGGAAGCCCAGTGCCAGCTCTGTGACCGCACTCAGATCCGCATCTGCCGTCCAGTTCGCCATCGAGGAGAAGGGCATGAAAATCGTCCCGGTGAAATCAGCCGGCAGCCAGTAGCGACCGTCCCCTGCCTTTTCCATAGCCACCATATCGGTGCTGCCGTCCGCCATCATAAAGATGTCGCCGACATTGGGGCTGGTCATATACCGGGCGCTGTTGGTCTGTACATATCCCTCGATACGGCCGGCCATCTTGACGCCGCCGACATCGGCAACGGTTTTGCCGCTGTCGGTCTTGATCCAGTAGCAGACGCCTGCAAAACCGGAAAAGTTATTGGCTGTGATCCGCGGATACAGGTTATTGACCGGCTGACCGGTCGCACTGTTGATGCCGCCCATCGTAACCTTTACCGACTGACTGCCGGTATTTTTCACGGTCGTATCCGGGGCAAAGGTCAGCAGGCCGCCGTCACCCCAGATATAGGCATCGGCATTGGCGTCCGCCGACTCAAAATCCTGCAGCAGCGTATAGGTGTAATCCGCCGGTGCGGCGACCGCGCTCAGTCCCACGGCAATCAATGTTACGCAAAGGGATAATAAAGCCGCTATGGCTAACATACTCTTTTTCACGGTTCAGACACGCTCCTTTTTTCCTGTGTTTATTTGGTGAGTTGATTCAGGGTATCGACATTTTCCTCGATCGCGGCGTTGAACTGGTTCTTATAAATATTGACAATGGTCGACCACTGCTTTTCATGTGCATACTGGAAGCCGTAGTCGTAGCCGTTGTTGAGCCAGCCGTGCCAGTTGTTCGGATTATTCTTCATCTTATACTTGTTGTCCGGATCCCAGATGGCATCAACGAGATTTTTATACTGCGTTTCCGTGATGCCGGGAATTTCCGTCAGCAGCCACGAGGCATAGCGGGAGTCCACACCGCGCTTTTCTCCGTACGCCTCCAGCTTTTTCTTGACCGCAGGCGTGCTCATGTACATTGTCGTCCAGATCAGCGCCTTGGCACCCTCGATGTTTTTCGCCTTTTTATAGATCACATAGCTCGAGGGCGTTCCGCTTTTATAGAACGAGCCGCCCGCCTTCATCGACGGGAACGGCACCGCGTCGATGGTTCCGGCTTTCCACATCTCCTTGAAGGTGGTCCACGCACGGTAGTGGCCGGTCACATGCATAGCCACCTGCCCGGACACGAACAGATCGGCGTTGTCATGATGGAACGAGGTCGCCACCTTATATTTGCCGTTCGGGCCGAGATCGTAGATAAACTGCGCCGCCTCGGCAAACACGGGATCGGTGATATTGCATGTCACCTGCTTGCCCTTGACGGTGACAAGGGATTTGCCCGTGATGATCGGCATGTAGTAGAAGAACAGACCGCCCACGCCCCACAGATCGGTTTTTCCGTCGTTGTCCGTGTCCTGGGTCAGCTCGATCGCCATATCCAGCATCGACTGGAGATTCCATGTGCCGTCCGCCAGGCATTCCCGCGGCGTTTTCACCCCGTTTTGCTTGAAGATCTTCGGGTTGTAATACAGCGGCTCCATATACTGACCGTCGTTGTAGATGGCATGGTAGTGCTTGTCGTTCCAGGTGAACATTTTCATGACATTGCGAGTGCTGTCCCAGATGGCATCGTTAAAGTCGAAATAGCTGTCCAGAGCCAGAATATTTCCTTTGACGATGTCGTAGGGATAGCTTTCCGCCAGCGGGGTCGCCACATCCGGAGAATTGTCCGACAGGCTCAGCATGGCCAGCTTGGTATACCAGTCGTTGTAATCTCCGCAGGAGACCAGCTCCAGATCAATGTCGTAATACGCTTTCAGGATCTCCCATACGCCCGGCACGGCGGTCGTGGACAGGTAGTCCGACGTCGTCCGCTCCGGACCGACAAACAGCCGGATCTTTTTGTTGGTGATCTTGAAATCCTTCATTTTCAGGCCAAGCTCGGCATATTTGTTCTTATTGGTGTCTCCGGATATGCCGGTAGCGCGGGTCGCCGCCTGCGTGCGCCCGCTGGTTTTTCCGCCCGGCGCCGTAGTCACCGCAGAGCTTGCGGAGGGGTCTGTCTGCTCCGTCTCAGACGGCACGGAATCGTCTGACGGCGCAGTGGTTTCGGCGGTGCTTTCTCCGGACAACTCTGACGCATCGGATTCTGCCGGCTCCCGGGAACACGCGAAAAGGGAGAACAGCATGGCAAGCGTCAGAAGCACCGTAAGCACTCGCACAGTGTTTTTCATTCCTACACACTCCTTTGTTATGAATTGAATCTATGACAATGGCTCGGCCATTAAGCCCTGGGTAAACCGGACGTCATTCCACCAGTCCGGACAGCTCGAGTCCCTGCACAAAATACCGCTGGCAAAAGGCAAAAAGCAAAAGCGGCGGCACGATGAGCAGCAGACACGCCGACTGGATCATCGTTGAGATCTGCACATGGTCAAATCCCACCAGCGACTCGTGCAGCCCGCCCAACACGGCGTTAAGCATGGCGGGCAGCGCCGCCACCGTAGAAGAAACGGTGCGGGCGTTGTTCATATACATACTGGTAAAGTAATAGTCGTTCCAGTACCAGATGAACGAAAACAAAAACACCGTGATCATCGTCAGCCGCGAGCTCGGCACGGCAATGCGCAGATAGGTGGTGAAAGCATTACAGCCGTCAATTTGCGCCGCCTCCTCCAATTCCTTCGGAAGTCCGCGGAAATACTGCCGGAACAGATAGATAAACAGTCCGGCGCGAATGCCGTTGCCGAACATCGCCGGGATATACAGCGTCAGCTCCGTATTCAGCAGATTGACGGTAAACGGCTGTCCGAGAAACGGGTACAGAAGATATCCCAATCCGAAGAAATCAAACTTCCAAAACTGTGTATAAGAGGGAATGATGATCGTCTCCGCCGGCACCATAATGGTAAACAGCATACACATAAACAGGAGCTCCCGCCCTTTAAACCGAAAGCGGGCAAAGCCGTAGCCTGCCAGCGAGCAGGAGATCACCGTCAGCACAGAAGAGATCACCGTCAGGCGGAGACTGCGCCATAGCACGTTCCAGTAGTCAATGTGCTCGATGGTCTTCTGCATATTGTCCCATGTCAGGGAGCGGGAGATCCACACCACCGAAGGATCCCAGATCTGATCGATCGGTCGGAACGCGATCGTCACCATATAAAACAGCGGATACAGAATGATCACAGATATGGCGACAAGCAGAATATCCCGGAAAAACGCCGTTGCCAGGCGCTTTGCCCTGTTTTCCATCCGGATGCGTTGAACAGTCGACATGATGGCTTCCTCCTCTCTCAGTTATTGCGGTAGAACACCTTCCGGTTAAGGAAGAAATACACGGCAAGAAGCAGGATAAACGTGATCAGGAAATAGATCATCGACATTGCCGAGGAAAAGCCCAGCTCCATCCTGGACGCCAGATCGGAGATATACCCGATGACCACATTGTTGTAATCCGTAAAGGTGGATATAAAGGTAAACACGGTATTGGTCAGCAAAAGCGGCGAGATCATCGGAAAGGTGATGAGCCAGAAGAAATCCCATGAGGAAGCGCCGTCGATATGGGCGGCTTCTCTCAGCGTGGGAGAAATGCTCTGGAGTCCGGAAAGGAAAATCACGATCTGCACACCGGAAAACCAGAACAGCTCCAACAGGCTGTCCAGCACCGTACCGATATACCCGATCAGCGTTTCGCTGACCCCGTTGGCGCGCAGAATATCCTGCACCGACACCGTCTGCATCATGTAGGTGGTCTTTTCTCCCGCCTGCATGGCGTTGTACAGCGTATCGCCGCTGATGATACCCAGCACTACGCCGCTTGAGATAATGGTCGGCAGGAAAAACACCAGCCGGAAAAACCCGCGCGAAGCGAACTTCTGATTGAGCACCACGGCAATAAACAGGCTGAAGAAAACCACCAGAGGCACCTGATACACCATCTGCCCGAGCGCCTGAGACAGATACACCGTAAATTTTGTATCCTCCGTAAACGCGTCCGTATAGTTTTTCCACCCCACGGATGCCAGATCAATCACGCCGTTGGACAGATCCACCTTATGAAAGCTGAACACGACCGCCGTAATAAACGGGCGGACAAATAAAAACAGAAATCCGATCAGCCACGGGGCAATAAAGAGAATGCCCCGCATGGTCTCCCGTCTGCTGTATGTCAACCGGTTTTTCACACGGCTCACTCCCCTTCCCCGAACGCATAGCTGCGGGCTTTCACCGCGCCGTATGCCGTCACGGCATCCGAGGCGGTATGATTGACAAGAAGCCGGGCGCCGTTTGTATAGGTGACCGACACCACGCCCGGAGACACGATCTCGTGGGAGACCATGGACATGCCGTCCGTTTTGTCGTAAACCTCACGAAACGCCGCATACCATGCGCCGGCATTTTCCGTCCAGTCGTCCGCATTGATGCTGTAATCGCCGGCGTAGCTGCCGGAAAGCGCCGCGCCGCCGTTTTCCGCCAACCGGTACAGCAGACAGCTGCCGCTTTCCAGCGCCCACAAAAGCATCTCCTGTCTGTCGGAGCTGAGATTGACGGCAGGCGTGGTATATTCCGTGATCCCGTTGAGCACGAGCTGATAGAAAGGAACCGCCTCGTCCTCGATGTCATACCCGCTGTGGGTCGCCGGTGCCGCAAGCACCGCGTCCAAATACGGCAGCGCATAGGCGTTGGCGCCCTCGGCGATCATGGACATCCCCTGCGCTTTAAGTCCCGAAAGCGCCCCGGCAAAATATTCGGCGCTCTGCGTTCGCGTAACCGTGCCGGAGGCGGCATAGTCGGCATAAAGCTGCACGGCAAGGTCATTCACGGCAATGCGGGTCAAGCCCTTTTTCCCAAACTGCTTACCGAGCGTCTCCGTTTTTTGCTGCACGCGAAGCGGCGACAGAAGATATTGCGGGCGCACCGTTTTATCCTCGCGCGACGTACTCAGCGAGTAGGGATACCGGCGTATATTGACATTTTCAATGGTGCGGGCGGCATCCCGGAAATTGGCAAAAAAGCCGTTGCTTCGGTAGGCGACGATCCGCGTGGAAAGATACAGCGGCACATCCTGCTCTTCCGCCGCCGCGCTCAGCCGGTCATATCCCTTCCGGCCGCCCAATCCGACGGAAAAGCGCGGCTTTTGGGTGATCGTCTCCCGAACAGATCCGCTGTCCCAGTTTTCCAGCGAAACCGTCATTTCCGCAACGCCCGCCTCCCGCAGCTTTCCGATCATCCCGGCTGTTTCGTCAAAGCCCGTCAGCTTTGTCTGCCGCAGGGTATCAAATCCCAAAAAGCTCTTCGTCTCCGGATAGCTGTTCAGCACCTGAATATAAGCGGCCGGGCGGGCCTTGCGTGCCGTCACCCCCTGCGTCTCCGTCAGGTACTGCCGATACAGCGCCGCCATCCGGCTGTAGCCGCCGTTTCCGGAATACGGATAATACCGCACCGACAGCCTGCCGACTGATTTGATCTTTTCTTCGTAATCCGTAACCTGATTGTCCCCGATGCTCACCACGCTGGAATCCCGCAGGGTAAACAGCGCGGACACCGCATTATAGCCCGTCTTTTTCCCCGACACCTCGGCATGGACGGCGGCATTGGCGGCGGCGCCGTCGATGACCGCCAGAAAACCGCCCGTGCTGTTCTGCAGACCGAATACCGGCAAAAAGCTCTGCTGCGTCAGAAGCCGGTTGACTGTGCTGACCTTGGACAGATCGGCGCCGTACAGCTCTCCGTCATAGGCGGCAGCTGCCGTTTTTCCGTTGTTGAACCGGATCAGGGCGCCGCAGCCGTCCGGCACCAGCATATACCCCTCCTCTGCGCTGTTTCCCGCCCCGAAATAGGGCAGCAGGGACAGGGCACGGATCCGGATATTTGTTGTTTCCGTGATCCCGCCGGTATCCACTGCGGCGCAAAACGCCCCGTTTTCCACACTGAGCGTCAGCGGTACGGTGATCCCCTGATCCGCGAACCGCAGCGTGATGCCGACGCCGTTCTCCGAATAGACGTAATCGACCCCGCCTTCCGTCAGCACGCATTCCGTATAGCTGGTCAGCGTCGAAGCATTCTGGCTGTTGCTCTCGGTGTCGACCACGGTCAGCGTCAAAAGTGAATAGAGCGACATTTTAAATACGCCCTTGGCGAGCTTCTCGTCCCGCTTATCCGTCGGCGACGAGTACCAGAACACATCGCCGGTCAGATCGCGGACGGCTATCTCTCCCGCCTCTTCGTCGATATACAGCTCCAGCCGGTCGTCTCCTGCCGCACGCACAAAGCCCTCGGTCAACCCGCGCGGAGCCTCTGCCGCAGCCACGCCGTCCGACGCCGTTTTTCCGGTCGCCGTCACGGCGCCGGAGAGCGGAAGGCAGATGAGCAGGCATCCCAAAACCGCATTGCGCAACCATTTTTTCATCTTTGTTGTACGCTCCTTTCCGTCATTGAGAACGCCTCAGAAAAAGCGATAGCGCAGCTCGGACAGAATCGTTATCACCAGAGAGACCGCCTGCTGTATCGAACTGTAGAATAAGACGAACAAAAACACGATCAACAGCATACCCAGCGCCGTAAGCAGAATGGACTTGACCGTTTCTCCGAAGGTATATTCATGGATCCCCTTCACCCCGGCCAGCAGCATGATCCCGCTCCACAAAAGACCGATGGCGGAGATCCAGCTCAGCAGCATAGCCTCCTCCTGCGTCAGCAGATAGCTGACCGGAATAGTGATCGCTGTAGCCAGCGTGTACGGCAGCAGGCTGTATGCCGCCGATGCACAGATCTCGCGCAGCGAACCGCGTCCCGCCATAAACGTGCGCAGCCCCAGAGCCGCCGTCACCCACAGCAGCCAGACGACCGCCGTGGAAATAAACACCACATTGACATCCGTATCGCCTGTGGCGTTCGGGTTGAAGATAAACGCCACCGACCACTGATACAAAAGCGAGACCAGCACCCAGACCGCCACGATGACGGCGGAAAGCACATAGGACGACCGCCCCTTTTCCTTCATCTCCTCAAATCCGGAAAACGGATGGCGCATACAGCGGCCGGGCATCTGCAAAAGCTCGTGCATACGCACGGGCAGGCGCGCGGTCAATGCGGCGGCAGCAGCCCTTGCCGGACGGCGCAGACGGAGGCACCACAGCACCAGGAGAGCGACAAAGGCGACCAGTCCGCCCATCAGCGCGGTAAAATGCTCCCGGATCCAATTGAGGCGATAGTATTTAAACGCCTCGGAATAGTCTGCCTGATCGCCGACCTCCCGGAAATACCGCATCGCCCCCGCGTAATCGCCCTTTTGAAACAGCGCCTTGCCGATGCCGGTATACGCCAGCGTATAGTTGCTGCACTCCGTCAGCACCTCCCGCCACGGCGTCAGCGCCTCGTCATACAGTCCCTTTTCAAACAGGCGGTTGGCGCTCTGCACCTTTTCAAAAAAGCCCGTCGGCGCAAACAGCGTGACATTCGCCTTTCCGCGGTCAAGCACAAGAATACGATCGCCCGTTTTGCCGACAGCGACAGGGTAACGGAACAATCCCACCTGTTCACCCAGACCGGAAAATGCGCACAAAAGCGTATACCCGGAGTCATAGACAAAGATCTTGCCGTATGTGCTGTCCAGCGCAAACACATAGCCCGCCTCGTCCACCGCCAGATCGCAAAAACGGGTAAATACCGTGCTTTTCAGGCTGCTGTCGTAATATACGTCCAGATCCCCGAACTTTGTGGCGGTATCGGTGATATTCTGTCCGGCGGGATTGAGCTTGCGGATCGCCGCGTTCAGATTGACGGCGCCGCTGTTGGTCTGATAGGACACCGTATAGATAAAGTTGTCCCGCACCGTCAGATTCTCATACTCCGCAGGCACATATTTGGCCATCTTGCGGCGCTGCTCCTTGGTCATGAAGCTCTTGAACAGCTTCTGTATCACGATCTCCAGCGTGGACTGCACCGTATTCGAGCCGAAATACCCGTCGAACTCGCCGGAAGCGGTAAATACCACCGCCCCCTGATAGACGTTGCGGCACAGCACATACAGATTGCCCGCCTTATCCACAGCCACCTTGCGCGGCTCAAAGACCAGCTCCTGTTCAAATTCCTCCGACGTCGGTTTCTGTATGATCAGGCTGACCCGCCCCTGCCGGTCGGACACCAGTACGCGCTGATTGCCGGTATCGCAGATATACAGCGTCCCGTCGGCGGAGAGAAACACCCCCTGCGGAGAGGAGAGGGTCAGCTGCTCTCCGCCGCAGGTAAACGCCGAAAGCGCCTCTGCCGAGGAGAGATCGGGCTTGACGAGCAATATACGGTTATTGCCGGTATCCGCGATGACCACAGATCCGTCGTCCGCCGTCTGCATGTCTTCAGGCGCGTTCATCGGCCCGACGCCGAGCGACTCGCCGGTGATCTGTCCGTCCGGCAGATAGCTGTTCGGGACGGGCACCGTCTCGCCCTTTTCGTCGTAGAGATAGCTGGCATAGGGAGAAAACGCCGTGTCGGCCAGGCATGAAAACGAAAGCAGAGCCGCCAGCACGGCGGTCAAAAGCACCGTTTTCCGTTTCAACTGCACCACTCCTTTCGTTTATTTGATTCCGGAATGAGCCATTGTCTCCACAATACGGCTCTGACTGAATACGAAGATCAGCACAGGCGGCAGCGTCAGCAAAACCGTTACCGCAGCGCCTGTTCCGGCACGGGCAATTCCCGCCGAAGCGATCTGTCCGAGAATGGTGGTCAGCGGCTTCAGGCTTTCCGAATAGATATACCCCGATCCCGCACCGTTCCAGTATGTCTGGAATGCAAAGATCAGAATGGTCAGCCACGCCGCCTTGACGTTGGGCATCACCACGCGCCACCAGGTGCAGAGCCGCCCGGCGCCGTCGATCTGCGCCGCCTCAAGCATGGCGTCCGGCAGAGTGGACATAAACTGCTTCATCAGGAACAGTCCGGTCGCCCCGGCAAGCGGCGGCAGCAAAAGGGCAAGATAGGTGTCGATCATCCCCATGCCCGCCATCACCACATACTGCGGAATCTGGGTCACGGAGCCGTTGAACATCAGCGCCAGAACCACGATCTCAAAAAACACCCGTCCGCCGGGAAAACGGTATTTCGCCAGCGGAAATGCCGCCATGGAGGCGATCAGTTCATGCCCAACCGAGCCGACCACAGAGACAAACAGCGTGTTGACAGCATAGCGTCCGAACGGTACCCACAGGTTATCCACCAACTGGGAAATGCTCAGAAAGTTCTCAAATGTCGGATTGACCACATAGAATTTCGGCGGATACTGAAAGATCTCGTTCATCGGCTTGAATGCCTGCAAAACCGCATAATAAAAGGGAAAAAACATAAATGCGCCGAAAAACAGCAGGATTAAAAGGACGGCGGCATTTCCCGCCCTTGATCGGGATACTCGTTTCATACCGTATTCATCAGGCTCCTTTAGGTCACGTCGTCGCCGGTTTTATGTAGAGGCAAACCGTCCGATCAGGCGGCGCACCAGCTGATTGGTGCCCACCATCATCAGAAACAGCACCACCGCCATGGCGGAGGCATATCCCATTTCGAAGCGGGCGGTGCCGTGGTCGATAATATGCGTCACAATGGTATCCGCCGCATAATCCGTAGTCGGAGAACCGCACAGCATACTGACCACACTGCCCACCGAAAACGAGGCGCCGATCTGCATGACAGCCGCAAAGAACAGCTGCGGTCCCATATGGGGCAGCGTCAGGTAAATCAGCTCCTGCAGCCGGCTTTTTATTCCGTCGATAGCTCCTGCTTCATAGATCTGCCGGTCGATCCCCTGCAGCCCGGCAATAAATGAGAGAAAGCCCGAGCCGAAGCTCAGCCAGATCTGGACGATCATGCATACGCCGAGAACATAGCGGGCATCGGTCAGCCACTGCACCGGCTCGTTGAGGATCCCCAGCTCCATCAGCAGGGAATTGATCAGTCCGTACATATCGCCGCTGAACACCCAGGAGAAGATGACATACAGCGAGCCGGAAATAGATGGCGCATAAAACACAAAGGTCATCACTGTCCGCATCGTACGGCTCAACTCATTGATGAGCCAGGCAAAGAAGAAGCAGCAGAAAAAGCTGATGGGACCGGTCAGAAAAGCGAATATCATGGTGTTTTTAAATGTGACCGGAAAAATGTCGTCATTCAAAAACATCCGGATATAGTTGGAAAAGCCGGTGAACAGCGGAAACTGCACCATATCAAAATCCGTAAAGCTCAAAAGAATGGCAGAGAGGATCGGGATGATCGTGAACACGGTAAACAGCACCGCGAAGGGCAGAACCATCAGATAATCCGCCCGGTGCCGCCGCACCTCATGCCAGAATGCACGGGATTTTTTCCCGCTGACGCTGTTCATCTTGTTCTCCCCCTTTCCGCCCGTTTGTCAAGCTCACGGTTTTTGCGCTCAATTTCCTGATCAATGGTAAACGCATAGGTAGACAGCACCTCGCGGGCATTTTTCCGGGAATAGACCACCTTTTTAAAGGCATTGGAGAGATTGCGCTCCACGATATAGGTCGCCGGAATAATGCCCATCTCCGTCACGCGGCTCCACTGGGCTGTCAGCACATCGGCCTGTGCCTCTGTCCACGGCAGCTGCCGCAGCGCCTCCTTATTGGCGGTCGCATAGCGTCCGGAAGCCCCCAGACGTGCTTCGATCCCCCTGCCGAACTCGCCCTGTGCATCCGCCGAGACAAACCACTTCAAAAAGGTCCACGCCTCTTCGCTGCGGTCGGTTTTGAGGATCACCGCAGCTGTACTGCTCAGGTTGGTCGTGGTATCACACCGTGTTCCGTCCGCCGATACGGTGGCCGGAACCGGCGCCATCGTCCACAGACCGGACAGCTCCGGGGCTGCGGCCTGCAGCGTGTTATACATGGTATAGCTGTCGATGCCGATCGGCATCTCCCCCGTGCGGAACCGGTTGAAGAAATTATAGCTGAGCGGGAAGCCGTATTTGGTATAAAAATCCGTAAACACCGTAAAGGCCTCGATGGCGTTCTCCTCATGGAAGCGCGTGGCGGTGCGCTCTTCATTGTAGTAGCTCACACCGCGCTGCACGAGAAATGTCGAATACAAGCCCGAGCTTCCGGCCACGCCGGACGGAATACCGACCTGCAGATTCCTGCGCTGCAGGATCGCCGCCGTATCAACCATCTCATCCCACGTCTGCGGAATATCCAGCCCCAACTCCTCTAACACGTCGGTGCGGACAAACATCATGGGAAATTCTGCCGTACAGGGCAGCGCGTAGACCCGATTCCGGTAGCGGTAGGGAATCAGGTTGCTGTCGTAAAACGCCTGACTGACCTCAGTAAAATCCGCAAAATCGCTCAGAGCCGCCACAGCGCCGCGCGCCGCCAGATTCACAGGGTCAGCCGCACCGATATACAGTGCCGCATCCGGTCCCTTTCCCGCCAGCACCGCTTCGATCAGACCGCCCGGCACAAGGCTTATATCCACTGCAATCCCCTGTTCGGGTGTAAAGGAGGAATCAATCATGCTTTTGAGCACCTGAAGCTGATCCCGCCCGAGATTCATCCAGACCTCCAGCGCCTCGCCGTCGGCGGCATAGTCGCCGATGCGGCCGTAATCCCGGCAGAAGGAGCTGCAAATGACGCGCAGAGAATACCATGCCTCCGCAAAGAATCCCGCCGAGCCTTTGGCGCTCAAGGTATCGGGAGAGTGAATAAACACGGAATCCAGAGTCAGCGGCTGCTCGCTTAACGTGGCGATCCAGTCTGCGAGCGAGCTGATGTTGGTCTTAAAGGAATCCAGCCGATAGGGTATCGTATCGCTGTCCTTTAAAAAGCCGTTCATCTGCACAATCAGCGCGTCGAGATACGCCGTTTCGCTTCCGCCGCCGATCAACCCGTTCTCCAAAACCGTCTTTTGCGCCTTGAGAATATCGTTTAAGCGGGAAAGACGGTCCGTCAGATCCGGGATGCTGACTTCAAGCTCATAATCGCGCAGATCGTCCGGCGTCGGACCTGTCACCATGACCACATTGCGGTACAGCGCATTCAATTCGGTCAGTGCATCTGTCAGTTCCAGAATGACGCTTTCATAGCCGCCGGAAACGATTTCCATCCGCAGGGTATGCACCACATCTGCCTCCAGATAGAAGCGGTACGGCTCCTCTCCGCCGAGCGTATGCACATACCAGCCGCTTTTATAGGGAAATGCCAGCGCCTCCGCCTCCGCAAACGGCGCTTTGCCGTCGATCGTCAGCCGGCGCAGCACGCTCATACCGTATTTGGTGTTTTGCCGTGCACGGAAGGAAATGGCATAAAACCCGCTCTCCTCGACACGAAAATTCCATTCCACCCATTGTCCGTTATCCTGCCAGCTGGTGCCGCCCAGAATATTCAACCGCATGGTTGACGGATCGGAGGGAGAGGTCGCCGCGCTGCTTTTGTCATACCCCGCCGAGATCCCTGCGTCGGATTTGCGGGAAAACTGTTCGGCACGAAGCACATATTCCCGTCCCTGCGTATCCCTGACGCCGTCCGCCTGCTGCCCGGCGTATACGTCCGCATAACCGGCGGTCCGCTCCGCCGGATGAAACCGCAGACCGTAAACGGTAAGCGCGGCCCGGGTAAAGGACAGCGTCAGCGTATGGCTGCCCGCACGCAGATACACGCAGAGCGGATCGTTGAACTTCCCGTCCGCATCCCGGATATCTGCCGTCACCCGCTCGCGGGAGATCGCCTGCCCCGGCTGAATATCGTTGCCGCGCCCGTCCTTTGTAAAGTCCCCGGCATCGGCATTTTCGTAGGCATACGGCCGGGTAAGCGTCAGACGTTCCCACTCCGCATAGGGCGGTGCCCCGTCCAACGCGGCGGAAAAGCTCACCTTGCCGTAACACGTTTCCCCGGACGCATAGTCAAACTCCAGCGTATACATTCCCGATTCCAAAGCCGAAAACGTAAACGTCAGCTCGCCGGTATCGCCGGGCAGCGCAATGCCCTTTCCGTCCGGCAGCAAAGCCGCCTGCGTGTCCCCGCCGGTCCGCACAGCGGCAATATCCAACCGTATTTCGCCGGACGGCGCCGTTTCACCGGCATGGAGCCTGCGGTAATCCGCATAGTCCGTCCGGTCGGTTTTCGGCTGCACCTGAGACAGCGTCTCCGGTACAGCTGCCGCCATTCCCGCAGGAGCTGCCCCCGCCGCCGCACTGCCGCCGATCAGCAGCGCTAACCCGAACGCCGCCGCACGCTTTCCGATCTTCATCCCACCGCTTCCTTCCCGTCCGCTTTACCGCCGAAAGGGGAACTCCCGCATCAGCGTCTCTCTCTGCCTGTGATCGCCGTTTTCATCGGTAACGACCCATGTGCCCGTCGGCACGGCGTCGATCTCTCTGCCGTTGATCCTCAGCGATGCCGTTTTTCCGTCGTTTTCCACTGTATACTCCCTGTCTCCCCAATGCTGGGTGTAGATATAGGCCCCGTGACTGCCCTCTGTTCCCCAGCCGATCCGTCCGCACGACGGGTTGACCCCGAACATCTGCGCAGTGTATTCCAAAAATGCCAGAATAGTCGGGCCGTAATTCGTCATGCCGTCTGCTTCGGAGGGCTTTGCCGTAAAGGGATCAAACTGCTGGGTAAATACACACGGCTCCGAGGAGGCGAGCGCACCAAACAGCTTGTCGCCCAGAACCGGCACCAGCGCATGGTACCCATAGTTGTTCAGCGCACGGACAGCCCGCTGATAGGTAAGCCCCTGCGGCTGACCACTCCAGTTATTGTAGCCTACACTGCGAAACAGCGGGTCATTTGCCGCCAGAGACGGAAGCGGCATAGGCGTCCAGAATTCCGCAGGATTCAGCAGATGCTCTCTGACAAACCGGTCAGCCATATAGGTATCGAAGCCGCCGTGATACATCACCCGCAGGTTGTTGTGGATCAGCGTATCCAGAAACTGATTGTTCCCGTCACGGTCATAGCACGCGCCGCGCTCTTCGCGCCAGAGAAATTTCCGCAGGGTGTCCCGACTGCTTTGCGCCTTTTGCTTCCAGTGCATCTCTTCACCGTTTTGCAGCAGCGCGGAGATCGCCGCCAGCGCCTCGCAGCCGTCGATGGAATAGCCCATCATATCCATGGATTCATACGGCAGCCGCGCGACCCCGATCGGCGGCGTATCCTTTTCCCACATCACCGGCGCGTCAAAGAATCGGGTGCTGTTGTCCTCGCCGGTATCATATACACAGAACGATTCAAGACAGCCGTTTCCGTCGGAATCCCGCGTCCGCCACAGATATTCGTCAAATCTCCGCAGCACCTCATACAGCTGCGTCAGATATGCCCTGTCCCCGCGTCCGGTCCAATAGTACATGTTCAGCGCATGATACGGGAAGCAATACCCCTGAAGATGAGAAAACATCATATCGAGCTTTCCGTCTCGCAGGAAAAGAACCGACGGCAAGCGCCCGTCCTCACGGATGTTTTCCATAAAGATCCGCTGGTTGTTCATTCCCGCGACCGGGTTCCGCTTGGCATACATCTCTCCGCCCATAGGCTGTGTCTCCAGCCACAGGCCGATATAATCGCCGCCCTCGATCAGCACATCCCTGCCGCAAAAACTGCGCACATTTTGCTGTTCGGCTTTCTCGGCGGCATCATATACACGCTGCCAGTCGTTATCCCTGATTTGAAATTCCACACCGGTCCCGATCATAAAAACCTCCGTGTACAGATGACAGCCGGCTTATCGGCAGTGCACCTTTTTGATTTCGCCCAGACAGTACTGCCCCATATCCGTAAATGTGTTGCCGCTCATGCTGACCTGCTCACACGCCCACAGGTAAACGGCATAGTCCGCCTCTTCGCCGTAAAAATACACCCCCGCCGTATCGGCAAGCGGCTTGCCCGATGCCGAATGCGGGCCCGCCAGCTTTGTCACGGGATTTTGGATCAGATTGTTCCGGATCGTCACCTTGGCAGAATTTTTGACCAGAATACCGGCATAATTGGCGTCATAGATCTTGTTGCCCTCGATCGTAATATTGCGGTAGGCATCCGTCTCCTTTGAAGGCGTCATACCGTTTGTCCAATACTGGAACGGCCCGACGGAGATCGCGCCGATATGCTGGAACACAAAGTGGCAGGAATAGGGGCTGCTGTTGCTCTCGCGGATGGTGTTGTTGCGGATCACCAGATCATAGGCGTTCGGCCCCTCGCCCCAGTCGCGCTGTTCACAGTCGATGCACAGCGCCGCAAGGCCGGAGCGCTCGATCGTATTGTTTTCAAACATCAGTCCCTTGCAGCCCTGGATCAGCACGCGGCAGCCCATATCGTGGAAATAATTGCCGCGCAGCACGGCATTGATCGGGCGGCAGGCGTCCATATTTTCGACCATATCGCCCGTTTTCAGCGCCACGTCGCGATCCAGCGTCACGCGCACGCAGTTCTGCGTGGTCAGCACCTCATAAAAATTGTAGTTTTTCATCATGTCCGTCCGCACGGCTGTATTAAAGCTGCTGTCCGTGATCTCCTCCACCTTGACCGCCTTTGCCGTGACTTTACGGGTATAGTCTTTGCCGTCGAAGAAGGACAGCGTCTCCCCCTTGCGGGCATACAGCGCCGTAGAGGTGCCCTTGATGATCACGGTGCGACTGTTCTCCTGCTTATACAAAAAGCCGACATGCCCCATGATATCTATGCTGTCGTCCTCGCAGAAGCCGAAGATGCAGTCCTCGATCGTCGGTGTTCCCGCTGTGAATTCCATCTGACCGGCGGAACCCGCGACCAGCCGGTTGGTGCCCGGCATACGGACGTTATACACCCGCTTCAGCGTGAGCGCACCGTTGGAATCCGCGGTATGCATCATCATGCCCGCACCGTAATTCGTGATATCCAGAAGCTGAATATCCGTGCAGGAATACAGCCCCACATTCAGCGCCATACCGCCGGTAATGCCCACCGAGCCGATCTGACCGGCTTTCAGCACCTTTTCGTTGCTCATATCGCG
>CAKUMQ010000041.1 GCA_934667845.1 uncultured Eubacteriales bacterium | reverse complement strand
GGCGTGGACGGCGTTGAAGCCGGCGCCGTGCAGCTCGACGGCATAGGCAAAGCGCTGCGGCCCGAGGCACTGGCTCGGCTCCTCGTCAAAGCCGATAAACAGGTCGTTGTGGATGGGGAACGTACCAGAGCAGGCGCGAAACAGCGTCAGATTAAGGCAGACGCCGTTGTCCGTCACCGTTTCCGCCTCGCGGATCCCCTTGGTGAACAGCGACAGACCGCGTGCGCCGTCGCGGACGTCGATATACCCCTGAAGCGCCTGACGGGACAGCTCCGGCCCGTGCTTGAGGTGATCGTTCGACACCGGATCCGTCGGGCGCTGCCGCACCTCAAAGGGCGCCTCCCAATCGGCGGTATCCGCCGTGATACCGGTCGGGAACCGCACGGAGAACAGCTGATCCCTGCCGGTATTGTTCAGCTCTGTGACAAAATCTATGCGTTTGCTGCCGCGTGTAACGGTGATGGTGGATACCACATCGACGGGATCGGTCACGTCCAGCCGGCGGCTGCGCGCCTCGTTCAGCCCGCGGGGAATATCCATGGTGCAGGTCATGCGGCAGACGGCACGCAGGGCGCTGTTTTCCAAAAGCTCCAGCTTGGTTTTGCCGTGGAGCGAGGTGACGGTGGTGTTGGCAAACGGCACGCGGTGTACCCAGAAGTCCCCGCAGGAGCCGGTGCTCTCAAACGTGTTCAGCCCGGAGGCGGACAGCCCCGTCTCATAGTCATGCACATCCACGCAGCCGTCCCTGAGCGTGACGCGGATCAGCCCGTTATCCAAAACGGCGGGCGACTTCGCAATGGGGGCATAGGGGAACACGCCCTCGGGGAACGGATTTGTCGTGGTCTCGGTTCCGCCGGCCTTGCGGTATACCCGCAGCGTGCGGTAGCTCATGGCGGGCAGGCTGTCAACCGGCAGCAGCACCCGGCGGCGGTCACTGTATACCGATTTCGGGCGATTCTGACGGTTGATGCTCGCCAGATTAAATGCGGATTCCTCAAGCGGATAAAAGTCCATCGGCTGACCGGCCTCGTCGCGGATCTCAAAGCTCTCCACCCGCTCCTCCGCCGGCAGATCGAGCGTCAGTTCAACCATTTCCGTGCGGTCATAGGGCGTGGTGTTGAACAGCACCACGCGGATGCCGTCGTCCTCGGCAAAGCCGATGCGGCGGCAGATCCCGTCGCCCGTGCGCCGAAGCAGGCTGTCGGCAAGCGCCTGTGCCTGCCGGATGCGCCAGAGGTTATCCGATTTGATCTTCGGATCGCCGGAGCCGTGGACCGAATCGTGGGCATGGGAGGAGAGCAGCATCTTCCACAGATAGTCCGCCGCGGCACGGTCGGTCTCCCCGCCCATATGCGCGAGCATGACCGTCAGCGGTTCGAGCTGCTGCAGGATGGTGTTTTCCGCATGCCAAATGCCCTGCTTGATCTCGGTGTTGGTCCCCATCGTCTCGCAGTGGACATGGGAAGCCGGGCCAAACCGCATCTCGCCGGTATAATGCTGGAGCTTTTTGGGGTCAATATCCGCCCTCGCCGCGGCAAAATACGCCTGCGGCGTGCTGTGGACAAGCTCCAGCTCACCCGCTTTTTTCTCGTTGACCAGCCGCATGACCTCGGGGATCTCTTTGAGCGGAGAGGTGAAATCGGTGCCGTCAAATCCCAAAAGCTCATGCTCCGCCAGCGTCTCGTCCAGCAGGCCGAGCACACGGTCAAGCGAGCTGTCGATCTTGTCCTCGCGGATACGGCGGTCGGGCGTCAGCTCGGTAGCATAGAATTGTTTATGCTCCTTGTCGATAAAGTGGCACAGCTTTGTTTTGTCGGTGAAGCGGCTCTGCCAGCCGGGCTGCTTGGCATCGCCGCCGAGGATGACGGGAATATCAAAATCGAAGAAGAAATTCCAGCGCTTTTCCCGCCCGAGACGGGTGGTGAATGCGGCGGTGCCGTCGGGCGCCTCCCAGATAAATTCGCTGTGGGGCAGCACCTTGGCGGACGCGCCCTTGTAAAACACGATATCGTGGATCCCGAAGCCCGCATAAATCTGCGGGAGCTGCGCCATCTGTCCAAACGAAAAGATGGAATAGCCGACCGGCATCGGCTGACCGTAGGCGCGGCAGACGCGGTCGCCGACCAAAAGGTTGCGGATGATGCTCTCGGGCATGACCGAATAGCAGTCCACCAGACTGTACCACGGACCGATCTGGATCCGCCCGTCGCGGATGAGTTTGGTCAGCCGTTCCTTCATGTGGGGGCGGATCTCCAGATAGTCGTCGAGAACGATAGACTGCCCGTCGAGCGTGAAGAACCGGTATTCAGGGTCCTCCTCCATGATGCGGATGACGTCGTCGAGCATTTCCGCCATCATCAGGCGGGTCTCCTGAAATTCGTGTCGGTGCTCCCGGTCAAGATGGGAGTTGGACACAATGTGCATTCTTTTCATACGGCACAGCCTCTTTCTTCTGCGGCAGCTGCCGCGGCATACGGGCGGTTGTCCTTTTCAATAAAGCAGGTACGGATGCCGTCGCCGCCGACAAAACGCACGCCCTCGGGATTTTCATAGCGGCAGCGGCGCACCGTGCCGGTCGGGCAGTTGTCGTGCTGCCAGAGCTTGACCAGAATCTGCCCCGGCTCCTCATACAGCCGCGCCCAGTTGTTATTGCAGAACACGCAGTCCTCGATCACCGTGCCGCGGCTGGCGGCAAAGGGGGACATTTCGAAGTTGGCGAGAAATTCAATGGCGGCGCCGGCGTTGTCCTCAAAGGTGCAGCCGCGGATGGTGCAGTTTTGGACGTCCGCCTCAAAGTCAATGCCGCATTCGTCGCTGACGCCGGTGTGGGGCATGCGGCGGATGGTCACATTTTCGATCAGCACGTCCCGCGCCAGCTGGAGATGGATGGCTGCCGTCCCCCACGGCGCGCCGCCCGCTCCCGTGTCGATCACGGTATCGCGCAGAACGGCGCCGGTGACGCATTGCAGAAACATGCTGGTCAGCGACACATCCGGCACGGTGTTGTCATGCAGGTTCAGCCGCTCAAACCGCACGCCGCCGAATTTGTTGCACCCGGTCACGGTGCCGTCGCTGTTGCGGTGGTCGCACCAGTCCAGCCCGATACCCGCGCCCGTGCGGTAAATGTGGCAGTCCTGCACCGTAAAGCCGGTCAGCACCCGCGTATCGTTATCGGGCGTGGTGTCCTCCCCCGTGACGCAGATGCCGAGCGAAAAGCCCACGCGGTCGGGCGCACGGTAGCTCTGCCAGTCGGGATTCCGGCTGCTCTCGCCCGAGGCGCGGTAAATGCCGAAGAAGTCGTGCGCCTCGATCCGGCGGATGGTCACGTCCTCGTTATGATAGCTGCGGCGGTAAAACAGCACAATGCCCGCGCCCGCCTGACACACCTCGAGATCCTCGAGAATCAGGTGATGGGGATTTTCCAGCCGCACGCAGCGCTCGGAAATATGGCCGCTCCGCCGGATCACGGGCAGTGGCCCGTCGCCGTAAGCGCCGATGACAACCGGCTTATCCCCGGTGCCGCCGCCGCATACGGTGAGCTGCTGATCCCAGCGGTCGCCGCGGCGCAGCAGCACCCGCTCACCGGGCAGAAGCGTGCGGCCGGCAAGCGGGGTGAAATCTGCCCACGCCTCCGCGTCGGTCAGTCCCGAAGCGCGGTTATTTCCGTCCGCACGGATATAAAAGGTGTTTGCCATGCTTTTTCTCTCCGTTTCCCGGCGTTCATTCACTTCATGGTGCAGCCGTTGAGCTTCAGCTCGTGCAGATCGTTGGTGTTGCTTGTGGTACAGCCGATAAAGGTACAGGAGTTGCAGACGATGTTTTTGACCCTGAACCGGGCGGAGGCACCGCTGGCGCGCTGGGTGTTGACGACCAGCACCGGCGTGTTCGGGTTGCTGTAGGGGGTGGAGAAGGTGCAGCCGGTGAAGGTGATGTCCTTCGGGATGGGACCTTCTACCGCCGATTCGTTTTCAATGCGCACCCAGAACACATCGAACTTGGTATTTTTGATCGTGCCGCTCGAGCGCAGGCGCACGGTGCCCTCGATGGTGCAGTTGTTGATCTCGTAGCCCTTGTTATAGGCATAGAAGCCGACGACGCGGCTGTTGATGCTGTCAATCTTGCTGAGATCGGCATCCACCTTGACAGCGATGTTGTTGCCGCTTGTATGGATGACCGACTGGATCTTACAGTAGACCGCGTCGTCCTTTCCGCCCTTCAGATCATAGATCACGATCTCATCACCGGGGTTGATGAGTCCGGCGCGGTCGGCGGTATCCTCCGCCGGCGTCATATTGATAATGCCGGTCGAGGTGTTGGCGGAATCAATGATGCCGATAACAGAGGAGAGATTGATGGCATCGTCGCCGAGCGGCCCGATATAACAGTTATCCCACACGATCTTTGCGGTGTTGTCCTTGATATGGAAGCCGTCGCGCCAGGAGACCAGCGGCGGGCATCCCGCCGCCGGCTCGAGCCGCACGTTCTTAAACGTCACCCTGCCTGTGCAGCGGCGCATCCCGAATACAAAGTCGGGTGCAGCGTTAATGCGAACATCCTGCAGGGTAAAGGTGTCGGTATCCATGACCTGCAGAACGCCGCCGTTTTGCAGGTGCGCCGAGCCGTAGACCGGCAGAATCAGCTCCATGCCGACCGGCAGGTTGGAACGAATGAGCGCCGTCGAGGTGCGGTTCTGGTTGATATAGATCCGATAGCTGCCGTCGCCATTTTTCACCATCTTGGAGATAAAGACATGCATCCGCTCATCTGTTTTGTTGCGGAAAAGGAAATAATCCTGACTGCTCGGCGTCATCGTGCCGGTAAACCCGAGGTCGTCGGCACAGGTCACGTCAAAATAGGTGCAGTCGCCGGACACCGCCTTGACGCTGCCGACGGTATAAGGCTTCGGCGAATAATCCACGGTGATACCGCTCAGCGTAATGTTTCGGCTGTCGGAAATATTGCATACCCGCATCGGCGCTTTCATCAGCAGACGGGTGTTTCTGCCCTTCACCGTGAGGTTGTCCGCCTCACCGATAAGCATCAGAAAGGCGTTGTTCGACACGCCGTTTGAGGTCACGCGGTAGGTCGTATCGGCCTTCAGCTCGACCACCTTATGGGCGCTGCCGTCGCGGCACGCCGCCTCCACCGCCTTGGCAATGGCGGGGCCGTCATTGGTCTTGCCGTCACCCTTTGCGCCGTAGCTTTCCACCTTGAACACGCGCGTCCCGGAGGAGCTGCCGCTGTTTTTGGTCGTTCTCACCGTGGCAGTCGTCCTGACGGTGGCAGAGGTCTGCGGGCGGTCTGTCCGGCTGCCGGCAGAAGCCGTCGTGCCGGTCGTCTCCGCAGGGCTGTCCGGCACGGACGGTGCCGGATCGGTCGCGTCTGCCGAGGAGGCGGGGCTTTCCGTTTCGGCGGACGAAGCGTCGTCCCGGCTTTCTGCCGGAGCGGATGTGTCGGGCGATGCCGGGCTGCACGCGGCAAGCCCGAACAGGAGCACAGCCGACAGCAACAGGGAAAACAGAGATTTGCGGGTCATCATAAATTCCTCCTTGCCATATCGTTTGCGGTCACGGGCAGACAGTCACTTCGTTGCCCGGTTCAACCTCGATGGTGCCTTTTTCAAATACGCAGTCAATCAGCCGGATGCCGGTGCATTTATAGGCGCAGCCGGTCAATCCGTTTTTGCCGATGGTGCCGACGTGGAAAATGGGGGCGTCGGCGGCATACGGCGTCGTAAAGGTGCAGTTGCGGAAGGTGATATCGCGCGGGATCGGTCCCTCAACGAAAAATTCATTTTCGATCCGTAGCCAGAACACATCGAACCGGCAGTTTTCAAACGTGCCGCTCGAGCGCACGCGCACCGTGCCGGTGATCTCGGAATCCCTGACGAGAAACCCGGGGTTGGCATATTTGTAAAATGCGATCTGCATCCCCTCGCGCAGCGCGGGAAGCGGCGTATCGCTGACAAAATGCACGTCACGCTCGCTCGGCATGACGGCAGCCGCCCGTCCGCGGCCGATCTCCCGGCCGGTGTCGAGATCATAGGCGACAAATTCATCGCCCGGGACGATCTCACGGGTGTCGCCGACCTCGGCGGGATGGGCGTGGATCTCGCTGCCGCTGACCGACGTCACCTCGAGATAGACGCAGGAGAGGTTAAACGCATCGTCGCCGAGCGGCCCGACATAGCACTTGCTCCAGACGATGGGCGAAAGATTGTCCTTCACATGGAAGCCGTCACGCCAGGAAACCAGCTGCTCCTCCTCGTCCTCACGCGGGCAGAGCGCCACGCCGGTGAACGAGCAGTCCCCGCGGTTGTTCCGCACGTCAAAGCCGAATTCCGGCATACTGTAAATGCGGACATTTTCAATGGCAAAGCCGTTGTTGCCGTACAGCTCGCACATGCTGCCCGCAAAATGGCTGCCGCCGATCACGGGGAGCAGGAAACGGTCGCCCGCCTTGGCCTCTCTGACCCGGGCGGCGGTGTTTTCATGGATGGTGAGCCGGTAGCGGCGTTCGCCGATCGGTTCAAAGCGGCGGATAAAATAGTGGTAGCGGATGTCCGCCCGATTCGGGAAGGCAAACCACCACTCGGGCGGGTCAAACGGTGCGGTCAGCCCGATGTCACGGTCCGCCGTCAGCTCCAGTACGCCTGCATCGGCGTCGGCGAGCGTCACGGTAGCCAGCACAAAGGGGCGGGGATCATAGTCAATGACCATGCCGGAGAGGCGGATATTCTCGCAGAAGTGGGCACTCATCAGCTTGGCATCGCCCGAAAACAGCAGCTTGCAGCCGCAGCCGCAAATGTGAATATGCCGCGCGTGGTCAAGCGTGAACAGCCGCCTCCCGTTGCAGTCAGGCGGTGTCTGCACGATGCGGTAAACCTGCTCACAGGCAAAGCGCAGCTCCTTTTCGCCGTCAAACGGGTCGTCGAGCATGGCTTTGAGCGCACGTCCGATGGCGGGACCGTCATCGGTCACCCCGTCGCCCACCGCTCCGAAATCGGCAACGGCATAGATCTTTTTCTCCATAATCGTTTCTCTCCTTTATCCGACAATGCCCACCCGCTCAATGCTCTCCACAAAAAAGCGCTGGCAGAACAGGAACACGAGCAGCAGGGGTCCCATGATCATCAGAATCCCCGCACTTTTCACCAGGGGCGCATACAGGGTTACGGTCATGTCATACTGGGTGGTACCCAGTATGTCATACACCTCGAGGGTGAAGCGGTCAAGATTCATATAGACGTTTGAAAACACCGGGGTGCTTTTCAAAAACGCCGTGGTGTAGTTCATGTCGTTGTACTGCCACAGAAAGCCGAACAGCATGACCGTGACCATGCTGGTGCGAGCGTTCGGCAGCATGACGCGGGTAAACGTGCCAAACGCGCCGGCGCCGTCGATGAGCGCCGCCTCCTCCAGCTCACGGGGCATGTTGCGGAAAAACTGGAAGAAGATGAGGATAAACAGCCCGTTTTTCACCCCGACCGCCGTTGCCGCCAGCAGGCCGAAGGGCAGAAAGCTGTCGATCAGGTTGAGCGAGCCGCCGAACAGCAGGGTACACAGCCCGAGCGGATCATAGCCGGAAAACTGCACATACATCGGCACCATGATCAGCTGCGGCGGCACGATCAGCGTAAAGACGACCAGTGCCAGAAACAGGCCGCGCAGCTTAAATTGAAACCGCGCCATGCCGTACGCCACCAACAGGCAGGAGGCGGTCTCCAGCAGCATGACCATGGCGGACAGCAGTGCGCTGTTTTTCAGCGCCTCCCCGTAATTCATCAGCATTGCGGCAATCTGATAGTTTTGCAGCGTAAAGGTCTTCGGGATCAGGATGACCGTATTGTCAAACAGATCCATTCGTCCCATGACCGATTTGGAAAGGATCGTCATCAGCGGGTAGACTACGGCGAAGCAGAAGCCGATCAGAAACACGGCTTTGACAAAGCCGGAAAAAACGCGGACCGTGCGTTTTTCCAGCTTCGCCATCACCCGTTTCCGGTTCTGCGCCGGTATGGCTAAGTTTCTCATGGGGGTCTCGTCCTTTCCGAAGCGTTAATTCTGGTAGAACAGGCGGCGGCGGAACAGCAGGAAGATCACCGCGATAATGACGGCGATGCACAGGAAATAGATCCAGGAGAGTGCGGCGGCATAGCCGTATTCAAACCGGGTGAAGGAAACGCTGTTGATATAGTTGACGGAGGGGTTCAGATAGGAGCCGAAGGAATCGACGATGGTGTAGATCGTGTTGACCAGGATCATCGGCGAGGTCATCGGAAAGGTGATCGTCCAGAATCCCTCCCACGCCGTACAGCCCTCCATCTGCGCCGCCTCATAAAAGGAGGTGGGAATAGCATGCAGCGCGGCAAGGAAAATGAAGATCTGCACACCCGAGCGGATCATGATGTCAAAAATACCCTCGATGGCGGAATTGATATACTCCATCAGCCGGGTCATCTGCTCGCCCATGCCCTCAAAATACCGGGTCAGATCAACGGCCTGCAAGGCGCCGAACAGCTCCTGCGCCTCGTTGACCGAGGTGTTCATCTGGGCGTTGTTTACGGCGCTGACGGAGTTTTCCAGCCGCATAAACAGATCAGAGGCCAGAATAACCGTGAGGAAAAAGACGGTCTTGACGACGGCACCGCCCTTAAAGGGCTTGCGCAGGAGCAGGGCGACGAAATAGGAAAAAACGAGGATAAGCGGCACATCCACCATGTTTTGCAGAGAGCCGACCAGCCTTTGGGGAAATTCCGCATCCGCCGTGAAGGCGGAGCGGTAATTCTGCATCCCGACAAACGTCCCCGAAAGCGTCACCTTGTCAAAGCTCTGAAAGCTGTAGAGCAGGGTCTGCACGATGGGAGACAGGAAAAACAGCAGAAAGCCGAGGACCCAGGGAAGGCAAAACAGATAGCCGGTCAGACTGCGTCTGCGCATCAGGCCGCTGTGCGGTTTTGATCTCATACGACTTTGCCTCCTTTTGTCAGTACGGCGCTGCCCGCCGGGACGGTAATCCCCTCGACCGCCGCGTCCGTCTCCCCGTAGTTGACGAAAACGGCGTATCCGTTTTCATAGGTGGTCTTGCCGACAGAAGCGGAGAGCGTGTCGTGGCGGAGCATGGCAAGCCCCTGCACCGGGGCAAGAACGGCGTTGGCCTGCCTGAACATGGCCGCCGCTGTCTCCCGCCATGTCGCATAATGGCTGCTGCAATAGAGGTCATAATCGGTGTTTTTCAGCACGGCACCGTCTGCCGCCATCAGCAGAAACGCGGGCTGACCGCCGTATTCGATGCAGCGCAGGAGATCCGCCTGCGGGTCGGCGCTCAGGTTCAGCGGAGATCCGCTGTAGGCGACCGAGCCGTGGATGACCATCTGATAAAAGGGCACCGAGCGGTCGGCAATGGCAAAGCCGCTGCCGGAAAAGGCGACGGAGTCAAGCTGCGCGGCATAGGGCAGCACATATTGGTTGCCGCCGTCGAACATCAGGGCGTCATAGCTGCCCGCCGCCGTTTTCAGCAGCTCGCCATACATCGTGACGGCGGATTGGCGGTCTGACACCGCCTCCTTGGTATAGTCGGCATAGACCGCGGCGCCGATCTCGCTGATCGCCAGCCCCTGCAGCGAGAGACGGCTGCTTTTGGCGGTGAAGCGCTCAAGGAAATGCAGCGCCGCCGCGGGCTTGAGAATAAAGCGGTAATCCTTCTCCTTCTGCGTCACGGTGTCATAGGTATAGACCTTGGCGTTGGTCTGGTCGATCTGCCGCGCGACCATGCGAAACCGCGACAGTCCTTTTGAATCCGCCGTCGCCGTCATCAGCCGCACCTCGGCATACAGCGAAATCCCGTTCTGCGTGCAGTAACTTTGCAGCGCCTGTATGCCCTTAGCACCGCCGACGGCGGATTCGACGCTGACACCGGAGGGCAGCGATTGATTCAGCCCGCCGTTAAACCAGCCCGCATACCGCAGGGCGAGATGGGTGACGCCGTCGCTTTGCAGCTGTGCGAGAATCTCCTGCGCCTGATCGGTATCGGTCAGTGTCTCCTTGCCGGTATACTGAAAGCCGAGCAGAGACTTGCGCTTATCCACCGCGCCGAGCAGCCCGAGCTGCAAAGCGTAGGGCGCGTCGCTCTTTTCGCGCAGGAGACCGGCGTCGAGCAGATAGCCGCGGTAATACCGCGCCATGCCGGAATAATCGGCGTCTGCGGCGTCTAAAAAGCTGTACCGCAGCCGGAGCGAGCCGGAATAGGCGGTGTTCTGCACACTCATCACGCGCCCGGTCGTGCCGCTGTCACCGAGCTTGACCGTCTGCGAGGCGTGGGTGACAAAGGAGGCGCAAACCTCGTTATAGGAGCTGTAGCTGCCCGCCGCCGTGGCACGTACCGACGCCAGCGCCTCGCCGTCCTCGATCACGGCGAGAAAGGCGTTTTTCTGATGGCGGATGCCGAATACCGGCAGCGCCACCGACTGCGTGCCGGCGGGCTTGTCGGTGACGTCAAGCGAGGCGTCAAAGCCGTAGACCTGCCCGACATATGTCGCGGCAGCCATTGCCTTCGGCTGCGCAAAGTCCACCAAAACGCCGCTTCCGTCCGGCAGGAGCAGATAGCCATCCTTGCCGTCGCTTCCGCCGAAATGGGGCAAAACGGTGATCTCGAGCGGCGGAATACCGGCGCTGTAGACGGCGCGCTCCATCGGCAGCTCAGCAATCAGCGATTCGCCGCTGAGCGTGTAGGACAGCGTAAAGCGAAACAACTCGCGCCCCTCGCTGACGCCCTCCTCGGTGCGGTCATCCGCAAAGCGGTATTCCACATCCAGTCCGTCCGCGCGGCGGGTCATGGTGAACTGCCCCTGCGCCACGCTGGCAGAATAGCTGTTGAGCGTCTTTTCGTTCTGCCCGTCGATATACTGCACCGTCAGCTGGGCGCGGTAGAGAGGAAGCGAGTCAGCGTCAAGCACACCGTCCTGTTCGAGCGCCGGCGTGTTGGAATACCAGACCTTGCCGCTGCGCCGGTCAAGCACAGCCACCGCAGCGGTCTGTTCATTGGCGTACAGCCGCAGACAGGCGGTCTCGCAGACCGGCGTATAGCCGTCCAGCCACGCGGCGTCCGCCTCCGACGGCTCTGCCGTCCCCGCGGCATCCGGATAGGCGGTGTATACCGTCTGCGGCAGCGTCTTGCGGTAGGCTCCCGCCTCCGCCTCATAGGAGCTGCAGCCGCAAAGGCAGCCGATCAGCAGGACGGCTGCCGCCGCCAGCGCCGATGCTTGTTTTCGTCTCATAGAAAAGCCCATCCTTCCCGAAAAAGCCGGAGTGTCGTCAGGTGCGCAGCAGGATCTCTTTATATATGGAATAAATAAAACTGATCAGCTGCGAAAACAGGTTAAAAAACAGCAGGCCGATGAACACAATGGCGATCATGGCGGCTGCGGTGAGCACGGTGGTCGCCAGCATCCGTCCGAGGGTGTATTGGTGGACGGTCATGATGCCGGCAAACAGCAGGAAGAAAAACCACATCCAGGCGATAACGCCCGCCGCCGTGAGATAGACCTGCTCGGTATAGGTGCAGAGGTGGGAGATCAGCGCCGCGGGAAGCGGAATCAGCACGAGCGGCAGACAGGCATATCCCGTGGTCATCACAATGTCGCGAAAGGAGCCTTCTCCCTGCAGCAGCGTCGTCACCGACCAGTTGGCAACGCAGAATATGCCGAGCAGCAGCACGAGCTTGGTCAGCTCAAACAGCATGTCATAGGGTACGAATTTTTCCGGGTTGAACAAAAACGCTTCAAGCTGCTGCGCCCAGACATGGGTCAGCAGCATCAGCGCCATGATCGTGAGTGCCGTGGACATCTGCCCCTTGTGCTCCCGCTTCATATCCCAAAAGCCGTCAAAGGGGTGGGTGGAGATATGCAGTGCAAACTGCATCCGTTCCTTCAGTGTCTGTTTCATGCGCCGTCACCGCCCTTTCCTTTGCCGCGCCTGCGCCGAAGCTGCCGGATGACCACGGCTGCCGCCAGAGCGGCCAGGCAGACGACCGCCGCCGGGGCGAACCACCGCGCCGCCGTCTCCCGCCGGAATTCGGAAAACGCCTTGTTAAAGCCGGTGTTTTTCGTGACCGCGTCGCCCCGGTAGTTGCCGAGCGTGAAATACGTCATCGCCTTTTGGTATTCGCCGCGGCGCAGCCAGATCTTGCCGATCTGGGCATACGCCAGCTCAAAGCTCGCGTTTTTCTCCAGCACAGCCTCCCAGGCGGCAAGGCTGTCGTCATACTGTCCGGCATTGTAGCTTTGATCCGCCTGCGCGATCAGCTCGGCGTAATCGGTGCGGGAAAACACCGTAATGCGCCCGACGCCCTTTTCCGCCACGAGAATATTGCCGCCCGATACGGCGATAGCGGAGGGCACGGCAAAGCAACCGATCTGCGTGCCGAGTCCGCCGAAAACATAAAAGAGAAAGCCTTCGGCGTTGTAGACAAAGATGCGTCCCTTTGCGGCATCGAGCGCGTAGATGACCCCCTGCGCATCCGCCGTGATATCCGTAAACGAGGATCTTTCGCTCTTGTCCGCGGTGATGTCGCCGCAGACATCCACATAGCCGTTGCGGGTCAGCACGTCCTTTCCCGCCAGATTCAGCCGCTTGATGGGGGAATCTTCGCCGGAACGGGAGACGGTGTAGATCAGTCCCTCGGCATCCATGAAGAGGTTGGTGTATTCCACCGGAAGAAACTGCTCCATCTGACGGCGCTGTTCCTTGTTCATGAGCTTTTTCCACAGCCGCGTGACGGGATCAAAGCTCACGCTGTTGGAGCCGATATAGCCGATGAACCGCCCCGTCTCGTCCAGCTGCAGGATACCCTTGTAGTCGTTGCGCACCAGCACATAGAGACTGCCCGAGTCGTCAACGGCAACCTGCGTGGGCAAAAACAGGTAATCCTCATCCGCCGACAGCCCGCTGGGCACGACGTCCCGGATGATCCGCCGGATGCGGTAGGTGGACAGGTCAAGCTCGATAATCCGGTTCTGATTGGTGTCGCACACATAAAGTGAGCCGGTGCTTTCACGGATAAACAGCCCCGTCGGGCCGCCGAGGAACTCCATCCCGCCCTCGTCGTCCTCCAGAACGTCTATGGCGGTGATCAGCGTATAGTCGGCGTTTAGCACATACAGCGCATTGGCGGTGCTGTCCGCAATGTAGAGCCGACCGCTGCTGTCGGTCACGAGACATTCCGGCGACGTCAGCGGCACGCCGAGCGAGGTGCGGTCAATGGTAGCGGCCGGACGGTAAGGCGTCGGGCAGTGCTGCGCCTGTGTGCCGCTCTGGGTGGAATAGGTATAGCTCTCATACGGCACATATACCGGCTCGGCAGCCGAGACCGGCCATGCCGTCAGCAGCGCGGCAGCCGCCAGCAGAGAAAGCAGTCGTTTTTTCATCGGGTATCGTCCTCCCTTCCCGGCGGCTTATTCTTTCATGCCGGAGGTCGCCATGGTCTCCACGATCCGGCTTTGGGTCAGAATGAACAGCAAAAGCGGCACGATCAGCACGATCACGCTGACGGCGCAGGATACGCCTGTGCGGATGACACCGCCCGCGGCAATCTGATTGAGGGCATAGGGCAGGGATTTGTACTGCTCGCTGTAGATATAGGTGCTGTTGGTGCTGTTCCACAGTCCCTGGAAGGAGAAGATCGCCAGCGTCAGCCAGGCGGGCTTCACATTCGGCATGACCACGCGCCAGAAGGTGGTGGGATGCCCCGCCCCGTCGATTTCCGCCGATTCCAGCAGCGAATCGGGGATCTGCTCCATAAACTGCTTCATGATGTACAGCCCGAGACTGCTGCCGAGCGCAGGCAGAATGATGGCGGCATAGGTGTCGAGCAGATGCAGCGAGGAGATGGTCTGATAGTTGACCACATCCGAAACGGTGGAGGCAAACATCAGCGAGGTGACGATCAGGGAAAAGATCAGATTGCCGCCCTTTAAGCGCATTTTGGCCAGCGGATAGGCGCAGAGCGAGGCGAGCAGGATATGCCCGACGGTTCCGACGACCGAGACCAGCGCGCTGTTGAACACATAGCGGGACAGCGGCACCATGCTGTCGCTCATCACGGAGCCGAGCTGGCGGAAATTATTGAACGTCGGCGAGACAACATAGAATTTCGGCGGGTAGACAAACAGCTCGTTGAGCGGCTTGACCGACTGCACAAAGATCAGCAGGATCGGCAGCGCGGAAAAAGCCGCAAACAGCAGCAGAAACAGAAACATGACAACGCTTCCGGCGCGGCTGCGGCTGAGCTGACCCGCGTGTGATCCGAAAAAGTGCTTAAAGCGAGGGGTTTTCATACACACCGTTCCTTTCGACGCGGGTCATTTGCCGAGCCGGCCGATCACCTTCTGCGCGAGCTTATTCATCAGCAGCGACATCAGGAACAGCACCGTGGCAATGGCGGAGGCATAGCCGCGCTCATAGCGGATGGTGGCGTAGTCCTGAAGGTGATGCATCACCGTGTGGGTGGCATAGTTGACGGAGGGGAAACCGGTCATCACCGTCGCCACGTTTGCCGTAGTGAAGGTGGCGGTGATGGACAGCACGGCAGAGAGCATGAGGTGGGGCGCCATCATCGGCAGCGTGACATACCACAGCTCCTGAAAGCGGTTGCGCACGCCGTCGAGCGCCGCCGCCTCATAATACTGGCGGTCCACCGTATTGAAGCCGGCGCGCAGAGTCAGAAACGAGGTGCCGAGGCTGACCCAGAGCTGGACAACGATGACGACCGCCATCATATAGGTGGGATCGGTGCGCCACTGGATCGGCTCGGTGATAAAGCCGAGACCGAGCAGAAAACTGTTCAGATAGCCGTAGATATCACCGTCAAACACGATCAGCCAGATCGTGAACACCGCATTGGACAGCGTCGGCGCATAAAACACCACCGTCAGCAGGGTCTTCCACGGGTTTTTATACTCGTTGACCATCCAGGCGAGGAACAGGCTCAGCAGATAGCCGACGGGGCCGACGATCAGCGAGATCAGAAAGGTGTTTTGCAGAGCGGTGAGGAACACCTGATCCCGGAAAAACAGATCCACATAGTTGTCAAAGCCCAGAAAACGGGGCGCTTCAAACACATTATAGGTCGTGAAGCTCAGCAGCAGGGACAGCAGCACCGGCCAGACCGTGAATACGGCGAAGATGAGCAGATAGGGCGTCATCATCAGGTAGCCGGAGCCGTTGCGCCGCATATAGCGGCGGGCGCCTTCCCAACGTGTCGTCATTTTTCCGCGCCCTCCTCTCCGGTGAGTCCCAGCTTGCGGCGCATGGCCGAGACCTCGTCATTGATATTCTTTGTGTAATCCATCAGCGTGTCACGCGGCAGAAGCCCGTTGTTGATGACGGTGGTCGCGGCGCTGATGATATAGCGGCCGGTCATATACCCGCCCGGCGCCTCCGGCATGGCGCGCGTATTTTCCGCCTGCTGCAAAATGGCGGAAAGCTGCGCATTTGTCCAGGGCAGCTGCCTGAGCGCGTTTATATTGGCTGCCGCATAGCGTCCCGCCGTCCCCTGGATCGTCTCCAGCTCGGTACCGTATGCCGTCTGTGCCTTTTCGCCCAGAAACCACTGCAAAAACGTCCATGCCGCCTCTTTGCGGCGGCTGTTGGAGAAGATGCAGCAGCCGGTCGCCGTGCCGGAGGCGGTGTGATCCACCGTGCCGTCCGCCTGCACCGTGCCGGGCATGGCGGCAAAGCCCCACCGCCCGCGGATCTCCGGGGCGGACGCCTCCAGATTGGCAAAGAAGGTATAGGGCTGAAGGGTGATCGGCGTCTGTCCCGTGCGGAAATAGCTCAGGGCATCGATCTTCTGCAGCACCTTGTATTTGGTGTAGAAATCGGTAAACGCTTTAAATGACGCAAGCGCCTCTTCGCTGTCGAGCAGACTGCGGCTGAGTGCGTCGTCATAGACGCTGCCGCCCCGCTGATACAGCAGCGTGGTGAAGATATCGGTGATATTGTCCGCCAGATTGGGCAGTCCCACCGTCATGTGCTGGGTCTGCAGCCGCGGCAGCAGCGTAAATAGCTCCGCCCATGTCCCGGGCACCGAAACGCCCAGCTCATCGAGGATATCCTGCCGGTAAAACAGCATGTAAAACGTGTATTTATCCGGCAGGGCATATACCCTGCCGTCATAGGTAAACTCGGTCAGCGCCTGCGGCGGAAACTGCGCGGCAAGCTCTGAAAAGCCGGGGAATTCCGACAGCTCCTGCACCGCGCCGCGGTAGGCGTAGTTGAGCGGCAACGAACGCTCCAGACTGAGCGCCGCATCCGGCCCCTGCCCGGCGGCAACGGCAGGCAGCAGCACGTTGATGTCCACCAGCCGGATATTGACGCCGATGCCGTACTGCGGGGTGAAATCTGTCAGCACCACCTGACTGAGCGCCTGCATCTGGTCGCGGCCGGTGCCGAGCCAGACGGTAACGGTCTCACCGGAGCCGGTCGCCGTGCCGGCGGTGTCATAGTCGGAGAGGAACGAGTTGACAAAGCTGCGGACCGCAAACCACAGCCGCCCGAAAAAGCCGGCCTCCGCCGCCTGCGGCGCGGTGTCGGCAGGCAGCCACTCAATCCGGTCGATGAGCAGCGGCTGGTTGACCGCCGTGAGCAGCCAAGAGGCCAGACTGCTGATATTGGTGCGGAACGTGTCCAGCTGGGCGGGCAGCGTCTCGATATCCTTGAGGATCCCCTTCAGCTGCACCCGCAGGCGGTCCATATTGGCATAGCCGTCGCCCTTTTCTCCGGTGAAGGTGAGATACTCCTCCTCATATTCCCGAAGCAGGCCGTCAATCTGCGCAAGCTCTGCGGCAAGCTCGGGCAGCGTCTCCTCTATGTTGTAGTCGCGGTCGGCATCCGGATAGGAGCCGGTGATGCGGAACACCCGCGTGTAGACGGCGTTGAGCCGTTCCACGGCGCCGTCGAGCTTCTGCAGCAGCGCGCCGATGGCACCGACGGTATTTTCCAGACGCAGCGTGTGCGTTCCCTTGGTCAGCGCGAACAGATAGGGACTGTCGTTCCCGCCCGGCGTAAACGTCTGAAAGCCCAGCCCATAGGGGAATGCCAGCTCCTCCGCCTCGGCAAACGGCACCTCGCCGTCAATGGACAGCCGGCGGCTGCTGATCTGGCCGGGCGTGGTATCCTGCTTGCCGCGGATCGCCAGCTGATAAAGCCCGTCCTGCGGCACGGTAAATTCCCACTCGATGTATTGCAGCGGCTCGCTCCAGTTGGCGCCGCCGATGGCATTAAGCACCGTTTTGCCGACGGCGACGGGCGACGTCAGACCGCTTGAGCGGTCGCACACGGCATACAGGCTCTTGTCGGACCGGCAGGCGGCATCCTCGCCCTCGATGACGATCGGCTCTGCGGCTTTTTCAAAGTGGTATCCGGCGGCGACCTCCGCATAGGCTTCCGGCTCCTCCTTTTGGGTGAAGCGGATGCTGCAGACCGCCATCGGCTCGCGGACTCCCTGCAGAGCCACGGTGTTTTCGCCCGCTTTCAGGTAAACCGACACCGCCTCCCCCGCATTGTACTCGCTGCCGCAGATCATGCGGGTCTCGACGCGGAACACCTCAACCTGCTCCGGCCGCAGCTCGTTTCCCGCGGCGTCATACTGCTTTTCGCCTTCCCTGTCGCGGTAGATGCGGGGAAACGACACGCCGCTCAGCTCTTCAAAAGGCACCTCGCCGTTTATAGTCAGTACCCGCGTGATGGCATTGCCCTTTCCGGGCAGCGGGTAATACGAAATTTCTATGTGATAAAGCCCGGCCTTTGCCACGTTGAAGCGCCACTCCACAGTGCCGCTGTCTCCGGTGGAAAGTCCGGGTGTGCCCGCACAGTCAACCGCTGTCGGCGCGGTTCCCTCGGCGCGGGTGTAGTCTGTCCCCTTTATGCAGATGTCCTGCTGCGGACGGGGATCCTCCCGGTGTGCCGCCGCATAGTCCGCATAGGAGAGTCCGGCGCTCTCTGCGGCAGTCATGCCCGCGCCGATGCCGGAAAACAGCAAAAGACAGGAGACCGTCAGGCAGAGAAAACGTGTTTTCAGATCAGTGTTCATGCGGATTCCTTCCTTTCGGAACAGAGCGGCGGTTTTCCGGCCGGCGTCCTGCCAAACAGGCAGAACGCCGGTCGGAAGCGGTCAGTTGGTCACGGTGCCGCGATAGGCGGCGCTCGCCTTTTCCTGCAAGGCGGATTTGTAAGAGCTGACAGCGCTCTTCACGGACTTGGTCTGATTGAGGATGGACGGCCACAGCTCGTTTTGCAGAATCTCGCCGAGGCCGAAGTTGTTCTGATAGGTATAGGTCGGGTTCTCTGCCTGATAGATCAGCACCTTGCGGGCGTTGCTGTCAAGGCTGCTGCTCAGCGCCTTATACAGCTCGGTGGTCTTGTCGTATACCCCGCGCTTCACCGCACGGCTTGTGTCCCAATAGGCGCACATATCCTGCACCGCCGCGACCAGCTCTTTGGCATTGGCGGCATGGCGGGGGATCACCAGCATGGGCGACACGGTCGTGCAGGAGGTGGTGTAGCTCTTGGCGCTCGGGCCCTTCGGATAGTAGACCCAGCCGATATCCTTGGAGGGGATGCCGTATTTCTCCAGCACGGCGCCGTAGCGGGCGTGATAGGGGAACATGGCGACCTTACCGGTGAGCATGGCGTTGAAGGGGCTGTTGGTGATGGCGCCCAGCTCCGCGCCGTCGGGCACGGTGTTGTCCACCAGCATGAGGTTGGAGACAAACTGCAGCGCCTCGAGCGAAGCGGCGGAATCCAGCGTGATCTTCGGCTCGCTCTTGGCGTTGGTGGTCAGCAGCGCGCCGCCGTTGGCATTGACAAAGGACAGCCACGGATCCTCGGCGGTAAACGCCCAGATGTCGGGCTTGCCGTCGCCGTTGGTGTCTCTCGTCAGCTTCTTGCAGACCGCGCGGAAGGTGTCAAACGTCCAGGTGCCCTTTTCCACATAGGTCCACAGATCCGGCACGTTCGCCGCGCGCAGGAGCGCCCGGTTGTACCAGATGCCGACGCCGGTCTCGTTCGGCGTATAGGGAATGGCGTACCATTTGCCCTTGAAGGTCGCCATGGCTTTGAAGTTCTTATCCTGCCAGGTGGGGTCGCCCGCAAAATCGTATACCGTATCCACATCAAGAATGGAGCCGGATACTGCAGCGTTCGGGTACACGTCGTAGCCGCGCAGCTGGACGACGTCATAGGTGGCCTTTCCGGCGGCATGATCGGTGATCAGCGATTCGTAAAGGCCGACATAGTCGGTTTTCTGGATAAATTTAAAGGTGCAGTTGTATTTCTTCTGCGTCAGCTTGATGCTCTCCGAGAAAATGGAGCCGTCGTCGAGCTTCGGCACGGCGTCCTCGCGCGCGATCCGGATGACCCTGCCCTTGAGGTCATAGACCGGCTCGGAAAAGCTCTTGCCGCCCTTTGTGGTCGTGGTGCTGCTGCTTTTGGTGGTATTGTCGGAGACGCTGCTGCCCTTGGTGGCGGCACTGCTGTCCGCTGCGCTGCTGTCGGCGTCCGGCTGCGATTCGCCGTCCGGCTCGCTTTCCGCCGTGCTCTCGCCGTCGGCGGCGCTGCTCTCGCTGTCAGAGACAGAGGAGGCGGCACTGTCGGGGGTGGATTCGCCCGGGTTGACTTTCACGTTGCAGCCCGCGAGGGCGCCGCACAGGCAGAGAGCCAGAACGGCGGCAATCCAGTTTCGTTTCATTCCGATGCACTCCTTTCGGGTCTCTACGGGGCAAAGGCCGACCGACCGGCCGACCCTTGTCCGTTTCTGTCTATGGGGTTCAGGCTTTCCGGCGTTTGCTCACGGCGATAACCCCGAGGGCAAGCCCGCCGGCGGCAAATGCCAAAAGCGCAAACGAGGTCACGCCGGTATCCACGGCATCCGGAACGCTCGATTCCGCGTCGCTTCCGGCTGTGTCGGAGCTGTCGGTGCCGGGGGTGACGTCCAGAACGCCCTCGGCAACGCTGACGGGATCCAGTCCCAGCGTATCCATACCGATCGTCACGATCAGCCCCTTGGCGTCAACACTGACGTTCACATTGGTGCCGACAGCGGAGGTCTCGCCTCTGACCGCCGTGAAATTGTAGGTGATGTAGCCGTAGTCGGTGCCGTCTGCGCCGATCACCGTCAGCTCTGCCCAGCCGGACTTCACGTTGTCAAACCGGAACTGACCGTTCTTATCGGTGACAGCCGTCCGGTTGCCGGAGGTGGAGTTGTTCGCCATCGTGATCCTGGCGCCCGCGAGAGGCTTGCCGTTTTCGTCGTTCAGCTTGCCGGAGAGGATGAACGTGGTATCAAGCTCCTCTTCGGGCTTGGATTCCGGCTCGTCCTTCGGCTCGCCGTCCACATAGTCGGGCGCTTTGTCGCCGTCATAGGTCACGAGCGCATAGTCGTCGATGTAGACCGTCTCGTTGCCCGGGGTGCCTTCGATGATGGTGTACAGCTCGATGTTGCTGACATTGGACAGATCAAGCGGCTGGTTGAAGTTACTGTCTGTGAGCGGGATGCGGACATAGCCCTCAAAGCCTGCGGTAATGTTGACGGAGGGAACGGGTCCGGAGCCGTCCGGCATCACATGGGCGAAGTTTCCTACGATCGTCGTCTCTGTCCATTTGCCGGTATTCATGTTGTACAGCATGACGCCCCTGGCGGAATAGGTCAGCAGACGGTTGGAGAACTTGACATAGAACAGCTGCAGGGGGTTGTCGCAGCGGCTGTTGTTTTTGATGTAGAACTGGATGTATTTCGCGCCGGTCCAGTTCGACTTTGCGGAGGTGTCCAGCGTGTAGGTATCAAAGCCGTTCTGGCTGCCGTCCGTAAAGGTGAACTTCATTGCCTTTTCGCCGTTGTTTGCCCCTTCGGCGACGATCTCGGCGCGGATAGGTGAGGCTTGGCCTTGGACCAGGATGTCGACGTTGTCGCTGTCCTCAAAGCCGGTGATAAAGTACGCCTTTTCACCGGGGTTGAGCTGGATCTTGTCGGTCGCCTCATACACGGGGGCAGAGGGGGCGGCAGGCTCCGGATCGGAGGACTCGGGAGCCGAGGATTCCGGCGCAGAGGATTCCGGTGCAGAGGACTCGGGAGCCGAGGATTCCGGCGCATCCGCCTTGTCCGCGACGGCAAATTTGGTCAGCACAACGGTCTTGTCGCTGCCCGCGCCGGGCGCGTTGGCATAGACCTCCATCGTGTCGATGATGCTCAGCACATACTTGTCATTTTTGACCGAGGCATCCTGACGGTCGGTCGCCAGACCGGAAATGGCGGTGCTGTCCAGCGGCAGCCGCACGACGGACTCGCCTGCGGGCACCGTCATGGTAATCATGTCGGTCTCGCTCACGCCATCCAAATGCACCTTGGCGATCGGCTTTTCGGTAAAGGTGGCTTCACCGCTCGCCATGACCGCGTATTTGCCGCCCTCGAGCAGCTTCATCTCATAGCCCGCGGCCTGATTTGATTTCAGCGTCAGGTAAAACAGGTTCGCCGCGACGCCGGTGTTGTTCTTCACGGTGAAGAGCAGATAATCCTTGCCGGAGAAGTCGACGGTGCCGTCGGTGCCGACGGGCTGCCAACCGGAGGTGCCGTAGCTGCCCGTGGTGTCCACCGTCAGCGTGCCGTTCCATTTTACCTCCGCGCCGTCATAGGGATCGGAGGAGGCGCCGACGGCCATGGGGATCACTGCGGCGATCAAAACGATCAAAAGAGCCGCAGCCGACAGCAGAGACAGTGCTTTTTTGCTGATGTTCATTGCAGAATCCTCACTTTCTGAATACAATATAATACCCGATAGAGAAGAAACAGCTCTCTTCCGTGGTATCAAAGCGGAAAAGCGAAGGCGGCGCAGCTGCCGGTCGTCCGGACCGATCGGTTTTCACACGTCGCTTCCCTTTGTCTGTTGTCAGTATAGCACAGACGAATTGTATTTTCAATACCAAATTGCAAATTACCACAAAAAAACCAAAAGTTGTTTCAACATGACCGATTTCTTTCTGTTCATTTGTCTATTTTGACGTTTGTCAAGAATATGGTTTTATAAATTTGATAAGTCAACTTAACGAAATATTTTTATTGTTAGACGTTGACAAGTCAAATAAAACGGTGTATAATGGAAATACAACTTAACAAGTACATGACCGGGCATCTGACAAATTACCGTCCGGTCGTTTCGGGAGGGAAAGGACAATGGCAAGAAAGACCGTGTCCAAATATCAGGAGATCGTGGATTATCTGACCGAGCAGATGCAGGGCGGCACTTACCGCGAGCACGATCGGCTGCCGACAGAACAGGAGCTGTCCGAGCGCTTTGCCGTCAGCCGCCCCACCGTCGTCAAGGCCATGGAATATCTGCGCAGTGCCGGACTGGTCTACCGCATTCAGGGAAAGGGAACCTTCGCCACCTCGGACACCGGCAGTGCGCGTTCGAAGATCATTTCGGTCGTGCTGCCCTTTGCCCAGTACCGCGATACCGCGCGGCTCGACGAGACCAATATATTAAAAGGAATTGAACGGCGGCTGAGCCAGCGCGGCTACTACACCATGCTGCATTACTGCAAGGATAACGGCGAGGATTTTCTGCGTGTCGTCGGCGAGGCGCGCGCCTCGGTCAGCGTCGGGCTGATCGCCTATGTCGCCAAGGATCTGATGAAATGCCCCGATGTCTACGGGCTGTTTTCCGCGGACTATCCGATGGTGCTGATCGACCAGCCCATCCTCAGCTCGCAGCTCCCCTGCGTCCGCTCGGACAACGTGGAGGGCGGCGTCACAGCGGTGCGGCATCTGCGTGACTGCGGATATGATGTCATCTGCTTTCTCACCGACGTCGACATGACCTTCAACGAGTCGATCCGCGAACGCTATATCGGCTTTTGCGAGGAGATACGGGAGGACAGCGGGCGCTTTACCTACTGCCACCGGCTGCTCGGCTCGGAGCAGGACGCTCCCTACGCGGTGGAGCAGACGCTGCGGCAGCTTGTCCGGGAATTTCCCGACAAGCGGATCGGCCTGTTCTGCACCGGCGACTTTTTTGCCCGCCGGGTCTATTCCGCCTGCCGCGAGCTCGGGCTGGATGTGCCGGGAACGATCGGCATTGTCGGTTTTGACGGGCTTGCCCTGCCCCTGCCGGGTGAGCGGCGGCTGACCACTGTGGCACAGGATTTTTATCAGATCGGCAAGCTCGCGGCGGAGGTCAGCATATGCCAGCTGGAGACCCCGCAGCAGACGCCGGAGGTCGGCAAAGCCAAAGTCACGCTGCAGCCCGGCGATACCACGGCAGCCCGCTGAACAGGCACAGAGAAAGGATGTCTCGCATGGACTACAGCAAATTTTTCGGCGAGGGCTGGGCGCAGGAGCTTACGCCGGTCGAAAAAACCGAGGACGGGCTGTTTTGCGCCGGACAAAACGGCGTGGACGGTGTCTTCACGCCGCATGACCGCAAGGTGGAGTTTGCCGCCGTCAACGGGCAGGTGCTCTGCCGCGTAAATTCCCTGAT